>JBDTVU010000201.1:0-5185 GCA_040007035.1 Betaproteobacteria bacterium | reverse complement strand
CGCTGCTGCACGACCTCGCGCGGAAGTACGACGCCGCCGCGCGTCGCGTCTACGGGCCGCCGCTGCCGCAGCCGGCGACGCGCCGGCCCGGCCGCGTGCGGATCGGCTACCTCGGCGCGGACCTGCGCAACCACGTGATGGGCAAGCAGATGTGGGCGGCGATCGAGCACCACGACCGGTCGCGGTTCGAGCTCTCGTTCTGGTCGACCTCAACCGAGCACGATGCATGGACCGACCGCTACCGGGGATTCGGCGAGCGCTTCGACGTGATCGCCGATCTGTCCGAGCGCGCGGCGGCGGCGCGGATCGCCGACGCTGATCTCGATCTCCTGGTCGACCTGTCGACCAACACGAAGGGTGGCAAGCCGGGCATCCTCGCGCTGAAGCCGGCGCGGGTGCAGATGACGCACATCGCGAGCGCCGGCACCGTCGGACTGGCGGCGATCGACTTCAAGCTGACCGACCGTTTCTGCGAGGTGCCGGAGAACCAGCAATATCAGCTCGAGACGCTGCTGCCGATGGACGGCTGCGCGTATCCGTACCGGCACGTGGCGCCGGCGGTCGATCATCCGTTCCACCGGGCGCCGCTCGGCATCGCCGCCGAGGCGGTGGTCATCGGCGCGTTCGCCAACATGTGGAAGCTGTCGCGGCGCTGCCTCGGGCTGTGGCGCGAGGTGCTGGCTCGCGTCCCGCGTGCGCGGCTTGCGTTCTCTCCGCTGTCGGCGGCGATGCGCGACCGCTATCTGCGCCTCGCCGCGGCGGCCGGCATCGCCGAGGAGCGGTTGCTGTTCCTGCCGCAGGGCCGCGACGACGCCGAAGGCCTGGCGCGCTACTCGCTGGTCGACTTCTCGCTCGACACGATGCCCTACGGCGGGGTTAACGGCACGCTGGAGGCGCTCGACATGGGCGTGCCGGTGGTGACGCTGGTCGGCAGCCGTCACGGCGAGCGCACGTCGTACTCGATCCTCGCCAACCTCGGCGTGACGCAGACGGCGGCGCTCACGCCGGAAGCCTACGTCGAGACCGCGGTGCGGCTTGCCGTCGATCCCGCGTTCATGTCCGAGGTGCGCGCGTCGATCCGCGCGGGACTCGCGAACTCGCCGCTCACCGACATGCCGGCGCACACGCGCGCGCTGGAACGTGCGTACGTCGCGGCGCTGGCGGCGAAAGCGCCCGCCGCGCTCAAAGCGTCCGGCATCGCCTGAGGGGACGACGATGGCCGACCCCCGTCTCGCCCGGATCGAGGCGCTGCTGCAGCGCGGCGACGCCGCCGGCGCGAAGGCGCAGGCGACGGCGATGCTCGCCACCGCCGGTGTCGCGCGCGCCGATTGCCGGATCGCGCTGCTGCTGCGCGCGCAGGCGCTCGAGGACCTCAAGGACCTGCCGCACGCGATCGACGACCTGCGCGACGCGCTGACGTTCAACCCCGTCGACGCGCGCGTGCTCAACTCGCTCGGCATCCTGCTCGCCGACGCCGGCGACCTGGCGGGCGCGCTCGAAGCGTTCGTGACCGCGGTGGCTTCCGATCCGAAGTACGCGCGAGCGTGGAACAACTACGGCAACGCGCTGCGCGACGGCGGTCGCATCGCCGACGCTGCGGCGGCGCTCGACCGCGCGGTCGCGGCGCAACCCGACTACGCGCTCGCATGGAGCAACCTCGGCGCGGCGCGACGCGATCTCGGCGACGACACCGGGGCGGAGGCGGCGTACCGGCGCTCGCTCGCGCTGAAGCCGGACGACCGCGGCGCCGTGCTCGGTCTCGGCGCGCTGCTGCGCGACCACGGGCTGCTCGACGAGGCATCGTCGCGCTTCGCCCGCGCTGCCGAACTCTCGCCGGCCGATCCGGGCCCGCTGCTGTCGCTCGCCGGCACCTGCGCCGAGCGCGACGAGATGGTACCCGCGCGTGACGCGTACGCCCGCGCGCGGGCGCGCCGGCCGACGCTGCTGCGCGCCGCGTTCGGCGAGGCGCTGACGCTGCCGATGGTCTACGCCGACGCCGACGCGGTCACTGCGGCGCGTGCGCAGTACGCCGCGGGCCTGCTGCGGCTGGAGCAGGAGCTGCCGGCGCTCGTGCGCGGGCGCAGGTTCGGCGACGTCATCGACGACCTGCGCTGGACCAATTTCCTGCTCGCGTACCAGGGCGAGGACGACCGCGAGCTGCAGGCACGTTACGCCGGCATCGTCGCCCGCGCGATCGACGCGGTGGCGCCCGAGTGGCGCGCGCCGCGCCCGCGTTCGGCGACCGGCGCGCGGATCCGCGTCGGCTTCGCATCCGCGTTCTACAACGAGGGCACCGTCGGCATGTACTTCCGGCGCTGGATCGAGGGCCTCGACCGCAAGCGCTTCGAGATCTACGTCTACCACCTGCGACGCGGGATGACGCCGCTCGCCGAGGCGATCGCGCGCGGGGTAGACCGCTTCCGCGCGTTTTCGGGCACCGCGCTGACGCCGTCGACGGCGGCGCCGACGATGCGCGGCGACGCGCTCGACATCCTCGTCTACCCCGAGCTCGGGATGGACCAGACGAGCTTCGCCCTCGCCGCGCTGCGCCTCGCGCCGGTGCAGGTCGCCGGCTGGGGGCATCCGGTGACGACCGGGCACGCGACGATCGACACGTTCCTCACCGCGGCGACGATGGAGTCCGCCGACGCCACACGGCACTACACCGAGGCGCTGGTCGCGTTGCCCGGCATCGGCACCGACTACGCGCGCCCCGCAGTGCCGGCCGACGCCACGCGCGCGCAGTTCGGGTTGCCCGACGGCGTGCCGCTGCTGATGTGCCCGCAGTCGCTGTTCAAGATCCATCCCGAGACCGATGCGCTGTTCGCGCGCGTGCTGGCCGCGGCACCGGCGGCGCGCCTCGTCGTGTTCGCGGGCCGTCATCCGGCGCTCACGGCGAAGTACGAAGCGCGGCTCGCCGCCGCCTGCCGGCGCGAGGGGGTCGACCTCGCGCCGCGCCTGATCACGCTGCCGCAGTGCCCGCATCCGGACTACCTGCGGATCAACGCGGTCTGCGACGCGATGCTCGACACGCTGCGCTGGTCCGGCGGCAACACCAGCCTCGACGCGCTGGCGGCGGGGCTGCCGGTGGTCACGCTGCCGGGCCTGCTGATGCGCGGCCGGCAGAGCGCGGCGATGCTTGCGCTGGCCGGCGTCGACGAGCTCGTCGCGCGCGACGCCGACGATTACGTGCGCATCGCTGTCCGGGTCGCCACCGACCGGCCGTGGCGCGAGTCGCTGCGCGACCGGATCCGCGCCGGTGCGCCCCGCCTCTTCGGCGACGCCGCGCCGGTCGCCGCGCTCGGCGACTTCCTTCAGCGCGCTGTCGCGCGGTAGCCGGCCCACGCGCCCTGCACGAGGTCCTCGAAGTCGGCGGCGTAGCGGCGCATGTCGAACAGCGGGTGCGTCGCGCGGTTCGCCGCGAGCCGCGCGCGCAGCGCACGGAGGCGGGCCGGATCGCGGGCGAGCGCCAGCGCCAGCGCTTCGTACTCGTCGAGGCTGGCGGTGACGAGCTCCGGCAGCCCGATCGCGTGGAGCTGGCTGCCGGCGATCCGTGAGGCAAGCCGGTCGCCGGCGCAGGTCAGCACCGGCAGGCCCATCAGCAGCGCGTCGTTGGTCGTCGTGTGCGCGCCATAAGGCAGCGTGTCGAGGAAGAGGTCGGCGAGTGGCTGGCGCGCAAGATGCTCCGCCAGCGGCGCGCGGCGCGCGAACACCAACCGTTGCGGGGCGATGCCGGCGGCCGCCGCTTCGCGGCTCAGGTTGGCTTCGACCTCGGGGCCGTACGTGAACAGCCACAGCACGCTGCGGTCGACGGCGGCGAGCAGCCGCATCCAGACGGCGAAGACGCGGGGCAGGATCTTGTTGTTGTTGTTGAAGCAGCAGAATACGAAGGCGTCGTCGGGCAGTCCGTGCGCCGAGCGCGGCGGCGGCGGCCCGGGCGGCGCGCGGTGCGTGTCGCACGGGAACGACGAGTGCGGCATCCGCAACGGCTTTTCCGCGTACCAGCGCTCGGCGTCCGGCGGAAGGCCGAAGGCGTCGGCGACGATGTAGTCGAAGCAGGGCGTGCCGAGCGTTCCCGGGAAACCGAGGTAGTTGATCTGGACCGGCGCCGGGCGGAGCAGGAAGATCTCCGTGCGCGCGGAGCGCGTGTAGCCGTTGCAGTCGATCGCCACGCCGATGCCGTCGCGGCGCAGGCGGGCGGCGATCGCGGCCGCCGAGTCGTCGGCGACGTTGACGTAGTGGTCGAACGCGGCGCGGATGCGCTCGCCGAGCGCACCGGGAGCGTCGGGATCGAGGCTGTACGCGAAGGTCTCCAGCCGGCCGCCGCGCAGCCGCTCCCAGAATTCGAGTGCGAGGAACGTCAACGCGTGCGCGCGGAGGTCGGACGACACGAACCCGATGCGGAGCTTCCCGTCCGCCGGGAACGCGCAGGGCGGCAGCGTCACGTCGGGCACCCGGAGGCTGCGCGACCACGACTGCGCTACCGTGAGCTGCTGCGCGGGACCGAACGGCATGGCGAGGACTGCGAACGGATTCGGCGGATGTCGGACGCCGTCCGGGCCCCGGTCGAGCAGTTCGCCCAAGGCGGCGAACGCTGCCTCGATGCCGTTCCAGTCGGACAACTGCTGCTTCGCCATGCACAGCATCGCCCGTCCCCACGCGTGGTCGGGCTCGCGCGCGACGAGTTCGGTGAGGACCGGCAGCGCGTCGCGGTGACGCGCCTGCTCGAGCAGCGCGTGGGCGAGCGGCATGAGGATCCTCGGCTCGGCCGGTTCCTGCAGCAGCGCCGCGCGAAAGCAGGCCTCGGCGTCGACGAACCGCGATTGCCGCTGCAGGCCGAGGCCGCGCTGCAGCCAGACGTACGCCGGCAGCGTGGGCAGCAGCGCGAACAGGCGCTCGTAAACCGCTTCGGTCGCAGCGAATTCGCCGCGCGCGAACAGAACGTTGGCGAGGTTGGCCAGCGCATCGGCGTGCATCGGATCGAGCGCGAGCGCCCGGCGGTAACACGCCTCGGCTCCGTCTGCGTCGCCCTGCGCCGCGCGCGCAAGGCCGAGGTTGTTCTCCACCGCCGGATTGCCGGGAGCCGCCGCGAGCGACGCCTCGTACGCGGCGATCGCCGCCGCGTGGTCGCCCGCATCGCGCGCGGCGTTGCCGCGGTGGAAGTGCGCTTCCGCGATTGCGGCCG
>JBDTVU010000200.1:0-5195 GCA_040007035.1 Betaproteobacteria bacterium | reverse complement strand
CGTGTTCATCACGAACGGGCCGTAGCCGACGATGGGCTCGTCGATCGGCTCGCCGCCGAGCAACAACAACGTGGCATCGGTGTTGGTTTCGATCACGACCTCGGTTCCGGCCGTATCGAGCACCACCATCTGCGCCTCGCGCGCAACCGCGTGGCCGTTCACCTGCACGGTACCGCGCAGCACGACCAGCGCCAGCGTGCGGCCTTCCGGCAGAGTGAATTGCGTCGTCGCATCGCGGTTCAGGCGCACGTCCCACACGTCCATCGGGGTGAACGTGCGCGCCGGGCCGCGGTGCCCGTCGAACTCGCCCGCGATCACCCGCACACGGCCCGCTCCGTCGGCCAGGGGCACGGACGGAATGTCCTTGTCCTGCAGCGTCTGGTAGCCGGGGTCGGCCTTCTTGTCCTTCGCCGGCAGGTTCACCCAAAGCTGCATCATTTCCAGCGTGCCGCCATTGCGGGTGAAGGCTTCCGAGTGGAATTCGTCGTGGAGGATGCCCGAGGCCGCCGTCATCCACTGCACGTCGCCCGGGCCGATGTGGCCGCCGGCGCCGGTGGAGTCGCGATGATCGACTTCGCCCTGGTAGACGATCGTCACCGTTTCGAAACCACGGTGCGGATGCTCGCCGACGCCGCGCGGACGCGAGGCCGGATCGAACTGCATCGGGCCGGCGTAATCGAGCATCAGGAACGGGCTCAGGTGCCGGCCGTGGCTGTCGTAGGTGAAGAGCGTACGGACCGGGAATCCGTCGCCAACCCAGTGCTGGCGGGGGGCGCAGTAGACACCGAGAACCTTCTTCATGGGTAGCTCCTGTTCGCGGGATCGACGGCCCCATTGGATTCGCAGACACAATAAATCCGGGACACTGGCGCCGGTAGTCGGCAAGAATTGTCCTCACCGTCCTGCTTGGTGAACGTTGAGGCGCCCATGCCTGACCTCAATGATCTCTTCCATTTCGCCCAGATAGTGGAGCACGGCGGGCTCGCCTCTGCCATCCTCGCCGCATTGTCGCCGCCCGAGGTCTCGTCGATCCGTATGCCCCCGTTGTTGCCGGCCTCGGCTCCGGTCGCGAGCGTTGACAACCGGAAGCGGCCGGCTGATCATCTCGGCCGCATGTGGGAATTGTTTCCACGTTTGTTGCCGCACGCGGTGGCGGCCTTCGACGTACCCTTGCGACCGCCGGCGAGGCGGCTCGCATCGAGCGTCTTTCGGAATCAACCAGGCGCAGGCCTACGCCGACGGCAGGCCGCGACCGCAGACGGGGAGGCCTAGCGCCACATGAGCAATCCGGGCGAGGATGCCGACGACGGCCTGCCGCAATTCCATCCGCCGGAGCGCCCTCCCGGCGTGCCCGCCGAGCTGCCGACCGAGGCGACGCGCGGCGCACGGTATGCCCCCGCGCCAGCGGACGTCCGGAAGGCGCCGGACGTCGGCCGCGGCGGCGGCGGCGGCGGCGGTCAGGTCGATGCCGAATTGCTGGCGCCGACCGTGAAATGGCTCGCGCGGATGCCCGCCAACGTGCGCCCGGCACTGCTGATGGGCCGGTACCCGCGCGTCGTGAATCTACTTTGGGCGCTGCGGCGGCAGCCGGAGCGGTTCCGCGAGTACATGGACGAGCTGCTGTTTTACGAAACCACCGCGGGGCAGCGCGCCGGTTTTCCGGCCGATGCGGTTCGCGAGCTGTTCGTCCTGCGCCAGTACTACGATCGGCTCACCCCGGACGAGCGCGGTCGATGACGAAGGCCGACGCCGGGCGCGCGTCGCGCGCGATCCGCCTTGACCTGCCGCAGCCCGCACCGCGCGTCGTCGCTTTACCATTGCCGGCGATGCGGGGCCCATCGGCCTCGCCGAGGGAATCGCGTCATGACCCAGGACACGCAGCGCCTGCTCGACGCCTTGCGCACGTTCGAGCACGGCAAGATCGTCACTGCCCGCGAGGCCGTCGCGCTGATCCGCGACGGCGACACGCTGGCGACCACCGGCTTCGTCGGCATCGGCTTCCCCGAGAACATCGCGGTCGCGCTCGAGGAGCGCTTCGTCGAGGCGGCGAAGGACCAGCCTGACGGGATCGGCAGCCCGCGCAACCTGACGCTCGTCTACGCGGCGGGGCAGGGCGACGGCAAGGAGCGTGGCCTCAACCATCTCGGCTACGAAGGACTCCTCAAGCGGGTGATCGGCGGCCATTGGGGCCTCGTGCCGAAGCTGCAGGCGCTCGCCGTCGGTAACCAGATCGAGGCGTACAACCTGCCGCAGGGCGTGATCACGCACCTGTTCCGCGACATCGCCGCCGGCAAGCCCGGGACGCTGACGCGGATCGGCCTCGGCACTTTTGTCGACCCGCGCCACGGCGGCGGCAAGATCAACGCGATGACGACCGAGGATCTCGTCACGCTGATGCCGATCGGCGGCGAGGAATACCTGTTCTACAAGGCATTCCCCATCGACGTCGGCATCGTCCGCGGCACGACGGCCGACCCGGACGGCAACATCACGATGGAGCACGAGGCGCTGACGCTCGAAGGCCTCGCCATCGCGATGGCGGCGCGCAACTCGGGCGGCATCGTCATCGCGCAGGTCAAGCGGATCGCCGAGCGTGGCACGCTCAATCCGCGGCAGGTGAAGATCCCGGGCATCCTCGTCGACTGCGTCGTCGTCGCCGAGAAACCCGAGTACCACATGCAGACGTTCGCCGAGCCGTACAGCGCGGCGTTCGCGGGCGAGATCCGCGTCCCGGCGTCGACGATCGAGCCGATGCCGATGTCGGAGCGCAAGATCATCGCCCGCCGCGCGGCGCTGGAGCTGAAGCCCAACAGCGTCGTCAACCTCGGGATCGGGATGCCGGACGGCATCTCGAGCGTGGCGGCCGAAGAAAACGTCATCGATCTGCTGACGATGACGACCGAGCCCGGCGTCGTCGGCGGCATTCCGGCCGGCGGGCTCAACTTCGGCGCGGCGACCAACACCCAGGCGATCATCGACCAGCCGTACCAGTTCGATTTCTACGACGGCGGCGGGCTCGACCTTGCGTTCCTCGGCTTGGCGCAGGCCGACCGCGAGGGCAACCTCAACGTGTCGAAGTTCGGCCCGCGCCTCGCCGGCGCCGGCGGCTTCATCAACATCAGCCAGAGCGCCAAGTCGGTCGTGTTCGTGGGCACGTTCACCGCGGGCCGGCTGGTGATTCAGGTGGGCGGTGGGAAGCTCGCGATCCTCGAGGAAGGAACGGCGAAGAAGTTCGTCCGCGAGGTCGAGCACCGGACGTTCTCCGGCGCCGAGGCGCGCAGGCGGCGACAACCGGTGCTCTACGTCACCGAGCGCTGCGTGTTCCGGCTCGCCGACGACGGCGTCGAGCTCACCGAGATCGCGCCGGGCGTCGACCTCGAGCGCGACATCCTCGCACTGATGGACTTCGAGCCGATCATCCGCGGCGCGCCGCGACCGATGGACGAGGCGGTGTTCCACGACGGCCCGATGGGCCTGCGCGAGAAGATGCTGGCGATCCCGCTCGCCCGCCGCTTCACCTACGCGCCCGACCAGAACATCTTCTTCATCAACTTCGAGCGGCTGGCGATCCGCAGCACGCACGACATCGACGACGTGCGCGCCGAAATCGAGAAGACGCTGATCCCGCTGGGCAAGAAGATCTACGCGATCGTCAACTACGACAATTTCTCGATCCCGCCGGAACTGGTCGACGCGTGGTCCGACATGGTGAAGGGTCTGGTCCTGCGCCACTACTGGGGCGTGACGCGCTACACGACGTCGAACTTCCTGCGGATGAAGCTCGGCGACGCGCTGGCGCACCGCGGCCTCGCACCGCACATCTACGAATCGGCCGAAGAGGCGCACCACCACCTGCGCGACCTCGGGCGGGCGGCGAACTGACGCAGCACGCAGCGATCTGCAACTCCGGCGACGCACACCGATGGAATTCGACATCCGCACCACCGCCTGGTATCGGCTGAGGAAGGCGGGCGACCTCAGCCGGGCCGACGCCGAAGCGCGGGTCTGCACGCATTTCGCCGATCGCGGAATCGCGCCGGACGCGCTGTCGACCGCAGCCCGCTTCTACGTATACGGATGCGCGGCGGGCGTGCCGCGGCCGGTGGACGAGACGGAACGGGAGCTGACGCTGCTCGAGCAGGCCGTCGCTCGCGACACGAACGCGCTGATCCCCATCCTCGAAATGGTCGAGGTGCTCTGCAAGTCATCACGACCCGGCACCGGAATGCCCAGTCGCTCGCCGCGCGCACGCTGGAACGCATGTCCGCCGCGTTTCCGGACCATCCGTTGCTCCTGCGGGCGCAGGCGCGGCATTGCCTCTATTTCGGACGCTTCAGGCGCGCGCTCCGGCTGCTCGACCGGCTGGCCGCGCAGGGCCCCGGCGATCCCGGAATCGAAACAGAGGCCGATCAGGCGCGCGACGGCCTGGCGAAGCTCGCCCAGCTTCCGCGGTACAAGTTCAGCATGGTCGTGCTGACGTACGGCAACCACGCGGACATCCTCGAAGCCTGCCTCGCCGGGATCCGCCGGCGGTGCCGCCTTCCGCCGGCGCAGGTCGAGATCATCGTCGGCATCAACGGCTCGACCGACGGCAGCGAGGCGATCGCGGCCGCGCACGGCGCCCGGGTCGTTCGCCGCGACCGCAACGAAGACCTCGACCTGTACAAGCCGCTGTTCGCGATGGCGCAGGGCGAGTATCTGGTCGACGTCGACGACGATGTCATCGATTTTCCCGACGGCTTCGACGTCGGGTTGCTCGATCGCTTCGCGGCGTTTCCGGACTACGCCTTTCTCGGGCTGTCGGCGATCAACAACGAATTCGTCGGCCGCAGGATGCCGCCCGACGATCGGTACGCTCCCGACCAGCGTGGCGACCTCTGCGTCTGGGAAGGTCCGGTCGGCGGCTGGTGCGCCGCGATTTCACGACGCGACTATTTCGGTATCAACGGATTCAACGGCGTCCGGCTGTCCGACGAGAACGGCAAGCTCCTCGTCGGCGAGGAGCCGCAGATCTGGAAGAAGCTGTCCGAGCGCGGCCGCCGGTTCGGCGTCCTGCCCGAGCTGCGCTGCGTTCACGGCGTCAAGTCGATGGCCGCGTGGAACGCCTGGCTGGCGGCGCAGGAAGGCTGACGAAGCGCGGGGCGCTACGTTGCGCGCGTCGTTCCGCGACGGGCGCCTGAACGAAAAACGCCGCG
>JBDTVU010000199.1:0-5221 GCA_040007035.1 Betaproteobacteria bacterium | reverse complement strand
TGATGCTCACTTCGGACAACCGTGCCGGGGACGTCGCCCGCGGCCGCGAGCTGGGAGTGGCGGCGTACCTGGTGAAACCGATAAAACGAGCCGAGCTGCTGGAGGTGATCCAGCAAGCGCGCGGCGGCGCGGCGCCGGCGGCAGAGCGGCCGGCGACCCAACCTCGGGGCATCCCGGCGGGCGCGAAGTCGCTGCGGATCCTGCTGGCCGAGGATTCCCCGGACAACGTGCTGCTGATCCAGTCCTATCTGGACGCCAGCGGATACAGCGCCGACGTGGCGTGCAACGGTGCGGTCGCTCTCGAAAGATTCATCTCCGGCAGCTACGACGTGGTGCTCATGGACGTCCAGATGCCGATCATGGACGGTTACTCCGCGACGCGCAGGATCCGCCAATGGGAAACCGAGAACCACGCCACGCCGGTTCCGATCCTGGCGCTGACCGCGCACGCCCTGCCCGAAGAAGTCCGCAAGAGTCTCGACGCCGGCTGCACGGTCCACCTGACGAAACCGATCCGAAAGGCCACGCTCATCGGCGCCATCGAAGAGCACGCCATGGGACTGGTCCGGGTGGGCTCGGGCCTCGCCGAGCTGGTCCCCGGTTTTCTCGAGGGGCGTCGGCGCGACGTCGATGCGATCGCCGCGGCGCTGGAACGATCGAATTACGACGACGTTCGCATCCTGGGGCACAACATGAAGGGGTCCGGCGCCGGCTACGGCTTCGACCGGATTACGGAGATCGGCGCATCCCTGGAGCAGGCGGCCAAACGCTGTGCACCCGAGGAAATCCGCGCAGGGGCCGCGGAGCTTGTCCGGTATCTTGACGGTCTCCACGTGGTGTACGAATAGGCGAGACTGGAGGAAATATGCGAGTACGATTCTGGGGCACCCGGGGTTCGATCGCCACGCCGGGTCCGGGCACGCTCCGGTTTGGCGGCAACACGTCGTGTGTGCAAGTGACGACTAACGGGGGTGCCTGCTTCATATTGGACTGCGGGACCGGCGCCCGCGCGCTCGGCGCGGCGCTCATGGCGCAAACTTCGGGGCCGATCACGGCGACGATCCTGCTCAGCCACATGCACTGGGATCACATCCAGGGCTTCCCCTTCTTCGTTCCGCTCTTCGTCCCCGGAAACCGGATCACCGTCTGCGGCCCGGAAGGCAGCGGACGTTCGCTGCGCGAAGTCCTCGCCGGCCAGATGGAGTTCACCTACTTCCCCGTCGAGATCGGACAGCTTCCAGCGAGTATCAGCTTTCGCGAGCTGGAAGAGGGGACGCACGAGATAGGTGGCGCGCGAATCGTCGCACAGTACCTCCATCACCCGGCAATGACGCTGGGCTACCGCATCGAGGCTGACGGTGCAGTCGTGGTGTACCTGTGCGACCATGAGCCCTTCTCCGAAACGTTTTCGCGCGACAGCCGCGGCTCCAACGTCGAGTCCTTCGCGCACGTGGGGGACCGCCGCCACGCGCTGTTCATGGCTGGCGCCGGCCTGGTGATTCACGATGCCCAGTACACTCCGGAGGAGTATCCATCCAAGAAGAATTGGGGCCACAGCACCTACGAGTATGCCGTGGACCTGGCCGCCGCCGCCGCGGTGCGGCAGCTCGTTCTCACCCACCACGATCCTGCGCACGACGATGCTTTCATCGAGGAGGTCGAGAAGCGCGCCCGCGATTACGCCCAGCAGCTCGGTGCCGTGGTCCGGGTCTGCTGCGCCTACGAAGGCCTCGATCTGGCCGTCGAGCCGCATGGCGTCGAGCATTCGGCCGACGCGCCACTGCCGCGGCACTCCGGTCGGGACGCGTTGCGCGGCCGCCGCATCCTGGTCGTGGATGACGACCCTGACATACGCGCCCTCGCGAACCTTGCCTTGAGCCAGGACGGCCATGTCGTGATCGAAGCTTCCAGCGGACAGGAGGCACTCGCGTCAATCGCGGTGCAGACGCCCGATCTTCTGGTGCTGGACCTGCTGATGCCGGTGCAAGGAGGCTTGGAGGTGCTCAAGATCCTTCGTTCCAGACCGGCGACGGCAGCGCTGCCGGTGGTCGTGTTGACGGCCATGGATGACGAGGGCACTACCCGTGCTGGCTTCGAGTACGGCGCAACCGACTACGTGACCAAGCCGTTCTCGATCCCGCAACTCGCGGCGCGCGTGCGTGCCTGTCTCATGCGCACGGAAAGTGGAGTGACCTCGTAGGCTTTCCTGACCGTTGACGCGATTGGCGGCCCAACCTCGCGGGACATCTACTTTTTTGCTTCCGGGTCGGGTTTCGTGTGCGCCGCCGTGATGCGGACTTCATCGATCTCGGCGAGGACCCGATGCGGGTCCGTCGGCTGCTGCATGGTTTCCGACTCGGGATCGCGACGATCCCTGACCATGGGCAGGTCCCGTCGCAGCTCTTCAAACAGATGGATGAGCTTCGTGGTCTTTTGCTCGGTCAGCAGGTTCACCTGGAGGTCCAGATGCTCCCGCCGCTCCTCGAGCTTGGCGAGCCGCTCCTGCCGGATCAGAACCACGGTCGTTGTCAGCAACGCCCACAGACTGACAATTCCCCCAGCCAGAAGAACGGCGGCGGGTCGAGCTCCGCCATGCCCATCTGCCGCGCAGCGACGTTGGCGAGGATCCAAAGCGTGACAAACAGAACGATGCAGCCAAGGAAGATCGGCCGCGCCACGATATTGCTGATGGATTCCACGATCCACTGGGACCGCGTGACTTTCCGGCCCTCGCGTTGGTAGAACGCCGCAATGGATTCGATGTTCTGGGTGATCGGATCCGGCGGTTCGGAAGGCGTGTTGATCATGTCGGGTCGGGGAAACATGGCGGCACGACGCCCGCCCCGGTACGGCTGCCCGGGCGCGAACCCGGGGCCGGCGGACGGGCATGCGCAGCGCGTGCCCGCGGGTGGGTGGCAGAGGCACGCGGTGCCGCAATGCCGCCGGCCGACGCTGCGATCACCGCGGCCAGCAGGATCTCATCACCGGCGTGACTTCCTCGAGAACCCCGCGGAAGAGTTGCATTGATACGCGCAATTGCCGGGCCCGACTGTGCCCCGGCAAACATAAGGATGCGGGCCAGGCCGCTCGGCGACCGGTTCCCGTCGCCTCCGGCAGGACGCCCCTTGGCCGAAACGCCGGAATGAACTGCGCTATGCGCGGTGGCGCACCGAAGCCGCGTTGTTTCGGGTGTACACCTTGATGGGCATCGAGCCGCGCCCGCACGGCTTCGATGCCGAGCAATTCGACAAGCGGCTCTTTTCCATCAACCAATTCAGAGGAACCATCGTGAGATATTCGATATTGTTTGCAGCAACAGTGGCCGTGTTCGGGCTGAGCGCATGCGAACGAGCGCCTGTGGCCGCGACCGCACCCGTAGTGGTGGCCGTCCCCGGGCCCGCCGGACCGCAAGGCGCCACCGGCGCGACGGGCGATCAGGCTCCGAAGGGCGACACCGGCGCCACGGGGAGCACTGGCGCCACGGGGAATACCGGCGCGACCGGGAATACCGGCTCAACGGGATACACCGGGGCCACGGGCGCCCCTGGTGCTGAAGGCGCCAAAGGCGACCGAGGCAAGACCGGCGGCGACACCATCGTCGTCGTCCCGACGAAATAGCAATCCGCGGGCGAAGCCCCGGACTTGGCCGGTCGCGCCGTCCGCCCTGGAAACGGGGGGGTGATTTTCTCCGTTTGCACGGGATGAGGTGATGCGTTGCGTGGCTTTACGTCCCGGGTCGTTGCCGGGCGTTCGCACAGCAAGGCCTCCGGACGAACAAAAGCCCCGCGGTCGCCCGCGGCGCTTTCGCTTCCGGCCGCGTCGAGCGCGACGCCGGCGGTACCGATCCGGTCGAAATGCCCGGGTCCGGTCCGGTCACTCGAGCGCGAACACCGCGTTGCTCGCGATGCGAACCGCGCTCTGCTTGTCCGGCGACACGCGATAGCTGAAGGGAATTCCGGTCAGGAATTCCGGCATCACCGCGGTCTGCTCCCGCTGTGCCGCCGCCAGCGTTTCGGCAAGACCGTCGACGCCGAGAATCCGGCAGGCGCGAGCGATCTGCTCGGTCACCGGTGGCTGGAGGCCATCCTGTCGACCGGAATAGCGGAATTCCCCGCTGAGGTGCATGTCCACTTCGTTTGCCGCGGTGATCGCGATGACCTCCGCGTCGGCGACGGAGATCGTCGACGACGAGGCGTGCGGCGACGCAAGAGCGCCTCCACCGGCCCCGCGCTTCGTATAGGCGCGCACCCGTTTCTCCAATCCGCTCCCTTCGCCGCCGAGCGCCGCGCACAGAAGATCCAAGGTCGCCTTGGGCCCGGCCTCGTGCGATGGGCCGTGCGTGTACGCCGCGTGGAGCAGGCCCGCGCCCACGACCTCGGTCCGGAAATCGTATCGGATTAGGACCGACGCCGTCCCGGCCAGATGATTGATGAACGGGCGGCCGCAGGGACGGTAACCGCCATCGGTCAGGACAAGCGCGATGTGGTAACAGTTGGCGATCCAGGCCAGTTCCTGCTGATCGTAGCCGCGCGCGATGGCGAGGTCGAGCAGGTCGGAACGCGTCTGCATCAATTCCTCGCGCCGCATCGGCAGCAGCCGGTCCGCAGGCGGTGCGGGCAGCGCGCGGATCGGGTCGACTTCTGCCCGATGGCTGACCAGAAAATGCCGGGCGCCCCCGAACGAGCGATCGTCGTTCACGACGCCCCACTTCCTGCAGAACGTGTCGATGCTCGCATCGGCGGCCTCGCCCGACCAGCGATGCCTGAACAGCGGGAGGTCGTCGAGCATGTATTCGTCGTACGCAAGATAGGTCACCCGGGACGACGCTTCGAAGAATATCGGGTAGCCGAGCTCCTTGACCGAAAGCGCCGTGTCGAGGTGCTCGTGGACGCAGTTGATGCGCGGGTCCAGCAGGTTCCCGTCGCGCAGGAGTTCGCCTCGAATCATCATGCAGTGATATTCGAGGAAGTCGCACGGCTGCCGGAACAGCTTGTCGGCGACCTCCACGGGATCGGCGTCGAACAACATGTGTACGCCGTCGATGAGCTTTCCATCTTCCGTCGGAACCTCGGTCAGCTTGCCGCCGGCCATGTGGATCTTCGTCGGCTGCGCCCCGCCGCCCATGAGATACAACGGACCGACGATGCCGGCGCCCGTCTCGTCCGCGCAGGCGACCAGCGATTCGAGCCAACCGCTCTCGACGCGCACGTCGTTGTCGATG
>JBDTVU010000198.1:0-5228 GCA_040007035.1 Betaproteobacteria bacterium | reverse complement strand
CAAACGACTATGCAGCCAGGAACTTCCCGAGCCACACTCGAGGAAACATGTTAGCTACGGCGACCCGCCTTTCTCCTGGCGTCAGTGCGTTGCGACCTCATTGCGCATTAGCTTCGGGAGTAAGAGGTCGGAGGTTCGAATCCTCTCGCCCCGACCACAAACACGAAGAACACCAATCGCGCGCAATGCGTGATTGGAGGTGGGTTACGGCTGAAACCGCGTCAGCTGAATTCGCAAGCACTGTGTCCGGAAATGTGACGTCGCGCACTCCCGACGCCCACGCAGACTTGCGAAGGTAGCGCGCTTGCGCTTGATTCCCGCCGGACGCCGCGGAGACCACCAGGATCGCGTCACCACACCATCGATTGTCGGGGCATGCCAAGCCGTACTCGGTCGCCTGCTTCGGGCGCGAAGGAGGCGGCAGGCGGCGACATCGCCGGTCAGCGACTCGTGCTTCGATCCGGGCTCGCACCTCACCCGCAGTGGGACCGTGTGCGCGGCGTTCCCCGAGGCACGACCCGGTCGTCGCTAGGTGCGACAGCGCACAGACGATCGAGTCGCACCACGGGCATCGTCGCTGGCGTGCCCGATCGGTCGATGATATGCAGGTACGTGGAACCTGATCCGCTGGGCGGCAGCGTGCAATGACGCCGGAATCCGGATGCGCTACTGTTGCGATGCGATACGAATGAACCTTTCCATCACCGGCGCGCGGTTGGAGCTTGGCCGCGTTCTTGCGCAACAGCCGTCGACCCTTCGAGGCGGCGCGGTCCATGTCAACCTTTCCGGGCAGCAGGCCAATACGCTGCTGCACGACGGGCAGGCATGGAAGGAGTTTGCCCGGGTGGCGCCGGGCGCAACCCGCCGCGCCCTCCGCGCCGCGCGGACGGCGGGCGCGACGATGTTCGTCCACGCCAGCTTCGCCTTCGTTCACGCGGTGGAGCGTGGGGCGAAGGTCGACGAGCCGCTGCGATCGTGCGTCGATTCCATCCTCGAGTGCGAAGCGCTGGCGTTGTCGGGGCCGCTGCCGGCGTGCGTCGTCCGCCTGGGGTATCTGTACGGACCGGAGAGTGCCGATCTGCTCGCCTATCGCAAGGCATTTCGGCTCGGCCGGCCGTACTGGTCGGGTCGTACCGCGGCGCGGCAATATCACGTCCATCAGTTCGATGCCGCGTCGGCGCTGCGGGCCGCCGCCCGACCGCAGAACGCAGGCAGGACCTGCTACGCCACCGACGGTCACGCGATCTCGTTCGAGCATTTCATGGATGCCTTCGCGCAGCGCGTCGGCAGGCCGGGTCCGTTGCACCTTCCGCTGGTGTCGCACTTGCTTGCTCGAGTGATCATTCGCGAGGAGCACATGCAGCAGACCGCGCTGGGGATGCCGCCTCGGGCGCCGTCGCCTCGCGTGCCGGGATGGAAACCGAGGTTTTCCGACTACCGGAAGGGTCTCGATCAGGTCATCGAGACATGGCGCGACCAACCGGGCACCCGCTTGAGATAGAGGAATCGCCGATGCCCACCTCCCTCGCACACATCACTGTTTCCGCGCCACCGGGCGTGAACTCTCCGCACGACAGCGCGACCTTCCGCCACTGGGCGCCGAAGGCAGCGCTGCGCGGCACGCCAGGGCGGTCGGGTTCGCGTACCGATTCACCATCCGAGCTTCGCCGCCCATGACCAAGATCCGCAGGGGCCAGGCACCGGCGCCATTGACGCGCGCCGAGTTCCACGAACGCTTCAACGTGCGGTACTACGACCCAGCGTACGAGGTCGAACGCGACGCGATCGCGCGGCTCGAGGCAATCGCCTGGGACGCTCATCAGGACGGCCGCAAGGCGCCGCTCACGCGCCCCGCCGGTCCCGGATATGCCGACCCGACGTATGCGATTTCGGTGCAGTGGCTCGAGACCAGCAAGCGGCTCAAGGCGGCGCAAAAGCGCTGGCACGACAAGGCAGCGCCCTCGCGCGTACTGATCATCTGCGGCAGCGCGCGCAACGACGGCACCTGTCCGGGCGAGATCTCCAAGACTTGGCGCTTCACCGAAAGCGCGCGCCATGTGGTGCAGGGCCTCGGGGCGGAGGCAGACGTGCTCGACCTGAGCCTGGTGACGTCCGAGTACGGCCGCAACATCCATCCGTGCAAGGGCTGCGTGTCGAGCGCGATGCCGCTCTGCCACTGGCCGTGCAGCTGTTATCCCAACCACGCGCTCAACCAGGCCGACGACTGGATGGCCGAGATCTACGAGCGCTGGGTTGACGCGCACGGCATCATCATCGTTGCGCCGACCTACTGGTACCAGTCGCCGAGCCCGCTGAAGCTGATGATCGACCGGATGGTCTGCGCGGATGGCGGCAATACCGACCCGAGTTCGACGCACGGAAAGCATGTCGCCGAGGCGAAACGCATCGAGCAGCAAGGTTGGGATTATCCGAAGCACCTGGCCGGGCGGACGTATGGCGTCGTCGTGCATGGCGACGTCGCCGGCATCGAGACGCACCGGCGCAACCTGACCGACTGGCTCGAATGGATGGGGCTGGTTCCCGCGGGTGCGGCGGCCACGCTCGATCGTTACATCGGTTATTACGAACCGTACTACAACAGCCACGACGCGCTCGACAAGGACCAGGACGTGCAGGAGGAGGTGCGCAACGTGGCGCGCGCCGTGGTGAGCGCAGTGCAGCAGCTGCGCGCCGGCGATCTGCCGCAGCCCGACCGCAAGCTCCGATGGCCGCGGCCGAAGTGACGACGGCGGATTCGTCACGTTTCCGATTCTGAAGGAGCGCTCGATGAACGAAAAGACGGCAAATGTGCACTGGGAAGGCCCGGGCAAGAAGGGACAGGGGAAGATCAGCACCGAGACCGGCTCGCTGAAGGACTATCCGTACGGCTTCGCGAGCCGCTTCGAGGACGATCGCCGCGGCACCAACCCCGAGGAAATCCTGGGTGCGGCGCACGCCGCGTGTTTCACGATGGCGTTTTCGTTCGCCTGCGACAGCATCGGGCTCGCCACCAGCGACGTCGATACCCAGGCCAGCGTGCGCCTGGTCAAGCAAGGCGAAGCATTCGTGATCGACCGGATCGCACTGACGATGCAGGCCACGGTGCCCGGCCTCGACGATGCAAAGTTTCAGGAGATCGCGAACGCGGCGAAGCGGGACTGCCCGCTCTCGAAGGCGCTGGCGAGCGTTCCGGAAATCACGCTGACGGCAACGCTGCGCAACGCGCGCGGCACCTGAGGCGATCTGTTGCGCTGCCTGCGTAGCGCTTTCCGATACGTTTCTTAACCCGTCTTGTCGCCAGCGGGGCTGGCGGACCGAACGGAGAATGGCCATGTTCAAGATCGAAGTCGAAGACACCCACGGCATCTGGTCGGACGTGCGCGGCGCTGACGGCGCCCTCCTGACCTTCGAGAATGAGGGCGATGCGCGGGCCAAGCTCGCCGAACTCTATCCCGTCATCGTGCAGATGGAAAAGTACGCCGGCGGCAAACACACGCGGGTTGTCCGCGTCTTCCGCACCGATGAGGAATGGAAGGCCGGTACACCGCCGAGCTAGCCGTACTGGCAGGTGCCGCAGCTCCGGCGCTGCGGCACGCTTTCAATGCGCGACGTTGTGCTCGATCCACCGCGCGAACGCGTGCAGATACTTCTCCAGGAACTTCCGCGTCGCGTCGTTGGTGAGCGCCCCCTTGTCGTCGAACAGGGCTGCCGCGTTGCCGATGTAGGCCTCGGGCTGCGCCATCGCCGGCACATCCAGGAACACCAGCGACTGGCGCAGGTGATGGTTGGCACCGAAGCCGCCGATGCCCCCGGGTGAGACCGAAATCACGGCGCCTGGCTTGCCGCTCCAGGAGCTCTTGCCGTAGGGCCGGGAACCGACGTCGATTGCATTCTTGAGGACGCCGGGGACCGAGCGGTTGTACTCCGGGGTCACGAACAACACCGCGTCCGCCGCCGCGACGTTCTCCTTGAACTCGCGGACGACCGCCGGCGGATCGGCCTCGAAGTCGGCGTCGAAGTGAGGCAGGTGTCCGATTTCGACGATGCCGAGCCTGAGCTGCGCTGGCGCCATCGCCGCCAGGGCCAGCGCCATTTTCCGGTTCAGCGATTCCTTGCGCAAACTGCCGACAAATACCGCTACGTTGCGGGACATGGTTGCTGCTCCTTGGTCAAAGACCGATGCGCTGCCGATCGGCTTGGCATGGCGTGTCGTGGGTCACGGCGCCGATCTCCGTCTCAACCACCCTTGCCCTTGTCGAGGGCGGTGGTCGAATGGTCGTTGGCCTGTGCGGGCAACGGCATCGCTTTCGACTCCTCGGCCGTGGTCATCTTTTCCTGGGGGGGCGGCTTTTGCTGCAGCGCGGCGGTTTCCTGCGTCGCCGTGGTCTTGTCGCCCGCGGTCTGTTCTGCGGCGACCGTGGAAGCGTCAGGTACCGAAGGATCGCCCGTCGGCATCTGCGGGATCGGTCCGGCGTTGGCCGTGGTTTGCGTTGGCACGCGGTTCGACGTGACGGCCGATACATCACTCTTTTGACAGCCGGCCAGCAGGATTGCAAGTGTCGCGCCAACGAGCGTGAATCGGGATACCGTGTTCATCAATTGCTCCGTCAAAGTCGAGCGGCGGAAGCGTTTGCACGCAAGCATCCAGACGGGATGCGCCTGATCGGGCCGCAGAACGAGGGTCCCCCAAGTCGCCGTGCAGGTCTGTACGAGAGCGCACAGACGCGCACGGCGAGCCGGGAGAGAAGGAACGATGAGCCAGTGGCCACATGGCCACGGAGACGATTCATGGAACCCGTCCTGATGATGAAAACGGCGCTGGCGCTGCTGTCGATCACGGCGATCGGCGGTGCGGTGATGGCATACAACCGTATCGGCGGGGGCGTCAACCCGCCCAGCTGGCTCGCCATGCTGCACGGCCTGCTCGCTGCCTCCGCGCTGACGCTGCTGCTCTATGCCTACTTCGCGGTCGGCCTGCCTGTGCTTGCGTGCTGGGCGTTGCTGCTGTTCCTGGCAGCGGCTTCCGGCGGCGCGTTCCTGAACCTCGGCTACCACGCGAAGATGCTGCCGCTCCCCAAGGGCATCGTACTGGTGCATGGGGGCGTCGCCGTCGCGGGCTACGTGCTGCTGCTGATGGCGGTCCTGACTTCGCGATAGCGGGTGCGAAGGCACGCGGTGGCGGCGAAGGTGGGCAATCCCGGCCTCGCCCGGGTGCGGGCGCTGGCCAC
>JBDTVU010000197.1:0-5283 GCA_040007035.1 Betaproteobacteria bacterium | reverse complement strand
CCGCCATGTAGTCGACGGCGGCCTTGACGTCGGCGTCCGGCAGCGCCGTGTTGCCGCCCTTGGGAGGCATCCCCGCCTTGCCCTTGAGCGCGCTCGCATAAAGCGCGTCGATCCCGGACTTCAGACGCGGCGCCCATGCCGTCTTGTCGCCGAACTTCGGCGCACCCGCGACGCCGGTGGCGTGACACACCGTGCACGTCGTGTCGTAGATCTTCCTGCCGTCGGGCTTCGCGGCGGCGGCGGGCGTGGCCGCCGCCATTGCCACCGGTGTGGCGGCCGCCGTCGCAACCGGCGTCCCCACCGCAGGCAACGTCTCGGCGGCACCCGAATTCATCATGTACTCGACCGCGTGCTTGACCTCCGCATCGGAGAGGTCGGCGAGGCCGCCGCGCGCCGGCATTCCGGCATGACCCTTCAGCGCCGACTGCAGCACGCGGTTGTAACCGTCCTTGGCGCGCTTGGCCCATCCGGTGCGGTCGCCGATCTTCGGCGCGCCGCGTTCACCGGTCTGGTGGCACTTGCCACACGCGGCAGCGACGACCTGCTCGCCGCTGCGCTCGGCCACGGCGGGCGCAGCGGGGGCGCCGGCGGGTGAGGGCGGCTCCTTCCAGCCGGCGCCGGCCTTGTTCGCCATGAAGACGACGGCGCGCTGGACTTCGACGTCGTCGAGATCCGGATTCCCGCCCTTCGCCGGCATCGCGCGGATGCCCTTCAGCGCATGGTCGACGACGACCTTGTCGCCCTGCGCGATCACCTTGCCCCACGCCGCCTTGTCGCCGATTTTCGGCGCGCCGGCGAGGCCCGCTTCGTGGCACGTCTTGCAGACCTGGCCGTACACCTGCTCGCCGGCGAGCTGGCCTCGCGGCCCGCTTGCCGTCGCGAGCTTCACCTCGCCCACCGGCTTGATCCGGTTCAGGACCGCGCTGTCGTCGTCGCCGGTGCCTTTCTTGCCGGACGTGACAAGCTGCGACAGCAGCACGATCAGCGTGATCGGCACCACGAATGCAAGCACGACGATGACGACGAGTTGCTTCCAGTTCTTGATCGGCGAGACGTGCTGGTCGTGTTCGTGCATGGGCGGTCCTGAGCGGAGGGCGGGCCGGGTCGGCGTCGCCGGAGAGGGCCGGAATCAGGCCGATGTCCCCGGAAAAACATCACATTATAACGTGCCGGCCCGCGGGTCGGAACCGCGGCTGGACGCTCGTTCGACGGGCGCGGTAAAATGCGCGCTCGCGCGCCCGTAGCTCAGTTGGATAGAGTGTTGGTTTCCGAAGCCAAAGGTCACAGGTTCGATTCCTGTCGGGCGCGCCAGTCTTCATTCCGGAATGTGATCGCCTCTTTCCGGCCTCGCCGGGCGACTCCGGATCGCCCGTGCGCGTGCCGACTCGCCGAACCGAGGCTCGATGGGCGCGCCGCCTGACCGGATCCG
This sequence comes from Betaproteobacteria bacterium, assembly GCA_040007035.1. Lineage (GTDB taxonomy): Bacteria > Pseudomonadota > Gammaproteobacteria > Burkholderiales > Casimicrobiaceae > CAIWHR01. The sequence goes on along the minus strand of JBDTVU010000197.1, from coordinate 3,854 downwards.
CATCCTCTTCGTCTGCCTCGGCAACATCTGCCGATCGCCGACGGCGGAGGTCGTCTTCCGCGCGGCGGCCCAACGCGCCGGGCTGGGTCCGCGCCTGCAGGTCGATTCCGCGGGCACCGGCGAGTGGCACACCGGGAGCCCGCCGGATTACCGGGCCATCGCCCACGCCGCAAAGCGCGGCTACGACCTGAAACCGCTCCGGGCGCGGCAGGTCTCAATCGCCGATTTCGACCGCTTCCACTGGATCCTCGCGATGGACGGCTCGAACCTCGACCATCTTCAGGCAATGCGTCCGCCGGATTTCGGCGGGCATCTCGGCCTCTTCCTCGAACTCGCGCCGCAACTCGAACTGCGCGAGGTTCCCGACCCCTATGACGGCGGGCCGGAAGGGTTCGAACGGATGCTCGACCTGATCGAGCGGGGGAGCGAGGCGTTCGCCGCGAAGCTCGTCGAAAGCCTGGCGCGCTGACCCCCGGATCCCGCCGGTCCGGCGTTTTGTAACTCCCGGCGTAACATCCCGTTGATGCAGATCAGCCCCCGGACCCGGCCGATCCCCGATGCTTGACGTTTCGCAGAGGGACGGAAAGGGCCGCATGTCGCTTCCGCAACGCCTGAGCGCCAAACTCGTCGGCATCCAGGTCTTCTTCCTGGCGGTGGCGCTCGTCTCGATCGGCCTCACGCTGCTGGTGTCGTGGCGGCTCGAAGGCAGCGCGGCGGCGATCAACGACGCGGGCAGCCTGCGGATGCGGACCTACCGGCTCGCGTACCTCGCGCAGGAAAGCGTCCGCAAGGACGGCGCCGGTGCGATCGAGAACGCTGCGCTGATCACGGACGACATCGCAGCGTTCGAGGGCGTCTTCGCCACGCTGCGCATCGGCGACCCGAGCCGGCCGCTGTTCGTGCCGAAGACCGACGCGATCAATCGCGAGTTCCAGGCGCTCGACCGCGAATGGAAGGACCTGAAGCCGGCGCTGGAGCGCGCGGGCGGCGGCGCGGCGCTCGAACTCTCGCGGCAGCGGATCGAGCGCTTCGTCGCCGTCGTCAACCGGCTGGTGGCGACGCTGGAGCAGGACATCTCGCAGGCGACGTCGCTGCTGCGCAACGTCCAGCTCGCGCTGGTGGCGCTGGCGATCGCCGGCACCGTGGCGCTCATCTACCTGTCGTTCCTCGTCATCATCCGCCCTGTCCACCAGCTCGAAGGCGGACTGTCGCGAATGGCGACCGGCGACTTCGACGTGCGGCTGCCGGTGGAATCGAAGGACGAGTTCGGCGCGCTGGCCGCGGGCTTCAACCACATGGCGGAGGAGTTGAAGGAGTCGTACCGGACGCTGGAGACGCGCGTCGTCGACAAGACGCGGTCGCTGGCCGAGCAGAACGCGCGGCTGGCCACACTCTACGACATGACCGCGCTCCTCAACGCGCCGAGCACGCAGGAGGAGCTGTGTCGCGGATTCCTCAACCGGCTGCTCGCGGTGACCGGTGCGACCGCCGGCGCCGTCCGGCTGGTGTCGCCCGAGGGGGACACGCTGCACCTGTACGTCGAGGACGGCCTGCCCGCGGGCTTCGCCAGCAAGGAGCACTGCCTCGCCCGCGGCGAATGCGCGTGCGGCGAGGCCGCGGCCCGCCGCGTCGCCGTGGTCCACGTCGTCGCGGGACGGCGGCTGCCGCTCACCGTCACGCTTCCGCATTGCCGCGAGGCGGGCTTCGGCACCGTCGCTGCGTTTCCGATCGCCGCGCAGCAGCAGGTGCTGGGGATCTTCAACCTCTTCTACCGCGAGTCGCGCGAAGTCGCCGGCGAGGAGCGGCACATGCTGGGGAGCCTCGGCCAGAACCTCGGCGTCGCGATCGAGAGCCTGCGGCTGGTGTCGCGCGAACGCGAGCTCGCGATCGCCGAGGAGCGCAACCTGCTCGCGCAGGAGCTGCACGACTCGATCGCGCAGGCGCTGGCGTTCCTCAACCTGCAGACGCAGATGCTGAGGAAGGCGCTCGCCGCGCCGGATTCGCACGAGGCGGCGCGGATCCTCGACGAGATCCAGGCCGGCGTCCAGGAATCCTACGCCGACGTCCGCGAGCTGCTCGTCCACTTCCGCACGCGCACCGCCGACGGCGACGTCGAGCTCGGCATCCGGACGCTGCTCAACCGGTTCCGGCAGCAGACCGGGATCACCGCCGAATTGCACGCGGCCGGCGCCGCGATGCCGCTGGCGCCCGACGACCAGCTTCAGGTAATGCACATCCTGCAGGAGGCGCTGTCGAACGTCCGCAAGCACGCCGGCGCGACGCGGGTCGACCTGGGCCTCGCCCGCGGGCCGGGCTACGTGTTCTCGGTGCGCGACGACGGACGCGGCTTCGAGCCGACGACGCTCGGCGGCGAGGACGGCGACCACGTCGGGCTGCGGATCATGCGCGAGCGCGCGACACGGATCGGCGCCTCGGTCGACGTGCGCTCGCAGCCGGGCCGAGGCACCGAGGTGGTGTTGACGCTGCCCGTGGCGCAGAGGCAGGCGGCGTAGGCGACATGACAGGGCAGAGCGCGTGAGCGGCGACGCGATCGGAACACCGCCGATCCGCATCGTGGTGGTCGACGACCATACGCTGTTCCGGCGCGGGATCATCGCGCTGCTCGCGCGGGTGCCGGACTTCGCCGTCGTCGGCGAGGCGGCCGACGGCTTCGAGGGCATCAAGGCGGTCGCGGCGCATCGGCCGGACGTCGTGCTGCTCGATCTCAACATGCCCGGCATCACCGGCATCGAGGCGATGAAGGCGATCCTCGCCGAGGCGCCGGGCGCGCACGTCGTCATGCTCACCGTGTCCGAGGACGCCCTGGACCTGATGTCGGCGCTGCGCTCCGGAGCGCTCGGCTATCTGCTCAAGAACATCGACAGCGACTTCCTCGTCGACTCGGTGCGTCGCGCGGCCAACGGCGACTCGGTGATGTCGCCGGAGATGTCGACCAAGCTGCTGCGCGAGATCCGCACCGGCCCGACGCCGGCAGCGGCGCAGCCGGCGCTCTCTCCGCGCGAGCGCGAGATCATGGGCTTCCTCGCGCGCGGCGCCAGCAACAAGGAGATCGCCCGCGCGCTCGACGTCGCCGAGAGCACGGTCAAGATCCACGTCCAGCACATCCTGCGCAAGCTCGAGCTGTCGTCGCGCGTGCAGGCGGCGGTGTGGGCGATCGAGCACGGCATCGCACCCAGGCCGTAGCGTTTCGCGGCCGCCGCCGCGCCTCCCCGTAGTCCTTTCGAACTACGCCGCCTCCGCCGTCCGGCGGAGCGGGGGTCGTCCGTTCGCGCTGCCCGTGCCGCCGCTTCGGTGAATGCCGCGCGCGCGGCACCGCCGGTACAGTCCCTCCAGCGCAAGCCACGGGCCTGCGAGGGAGACCACGATGAACAATATCCAACCCGGCGCACCGACCACGGGCGTGCCGCCCCCCAAGGTGACGGGCTCCGACATCGCCGACTGGCGCCCCGAGGACGACGCGTTCTGGGAGAGCACCGGCAAGCGGATCGCCTATCGCAACCTCGCCATCTCGGTGCCGGCGCTGCTGTGCGGCTTCGCGGTGTGGGGGATGTGGGGAATCATCACCGTGCAGATGCTGAACCTGGGCTACCCGTTCACGCAGGCTGAGCTCTTCACGCTGACGGCGATCGCCGGAATCGCCGGCGCCACGATGCGCATTCCGGCATCGTTCCTGATCCGCGTCGCGGGCGGCCGCAACACGATCTTCCTGACCACGGCGATGCTGCTGGCGCCGGCGATCGGCACCGGCATCGTGTTGCAGCACAAGGACTGGCCGCTGTGGGCGTTCCAGCTGATGGCGCTGTGGTCGGGCGTGGGCGGCGGCAACTTCGCGA
>JBDTVU010000196.1:0-5287 GCA_040007035.1 Betaproteobacteria bacterium | reverse complement strand
CGGATCCATCAGCAGCGCCACGACGTCCTTGACCTGCTGCTCGGTGAGGATTCCCTGATGGCCGAAGCGCGGCATATTGGTGCAGGCCGAGTACGCCTCCGCGTTCCAGACCTTGCCGTACGCGTACTTCTGGATGTCGGCGCCGTAGCCGCGGCTCTTGCCGAAATGGTAGAGGCTGGGGCCGATCGTGCCGTACGAGACCTCCTGCGGCGTCAGTTGGTGACACGCGTAGCAGTTGGCGCCGACGGGTCCGGCCGGATCGTCGGAGTACTGCTTGCCGCGGCCCTCCTGCGCGATCTTCTCGCCGTTCTTCCAGTCGCCGAGCAGCTTGCCGTCGGCCGGCCACTTGATCGCGTCGAGATTCGCCTTCTCGATCCTGGCGGCGACGTCCTTCGACGGCGCCTTGCCGGCCGTTGCCGTGCACGCGCGCTGCGTGTCGTCCTGGTCGAGCCGATCGAGGCCGGCCTGCCCGCGCGCCTTGAATGACGCCTTCATCACTTCGGTGGCCTTCGCGGCGATCTGCGCGTCGGTCGGGCCGGGCGGCGTGCCGGGTCCCATCGTGCAGCCGGCGACGACGACTGCGGCAACCGGATACAGCAGGAGTTTGCAACGCATGGCGGCCCCCATCAGCGCTTGATCGCGGGCGCGTCGAACGCGGCGCCGTTCGCATTGCGGGCGAGATACATCGTCAGCGCGATCGACGCGTCCGACGTGAACTCGAGCTCGGGGAAGCGCTGTTGGCGGAAGCAGTCGTTCAGCCGCCACTGGAAGCTCCGCAGCTCGCCCTGCGAGACGCGGTACGCCGGCCAGGTCGTGTAGGCCTTCTGCGCACCCTCCTTCGACGTCAGATTGGGCAGGTCCTGCAGCCGGATCCGCTTGCCGTCCTCGCCGTGGCAGGTCGCGCACGCGAAATCGTGCGGTCCGCCGCGGAAAAAGAACATCTTCTCGCCGAGGCGGAACGCTTCCTGCTCCTTCGGGTGCGCCAGCGCGACGTTCATCTTCACGCCACGCGACTCGGACGTGACGTACGCAACGAGCGCCTCCATGTCGGACTTCTTGTCGTTGCCGGCGCCGAACGGGTTCTTCTTCGCATCGGCCGCGGTGTGGCCCTGCAGCGTGACCATGCACCAGACGATCCGCGTCTCGAGGTCCATCACGCGATCGGCGTCGGCGAAGTACTTCGGAAGCTGCGTGTAGGCGCCCTTGACCACGCCCGGCCCGAGGCCGAGGTCGCAGCGCTCGAGCGAAACATTCTTCGGTCCGCGCGCCTGTTTCCAGATCCCTTCGCCGCGTACTTCCCACAGCTCGGCGGGATTGCCGTCCTGCAACGCAGCGCGGTACTTGGCGATCTCGTCGACGGCGCTGCCCTGCCCGAGCACCGTCGCCGCAGTCAGCATCAGGGCGGACGCGGCAACCTGTACGGCTCGCCGGTGGATGGTTCGCATGTGCCTCCTCCTAACTTGAATCGGCGCGGGATTCCGCGCGGCGGGGCTTGCGCTGCCGTGCCGCAGCCGAACGCTGTCGACACGGCCACGCTTCCCTCTGGTCACTGCCGGTGCGCGTCCGAAGCGCCGCGATTCGCGGCACCTCCCCGGTGGCGAGCCGGGGCGCGCGGGAACGTCAGCCGATCGTCGCCTCGTCGGTGCGCTTGTCGCCGCGGTTGTCGGTCCACGTGATCTGGACCTTGTCGCCCTTGGCGCCGCCCTTGAACTTGAATGACAGGAACGGATTCTTGGACACCGCGGGACCCCACTGCGCCGACAGCACGGTCTTGCCATTGTAGGTCGCCGTCACCGTCTGGATGAACCATCCGGGGATGAGCTTGCCCTGCGCGTCCTTGCGCTGGCCGGTTTCCATCTCGTGGCTCATCAGCACTTTGACTTCGGTCGAGTCGCCGACGACGGCGGCGCGGATTTTCATCGGATCTGCCATGGATGTCTCCCGTCAACCGCCGCAACCGCCGAGCGTGACCTTGATTTCCTTCGAGGCCATGTAGTACTTGCCGTCGGCCTTGACCACCGCGTAGACGTTAGAGCTCTGCCCCATCTTTACCCTCGTGCTGACCGCCGGTTCGGTCCCAGGAGGGATGTCGAAGACCGCGGTGAGCATGTTCGGGTTCTTCTCGATCAGGATCGCGATCGACTCGGTCTTCGGGATCGCGCTGGCGACGCCGATCGGAACCACCGCGCCGTTCTCGGCGATGTCGGGCGTGGACACGAACGTGATGTTCATGCTCTGCGCCGGCGCGCCGCCGCCGAGCGCCTTCATCGTCTCGTCCATCGACTTCGTCTCGAATGCCGCCTTGTTCCAGTCCGCCGCGTGGGCGTCGCCCGGCTTCAGCCAGCCGGCGGCGGCAGCCAGCGACAGCAGCGTCAGGCCACCGCCCGTCTTCAGAATCTCCCTGCGCTTGCTGTCCATGCGCCCTCCTCCTTCGAACCTGACTGGGGATTGTAGTACCGCCGGCGCGTCAATGCTGTTGGGCAAATGCCAGCAGCTCGCGCGACAGCGGCCGCCGGGCGTCGATCCCGCCGGCGAGCTGGACGCACACCGAGCGGCAGACGTCGGCGAACGCCGGATCGGCGACCTTGTAATAGACCGCGCTGCCCTCCCGGCGACGACTGACCACGCCGGCATCGTGCAGCAGGGACAGGTGGCGCGACACGTTCGACTGCGTGGCGCCGGTCTCCGCGACGATTTCCGACACCGACCGCTCGTCGTGGCAGATCGCGTGCAGGATCCGCAGGCGCATCGGCTCCGCCAGCAGGCCGAAATACTTCGCCACGGCGACGAACACGCCGTCGAGCCCGCCGGCCAGGCGTGGCGCCGCTGCTGCGCTGCTTCGCTTATTCATTGCGACGTGAGCATATGCGCATGAATATCGGGCGGTCAAGCACCTTGCCGGGGTGCGGGACGGACCCGGCGTGGACGTCGGGGCCGGGCCTGCGCATCATGGGCGGATGGGGTGCTGCCGTGCACAATGAAGCGGAACCGCGGGCCCGCGGTCGCACTCCAATGGGCCACGCCACATAGCAACCGGGAGAACCGCATGTCGCAACGCCACCCACACCGCCGTCCCGTTCTGCGGGCGGGCCGCCGCGCCGCGTTGCGCGGTCTCGCCGCCATCGCGCTGTACCCGTTCACCGCCGCTGCGCAGTCGACGCTCCCGCGCACGCCCGCGCAGACCGAGGGGCCGTTCTACCCGCGGACGATTCCGTCCGATCATGATGCCGACCTGACGCAGGTCGCCGGACGCAGTGGCCGCGCACGGGGGACGCCGCTCTCGTTCTCCGGTCGCGTGCTCGCGCGCGACGGGCGGCCGCTTGCCGGCGCGACGGTCGAGTTGTGGCAATGCGATTCGCTCGGCCGCTATCACCACATCGGCGACCAGGGCGGTCCGCTGGACGACGACTTTCAGGGATACGGGACGGCGACGACCGACGCCGCGGGGCGCTATGCGTTCACGACGATCCGGCCGGTCGCCTATCCGGGCCGTCCTCCGCACCTGCACGTGAAAGTGCACGCCTCAGGCGCGACGTCGCTGACGACGCAGGTCTACATCCGCGGCGACTCGATCGCAGGCGACGCCGTGATTGCTGGTTCGCCGGCCGGGACGCTCGATCGGCTGTCGATGGCGCTCACGCCGGCCGCAGACCGCGGGCCCGGCGCGCTGGCCGGCACCTTCGACTTCGTGCTGTAGGGAACGGCGCGTTCGCGGCGCGGGGCGCAGGCGACGCCGCGTGCCGCCGTCAGTGGATCGTGGGGCTCGACAGGAACGAAAGCTGTGCGCCCGAGCGCAGCCGGTACGTCCCCTCGCCGACGTACTCGGCGCCGTCGACGTCCTCGCGCGTCAACGCAATCTCGCTGTTGCCGCGCTTCGCTTCGAGCACGATGTCGTCGGCGACGGTGTGCTGGTCCGGAGCGCGCACGTACTCGGTCATGAAGACGACACCGTCGACCAGCACGAAATCGGCATCGTGCATCGCATCCGCCAACCGCATCGCATTGCGCGTCATCGCCATGGAGCCTCCGGGGTGCAGTGCGCCACGTCGGCGCTTCCCACAACACCCAGATGAGGGCGCCGGGCGGGCGGTTCAAGCGGCGGCGGCGGGCGCCCGGATCGGGCGGTCACGGGGCAGCGCCGGGGGCCGGCGCCACTCTGGACGGGATGCGTCCGGGAGCCGAAGCGGACTCAGCCGGCGAGCGCACGGACGAAGTTCGGCAGCGCCAGCGACGCGCGGTGGGTGTCGCCGTTGTAGTACCGGAGGTCGGTCAGTTCGCGCTTGGAGATGCGGCGGTCGACCTCGCGCGCCGACAGGCTCTTCGGGTCGAGCGTGGACGAGGCGCAGGCCATCATCCACAGACCTCCGTACAGCGGGACCGTGGTCAGGTACGGCGTGACCAGCGGAAACGCCTCGCGCAGCCGCGCCAGCGCGTCGCGGACGCGTTCGGGATGCGCGACCGGGCTCGCGATGTGGAGCGTCATTGCGCCGACGGGATTGAGCCGAGCGGCGCAGGCGCGATAGAAATCGGGCGTGTACAGCAACGTCGACGGGCCGCCCGGATCGGTAAGGTCGAGCACGATCAGGTCGTATTGCCCGCTCGAGTTCAGGACGTGCGCGAAGCCGTCCTCGATCTTCAGCGTCAGCCGCGGATCGTCGAGCGCGCCGCGATGGACGCTCTGCAGGTACTTCCGCGCGACGTCCACGACGGCGAGGTCGATCTCGCACAGCGTCACCGACTTCACCGACGGGTGCTTCAGCAGCTCCTCGGCCGAGCCGCCGTCGCCGCCGCCGACGATCAGCACGTGCTCGGGCTGCGGATGGGTGATCGCCGAAAGGTGGACGAGGTTCTCGTGATAGAAGAACTCGTCCTTCTCCGACGTCATGAAGTGGCCGTCGAGGCGGAACAGCTTGCCGAACGGCACCGTGTCGTGAACCTCGACCGCCTGGTACGGCGAGCGGAACTTCTCGAACTGGCGCGCCGACCGGACGTAGAAGCCCCAGTCGTCGGTGAGCTGCTCCGTCAGCGTGCCGGGCGCGAGGTCGCCGGCGGTTTTGCCGGGCTCGTCATTCATCCTTGCCCCCGCGATGGATCACCTGGAACCGCTTGCGCCGCGGCTTCAATGCCGTCTCGAGCGCACGGAACAGGTGCTCGGCCTTGCCGCTGTTGTCGGTGGCGAGGTTGCAGACGTAGACGTCGACGGTGACGAATCCGAATTCGGGCCAGGTGTGGATCGCGAGATGCGACTCGGCGAGCAGCACCGTGCCGGTGACGCCCTGCGGCTCGA
>JBDTVU010000195.1:0-5313 GCA_040007035.1 Betaproteobacteria bacterium | reverse complement strand
CTTGTGCGCCCGCGTGGCGCGGCTGAGGCGACGCCCGGCCGCCGTGCTCCGCGCCGGCCGCGCCGGCCGAAGGCGCCGGACCGCACCCGACCGGATTCGCCTTCGGGACATCTTGACAGGCTGCGGTCGCTTCTTTAACGTATACGCTAAAGTACGCATCGATTTGCCGCCCGGCGCCTCCCCGGCGCGCGAACGCGAAGGAGTTCCATGCAGGTCCACGTGGAGAGTGCTGCGCTCGATCTCGCCGACGTCCGGCGCTTGGGAGACGGGCTCAATCGTCCCGAGTGCGTCATCGCGAACGCGGCGGGGGACATCTTCTCCGCTGACTGGCGGGGCGGGGTCGCGCACCTGAAACCGGACGGCACGCAGGCGCTCTATCGTGGCGAACTTCCCGGCGGCCGACCCGCGCGCCCGAACGGCATCGCCCTGCGCCGCGACGGCTCGTTCCTGTTTGCCGATCTCGGCGCCGAGAGCGGCGGCGTGTTCTCGCTTTCCCGCAGCGGCGAGATCCGGCCATTCCTGGAACAGGTCGACGGCGTCGCGCTGCCGCCGACGAACTTCGTGTTCGAGGACGCACGGAGCCGCGTCTGGATCACGGTCAGCACGCGCCTCGTCCCGCGCGCGCTCGGTTACCGGCGCGATGTCGCCGATGGATTCGTCGTGCTGGTCGACGGCAGCGGTGCCCGCATCGTCTGTGACGGCCTCGGCTACACGAACGAGGCCGTCCTCGACGCGCGCGGCGACTGGCTCTACGTGAACGAGACGTTCGCGCGACTGACTTCACGGTTCCCCGTCCGGCACGACGGTGCTCTCGGGCCGCGCGAGGTGTTCGCCCGGTACGGGCCGGGCACGTTTCCCGACGGCATGGCGTTCGATGATCAAGGCCACCTGTGGATCGTTTCGATCATCAGCAATCGAGTGCTGCGCGTCGCACCCGACGGCGACGTCACAACGGTGCTCGAGGATCTCGACCCGGCACACGTGGCGTGGGTCGAGGCAGCGTATCTCGCCGGTGAGCTCGGCCGGCCGCACCTGGACGGCGTCAAGAGCGCCAGGCTCAGGAATATCTCGAGCATCGCATTCGGTGGCCCCGGTCGGCGCACCGCCTATCTCGGCTGCCTGCTCGACGATGCGATCTATGCGTTCGACTCCCCGGTCGCGGGCCTCGCTCCCGCGCACTGGAACTGGCCCGAACGCTAGGGACCGCGCGATGGCCATGTTGAAGCCCGTTCCGCGTGCCGCCGAGCCGCCGGCAGCGTCGCTCGTCGACGGCGCCTACCGGACCATGCGCACGAAGATTCTCGACAACGAGTGGGCGCCGGGCCACCGCGCACTCGAGCAGGAACTCGCGCTGGAGCTCGGGATGAGCCGCACGCCGGTGCGCGAAGCGCTGATCCGGCTCGCCAAGGAGGGGCTGGTGGAGGTGGTGCCGCGACACGGCATGCGCGTCCTGCCGGTCTCGGCGGCCGACATGGACGAGATCTACCAGCTGCTGGGGAGCCTCGAGGCGACCGCTGCCGAGCTGGTCGCGCAGCGCAAGCCAGCCGCGCGCGACATCGCCCCGCTCGAAGCGGCGTCGCGCGCGATGGACGCCGCGCTCAAGGCCGACGACCTGGATGCGTGGGCGCAGGCCGACGAGCGTTTTCACCGGCACCTGGTGGAACTGTGCGGCAACCGGCTGCTGGCCGCGACCGTCTACAACTTCTGGGACCGGGCACACCGCGCGCGGATGTTCACGCTGCGGCTGCGACCGCTGCCCGTGCATTCGACCCGCGAGCACACGAACCTCGTGCGCGCGATACGCAAGGGCGACGCCGCGGCGGCGCGCGAAATCCATCGCGCGCACCGCGAACGCGGGCGGTGCGAGCTCACCGCCATCCTCCAGCGGTTCAAGCTCGCGCAAATGTAATCACCACCGACCATGGCCAAGACAACCTACGATATCTGCGTGTTGCCGGGAGACGGCATCGGCACCGAGGTGACCGCCGCGGCGTTGCCGCTGCTCGAACGGCTCGCCCACGGTGCCGGCTTCGGTTTCGCGTTCGCGGAGCATCCGGGCGGCGCGCTCCATTACAAGGCGACCGGCGACGCGCTGCCCGATGCGACGTTCGCGGCCGCCGAACGCGCCGATGCGATCCTGTTTGGGGCAATGGGCTGGCCGGAGATACGCTATCCGGACGGCACCGAAATCGCACCGCAGCTCGACCTGAGGGTCCGGCTCGACCTCTACGCCGGCGTGCGCCCGGCGCGGGCCGTGCCCGGCATTCCGCTGCCGCTGGCCGATCCCCGCGCAAGGAACATCGACCTCGTGCTCGTCCGCGAATCCACCGAGGGACTGTTCGCCTCGCGCGGTCGTGGCGTGGTCGAAGACGACCGCGAAGCGCGCGACACCATGGTGATCACCCGCGCCGGATCGCTGCGCGTGCACGAATTCGCCTTTCGCCTGGCCGAGCGGCGCCGCGCGAGCGGCCGGCCCGGCAACGTGACCTGCGTCGACAAGGCGAATGTGTTCGTCTCGATGGCGTTCTTCCGCAAGATCTTCGATGAAGTCGCTGTCCGTCATCCCGGAATCGCCGCTCGCCACCACTATGTCGACGCCACCGCGCTCGATCTCGTGCGCAAGCCGTGGGACTTCGACGTGCTCGTCACCGAGAACATGTACGGCGACATCCTGTCCGACCAGTGCGCGGCGCTCGTCGGCGGCATGGGCATGGCGCCTTCCGCCGACGTCGGCGATCGTCACGGCCTGTTCCAGCCCTGCCATGGCTCGGCGCCGGACATCGCCGGACAGTGCAAGGCGAATCCGACCGCGATGATCCTGTCCGCCGCAATGATGCTCGACTGGCTTGCCGAGCGGCACGACGACCCGCGCCTCGCCACCGCGGCCGAGCGCCTGGACCGCGCGGTCGACGCCGCCTTCGCGTCCGGGAAACTGCTCCCGTTCGAACTCGGCGGCCAGACCGGGACCTTGGCAATCCGCGACGCGGTGCTCGCGAACCTGTGAGGGCCTGACGATGGGCAAGCTGCGCGTCGCGATCGCCGGGGCCGGTTACTTCAGCCGCTTCCAGCTCGAGGGCTGGAAGTGCATGGCCGACGCAGAGATGGTCGCGATCTGCAATCGAAGCGAAGAGAAGGCGCGCGCGAGCGCCGCGACCTACGGTATCCCGCGGACCTACACCTCGCTCGAACGGATGCTCGACGAGAGCAAGCCCGACCTGCTCGATGTCATCACGTCACCGGTCACGCACAACGAGTATGTGCGGGCCGCGGCGGCGCGCGGGATCGCCACGATCTGCCAGAAGCCGTTCGGCGCCGATTACGCCGATGCCGTGGACATCGTCGGCGCCGCGGAGCGGGCCGGCGTGCCGCTCATCGTGCACGAAAATTTCCGCTTCCAGCCCTGGTACCGCGAGGCGAAGCGGCTCGCCGATGCCGGGATTCTGGGCGCCTTGCACGCGATCGCGTTCCGGTTGCGGCCCGGCGACGGCCAGGGACCGCGCGCCTACCTCGACCGGCAACCCTACTTCCAGGGCATGCCGCGCTTTCTCGTCGTCGAGACGGCGATCCACCTGATCGACACGTTCCGCTATCTGATGGGCGAGGTCGAGGCCGTCACGGCACGCCTGCGGCGCGCGAATCCGGTGATCGCCGGCGAGGATGCCGGGTACGCGATCTTCGAGTTCGAGGGCGGCGCGGCGGGGCTGTTCGACGGCAACCGCCTCAACGACCACGTTGCCGAGAACACGCGCCGCACGATGGGCGAGATGTGGCTCGAAGGCTCGGGCGGCGTGCTGCGGCTCGACGGCGACGCGCGCCTGTGGTGGAAGCCGCACGGCGGACCCGAGGTCGAGCACGCCTACGATCACGGCAAGCTCGACATGTTCGGCGGCGGTTGCTGCGAATGGCTGCAGCGTCACGTTGTGGCGCACTTCGGCGAAGGCGCGCCGCTGGAGAACACGGGACGCGAGTATCTCGCGAACCTGAAGGTGCAGGAGGCGGTGTACGCATCCCATCGCGAGGAACGGCGCGTTGCGCTCGCGAATTTCGTGCCGCCGCTCGCCGGCGCCGCGAAATCGGTCGTCTAGTCGGCCCGAACACGGCCGGAACAACACACGGAGGAACGCATGGAACGCAGAATGTTCGTGAAGCAATCGATTCTCGCGGCCGCGCTGGCAGTCGGCCTTGCCGTCAGTGCACAGGCGCAGACCATCCTGAAGTTCAGCCACACCGACCAGCCGGGCGGTGCGCGGCAGAAGGCCGCCGAGCTGTTCGGACAGAAGGTCGAGCAGTACACGCAGGGGCGCTACAAGGTGCAGGTCTACCCCGCCGGCCAGCTCGCCAACGACCCGAAGGCCGTCGAGCAGCTGCAGCTCGGAGGCATCGACTTCACGGTCACCGGCACCGGAACCTACGCCACCCACATTCCGACACTGAACCTGACCGCGCTGCCGTTCCTCGTCGAAAGCTATCCCCAGGGCTGGAAGCTCTACGACGAGTCGAAGTGGATGCAGGCGCAGTTCGCCAAGGGTCCAGAAAAAGGCTTTCGATTCCTGTCGCCGTTTGAGGCCGGCTTCCGCTCGATGACCACCAAGGAGGCGCTGGCCACGCCGGCCGACGCCAAGGGCAAGAAGCTGCGGAGCTTTCCCAACGAGATGATGCGCTGGCAGCTCGATGCGATGGGCTTCAACGTACAGATCATGCCGCTGCCTGAGGTCTACCTCGCCATCCAGCAGGGCGTGGTGAGCGGGCAAGAGAACCCGATCGATACCATCTACGCCAACAAGTTCTACGAAGTCGCGCCGTACGTGACACTGACGCAGCACGTCTACAGCCCGATTCCGATGACGATCTCGGAAAAGACCTGGCAGAAGCTCTCCGCCGCGGATCGCGAGGCGGTGAGCAAGGCGGCGAAGGAAGCCTCCGAATGGAGCCGAAAGGAGGTCAGCAGCAACGACGACCGCCTGCTCGCCGAGATGACCGCCAAGGGTGCCAAGGTCTCTCGTCCCAACATCGGGCCGTGGCGCGACGCGGTCAAGCCCGTGTACGTCCAGGCCAGGGAGAAGTACGGCGCCGATGTCGACGCCATCCTGGCCGACGCCGACGCGGTGCGCAAGGCGCTGCCAGTGAAGTAGATGGGCGGTCTCCGCAAGGGGAAAGGCGCGGGCGGGCCGGCGGCGGCGACGCTGCTGCCCGCAGGACCGCCGGCGCCTGGTCCGATCCGGTGGCTCGCCCGTGGGGTCGACTGGAGCATCGTGGTGATCGGCGCGACGATGGCGACGCTGGTGTTCGCGAACGTGCTCCTGCACATCGTCC
>JBDTVU010000194.1:0-5336 GCA_040007035.1 Betaproteobacteria bacterium | reverse complement strand
CGAGGTGGTCGATGTCGTCGACCTCGCCGCGGCCGTTGCGCAGCTCGACCAGGATGCGGATCACCGCGATGACGTCGTCGTTGGTGAGCGTGCCCGTGCCCTTCAGCTCGCTGCGGCCGACGCGACGGTTGAACTTCATCCGGCCGACCGCCGAAAGATCGTAGCGCTCCTCGGAGAAGAAGAGGCCATGGAACAGCGTCTCGACGGCGTCCTCGGTCGGCGGCTCGCCCGGCCGCATCATCCGGTAGATCGCGACGCGCGCCGCCGTCTGGTCGGGCGTTTCGTCGCTGCGCAGCGTCTGCGAGATGTACGTGCCCTGGTCGAGGTCGTTGGTGTAGATCGTCTGGATCGTCGCGACGCCGGCGTCGGACAGCTTCAGCAGCAGCTCTTCGGTCACCTCGTCGTTGGCCTTGGCCAGCACCTCGCCGGTGGTCTTGTCGACGATGTTGGTGGCGAGCGCGCGGCCGGCGATGTAGTCGCCCGGCACCGCGATCTTCTTGTTTCCGCCGTCGACCAGCTCGCGCACGTGCTTGGCGGTGATCCGCTTGTCACGCTGCACGACGACCTTGCCGTCCTTGCCCGTAACGTCGAAACGCGCCATCTCGCCGCGCAGCCGCTCGGGGACGAACTCGAGGTGGTGGCTCTTCGGCGACAGGTGGAAGGTGTCGAACACGAAGAACTGGCGGAGGATGTCCTCGTTGGTGAGGCCGATGGCTTTCAGCAGCGTCGTCACCGGCATCTTGCGACGGCGGTCGACGCGGAAGAACAGGAAATCCTTGGGGTCGAACTCAAAGTCGAGCCACGAGCCGCGATACGGGATCACCCGGGCCGAGAACAGCAGCTTGCCCGACGAGTGCGTCTTGCCGCGGTCGTGCTCGAAGAACACGCCGGGCGAGCGGTGAAGCTGCGAGACGATGACCCGCTCGGTGCCGTTGATGATGAACGAGCCGTTGTCCGTCATGAGCGGGATCTCGCCCATGTAGACCTCCTGCTCCTTTACCTCCTTCACCGTCTCCTTGGCCGCCTCCTTGTCCATGATGATGAGGCGCACCTTCGCCCGCAATGCCGAGCAGAAGGTGAGGCCGCGCTGCTGGCATTCGGTGACGTCGAACGCGGGCGGCAGCAGCGAGAAGCCGACGAACTCGAGCCGGGCGTTGCCCGAGTGGCTGGAGATCGGGAAGATCGACGTGAACGCCGCCTGCAGGCCCTCGTTTTTGCGCTGCTCGGAGTGGGTGTCCGCCTGCAGGAACGCGCGATACGAAGCGAGTTGCGTTTCGAGCAGGAACGGCACCGGCAACACGCTCGCGCGCTTGGCGAAGCTCTTGCGGATGCGTTTCTTCTCGGTAAACGAATACTGTTGCGACGTCGTCACTTCGATGGCCATACCTTCTCCGATTCACGCGGGGCCTGCCGCAGCCGGCACGGGCCCCAAGGCGCGCGCGGTGCGCGTCCGTCGCTCATCGACTGGTCGGGAGCATTGCACTCCCTGGCGTGGTGGTTGGCCGCTACCAACCGCTGGCGGACGGCGATGCACCGCGCACTTCACGCGGACACCGCCCGACCAAGCCTGCTTTCTGCAGTCGCTTCAGAAAGCGTAGCGAAAGGGATTCCGGCGAATCCGCTTCGCTCCGATCACTGATCGAAGCAGGCCGGCGCCTTCGCGCCGACCCATTGTTGCCTTGACAGAGCAGATCGTCCGGCTCCGCCGGCGATCTGCCCCACTTCAGCCTCTCGAACGCCACACGGCGGCGTCGATGATTGCATGGGGTCCGGGCGGAAGCCCTCGGACCCCATCTGACCTGTTTACTTGATCTCCGCTTTTGCCCCGGCTTCTTCCAGCTTCTTCTTGGCGGCTTCGGCGTCGGCCTTGTTGACGCCTTCCTTCACCGGCTTCGGCGCGCCGTCGACCAGGTCCTTCGCTTCCTTCAGGCCGAGGCCCGTCAGTTCGCGCACGGCCTTGATGACGTTGACCTTGTTCTCGCCGAACGCGGCGAGCACCACGGTGAACTCGGTCTGCTCTTCGACGGCGGCGGCCGGAGCGGCGCCGGCCGCGGGACCCGCGGCGGCAACGGCGGCAGCGGCGGAGACGCCGAACTTCTCTTCCATCGCCTTGATGAGCACGGACAGCTCGAGGACGGTCATCGACGAGATCTTGTCGAGGATTTCGGTTTGCACTGCGGACATGTCGTTCTCCTGTATCGTGAGGATGTAAACGGGGTAAGCGGTGGCAGGGGCGGTTACGCCGCCTGCTTCGCGTCGCGCACGGCGGCGAGCGTCCGGACGAACCGCGCCGGCACCTCGTTCAAGGTGCGGACGAACTTCGTCACCGGTGCCTGCATGGTGCCGAGCAGCTTCGCGATGAGGTCTTCGCGCGAGGGCAGCGACGCGAGCGATGCGATGTCCTTGACCGACATCACCTGGCCCGGCATGGCGCCGCCTGCGATCACGAACTTGTCGTTGCCCTTGGCGAAGTCGTGCAAGACCTTCGCCACGGCAACCGGGTCGGCGCCGATGCAGTACGCCAGCGGACCGACCATCCTGTCGGCCAGCGCGGCGAACGGCGTGTCGGCGACGGCGCGGCGCACCAGGGTGTTCTTGACCACCCGGAAATACACGCCCGAAGCTCGTGCCTTTGCGCGCAGACGCGTCATGTCGGCGACCGCCATGCCGCGGTTCTCCGCCATCACGATGGCCTGAGCGCCGGCGACCTGCTTCGCGACTTCCGCGACTACTGCCTGCTTCTGTTCAAGATTGAGACCCAAGGTCTGCCTCCTGTACGTTCGGGGACGCGGGCGCTGCTGCCGCCCCCGGCCCCACCCGCCGCCCGATGCTCCGGACGGCTCCTACGGTGACCTTGCGCCAGGAAAATCCTGTCTCGGGACACCATCTGCGCAGGACGCCGAATCCGCCGACGTTTAAGCCTCCGCCCGAATGCTGCGGGCGCTCCTGCGGTCTTTGACGGTCCGCTGCGGCGACGTGCACCGCGGCGTTCCCTCAAAATCGTTACTGTGCGGCCTGCTGCGTCAGCGTCGATGTGTCGACGCGCACGCCTGCGCCCATCGTGCTCGAGACGCTGACCTTCTTCAGGTAGATACCCTTGGTGCCGCCGGGCTTCGCCTTGTTCAGCGCCTCGATCAGCGCCAGCAGGTTCGACTTCAGCTGTTCCGCCTCGAACGACGCGCGGCCGATCGTGCACTGGACGATGCCGCCCTTGTCGGTCCGGTACTGGACCTGGCCGGCGCGGGCGTTCTTCACCGCGGTGACCACGTCCGGCGTCACGGTGCCGACCTTCGGGTTCGGCATCAGCCCGCGCGGCCCGAGGATCTGGCCCAGCTGACCGACGACCTTCATGGCGTCCGGCGTCGCGATGACGATGTCGAAATCCATGAAGCCTTCCTTGACCTTCGCCGCCAGGTCGTCGAAGCCGACGATGTCCGCGCCGGCTTCCGTGGCGGCCTTCGCCTTCTCGCCCTGCGCGAACACGGCGACGCGGACCTTCTTGCCGGTGCCGGCCGGCAGCACGACCGAGCCGCGCACCGTCTGGTCGGACTTCTTCGCGTCGACGCCGAGATTGACCGCGACGTCGACCGATTCGTCGAACTTGGCGACGGCGGTCTCCTTGACCAGCTTCAGCGCCTCGTCGACCGGGTATGCCTTCGAACGGTCGACCTTGCCGCGGACCGTATTCATCCGCTTCGACAGCCTGGGGAGCTTCTGTTCGGTGGCCATGATCACTTCACCCCTTCGACGGTGATGCCCATGCTGCGCGCGCTGCCCGCGATCGTGCGGACGGCCGCGTCGAGGTCGGCGGCCGTGAGATCGGGCTGCTTCGCCTTCGCGATGTCCTCGGCCTGGGCGCGGGTCAGCGTGCCGACCTTGTCGGTGTGCGGCCTGCTGCTGCCCTTCTCGACCTTGGCCGCCTTCTTGATCAGGATCGTCGCCGGCGGCGTCTTCATCACGAACGTGAAGCTTTTGTCCGCGTACGCCGTGATCACGACCGGGATCGGCAGGCCCGGCTCGACCTTCTGCGTCTGGGCGTTGAACGCCTTGCAGAATTCCATGATGTTGAGGCCGCGCTGGCCGAGCGCGGGCCCGATCGGCGGGCTGGGGTTCGCTTTCCCCGCCGGCACCTGCAGCTTGATGAATCCGACGATTTTCTTCGCCATGTCTGTCTCCTAGCGGGTCCAAGCGGACGCGTTGGCGTCCTCCCCGTGCAAAAAACTCAAGCCTTCTCTACTTGGCTGAAATCCAGCTCCACCGGCGTCGACCGGCCGAAGATGGTCACCGATACCTTCAGCTTGCTCTTCTCGTAGTTCACTTCCTCGACGTTGCCGTGGAAATCCGTGAATGGCCCTTCCTTGACCCGCACCGCCTCGCCGGTCTCGAACAGCACCTTCGGCCGCGGCTTCTCGACACCTTCCTGCACCTGACGCAGGATCGCGTCGACTTCCTTCTGCGTGATCGGCGTCGGCTTGTTGGCGGTGCCGCCGACGAACCCGGTCACTTTCGGCGTGCTCTTCACGAGGTGCCACGTGTCGTCGGTCATCTCCATCTCGACCAGCACGTAGCCCGGGAAGAACTTGCGTTCCGAGATCGCCTTCTGGCCGCCCTTCATCTCGACCACTTCCTCGACCGGCACCAGGATCTGCCCGAACTGCTCGGCGAGCTCCGAGCGCCTGATGCGCTCCGTCAATGCGCGCTGGACGCTTTTCTCGAAGCCCGAGTAGGCATGGACGACGAACCACTTCTTGCTCATCACTCGCTCCGCCCGGTCGCCAGCTTGACGATCCACGCCAGTGTCGTATCGATGGCGAACAGTGCAAGCGCCATGATCGTGACGAATCCGAACACGATCAACGTGGTCTGGATCGTCTCCTTGCGCGTCGGCCACGACACGCGACCCGCCTCCTGCCGCGCTTCCTGCGCGAAGGCGAAGAACTCCTTGCCCGGCGCCGACGTCCACGCGACGGCGCCCGCGGCGACGAGCCCGCCCAGCACCATCAGCACCCGCAGCACCTGCGCGGTGTCGGCGAAGTAGTAGTACCCCGCCACTCCGGCGACCATGCACGCCACCGCCAACGCGATCTTCAGTTTGTCCATTCGCTTCTCGGTCGGCGGCGGCCGCCCCGCAGGTTCCGGCCACCGACGACATTGCAATCCTCTTGTTGCGACTCCCGCCACCGCGTGCTGCCGACCGACCGGCGGCACCTGAAGTGGCAGGCCAGGAGGGAATCGAACCCCCAACCTGCGGTTTTGGAGACCGCCGCTCTGCCAATTGAGCTACTGGCCTATCGCTACCCGTTTCTCACCAAACCCCATGCGCCGTTCGCGTGTCC
>JBDTVU010000193.1:0-5353 GCA_040007035.1 Betaproteobacteria bacterium | reverse complement strand
AGGCGAATGCCGGAGTGCGCAGCACGAAGGAACTGCAATGACCCAGCCACAGGGAGTCGCCATGACCCGCGTTGCCCCTCCTGCCCCGCCGCTGTCGCCGGGGATTCGCCGCATGATCCTCGGGATCGCCTTCCTGATCGCGTTGGCGGTCTCCCTGCCGCACGAGTCGTCGCCCGCCCGCGCCCAGGACGGGCGCCCTGCGACGCCCACCGTCCCGGCAGCACCCGCGTCGCCGCCCATGCCGAAGGCGCCGGGCGCGGACGAGAAGAAGGGGCACGACGCGAGCATCTCGATTCGCCCCGGCAGCATCGAGATCAAGACCCCTTCCACGGATCAGGCCAAGTCCGACGCCGATCTGCCCGCGTCGCCGGCGACGACCGCGCCATCGACCACACACAGCGTGACGATCGAGAAGGGTGGCAAGAAGGTGGAGATCACGGGCCTCGGCAGCGACCGCGAATTCGATTCGTTCGGCGAGTTCGTCCACGACGAGCCGGCGCTGGCGGGGATGGTCGTCGCGATCGTCGCCGTGGTCTTCCTGTCGCCGGTGCTCGCGATCGCGCTGATCCTCTGGTACCGGATGCGCAAGGCGCGGATGCTGAACGATACGATGCTGACGCTCGCCGAGAAGGGCCTCGTGCCGCCGGCCGAGGCGCTCTCCGCGCTGACCGGCAACGCGGCGGCGGCGATGGCGACCGGGTCGTCGACGGCGCCGATCTACGAGCAGGCGAAACAGCTCCGCCGGCGCGCGGCATGGTCGGACCTGCGCAAGGGGGTGATCATGGGCGCCATCGGGTTCGGCCTCGTCCTGCACTCGATGTTAGGCGATCGGACGCCGAACGTGGTCGGGCTGGTGCTGCTTTTCGTGGGCATCGGTTACGCCGGCCTGTGGTGGTTCGAGCAGCGCCGGATCGAACCGAAGTCCGACGCCGGGGGCGGCGCCGCGCCGGGCGCGTGAGCGCGGGCAGCGCGCGCGGGCCACGATGGCGGATACGCCGGTCTCCGATGCACAGCTCATCGCCCGTGTCGTCGTCGACGATGACCGGCATGCGTTCTCCGAACTCGTGCGCCGTCACCAGTCGGCGGTGCGGTCGACGCTGCGGCGGCTGACCGCCGGCAACCACGCGCTCGCCGACGACCTGGCGCAGGACACGTTCATGCTCGCTTACCGCAACCTCAAGTCGTTCCGGCAGGAGGCCCGGTTCTCGACCTGGCTCTACCGGATCGCGACCAATGCGTTCCTCGCCGACGCCCGCAAGCGCAAGGAAGAGCTGCTCGGCGACCGCGACGCCGATATCGCCGACGACGACGGATCCGCAATGACGGAGGCCGGCGAAACCGCCGGCGACCACGCCCGCGGCGCAGCGCTGAAGATGGACCTCGAACGGGCGCTGGCAGTGCTTTCCGAGGGCGAGCGCGCCGCAATCGTCCAGTGCTACCATAACGACCTGTCGCACGAAGAGGCCGCCTACGTGCTGAACTGTCCCGTCGGAACGGTGAAGACGCACATCCTGCGCGCGAAGCAGAAGCTCCGCACGCGGCTCGCGGCCTGGGGAGATCCGGCATGACGTCGACCGTCACCGACCCTTCGATGCCCGCCGGCGACTGGATCGATGTCGCGTTGCGCGCGGATGGCGTCGTGCACAAGTCCGATTACGTCGACGACGACGGGTTCACGGCGCGGGTGATGTCGGCGTTGCCGGCGCCGGCAACGCTGCCCGCATGGCGCAGGCCCGCTCTGGCGGTGCTGTGGGGGCTCGCGGCCGTCGGCATCGCGTTCGCGCTGCCCGGCGCGATGATGGACGTCGCCCGCGTCGTGTTGCGCGTCGTCGGCAGCCTGCCGATCTCGCTGCCCGGGCTTACGGCAGGCGTGATCGCCCTCGCCGCGATGTCGTGGGCCGCCGCCGCGTTCGCGCTGCGCAGCGACTGACCCGATCCGGCGCCCGCGAGCGCGGCACCGCCGCCGCTCCGTCCGCCTTCACCATGGAGGCCAAAATGAACCTGTCACACCCGGTCGTCACCGCCGCCATTGCGGCATCCCTTGCATGGTCCATGGCAGCGGTCGCGCAGACTGCGGCGCGGCCGGAAGTCAAGGTCGGCAACACATGGACGTATCAGTTCACCGGCCCCGGCTTCTCGCGGACCGAAGTGCATACGGCGACCGAAGCGTTGGCGAGCGGCGGCTACCGGTACACGATCGACGACAAGGCGCAGGGCGGAGCCGCGGCCATCACCGGCGACAAAGCCGAGGCGAAAGAGCGGGGGATGCGCGTTTCCGCCGACCTCAATCCGATGCTGCGCGACCCGCTGAATGCCGGCAAGCTGCAGGAATTCACGCGGCTCCAATGGCCGCTGGAGCCCGGCAAGAGTTGGTCGTTCCTGAACAACGGCGCCAGCGACCCATTCACGTGGGAGGTGAAAGCCGGCGGTTGGGAATCGGTGACCGTCCCCGCGGGGACGTTCAAGGCGCTCAAGCTGTCGCTGACGCGCTCCGGCGGCAGGTCCACCGGTTCGGAAGAGGCTTGGTACTCACCCGAGGCCAAAGCGATGGTCAAGCGGCTGACCCACTATTCGTCGACCGAGCGCCGCAACGCTATCGACAACACCAACATCGAACTGACGAGCTACAAGGTCGACTGATCCTTGGGTTCGGGGTTGGCAGACGGCTTGGTGCGCCGGGGCTTGAGGATGACGATTCCGGCGACCACGAGGGCAACGCCCCCGACCAATGCTTGCAACGTGAACATCTTCGACTCCCGCTTCGGTGGACTCGCCGCACCGAACATCGTTCCGGTCCGGCTCACCCTCCTCGGGCGCTGGCCTGCTTCGACGGCAGGATTGACACCCCTTTGCTGCACTGCAATGGAATTATAACGGCGCACCGGAGGCTCAGGTTGACGGGCGTCAACCCGCCCGTTCGACGATCGCGACCGTATGCCGCAGCAGGTGCGTCCGTCGCGACGCCGGATAGAGAGTGCCGAGCGGCCCCGATTGCGGACGCGCGACGACGACACCAAATGCAAACGGCCGCCCGCGGGCGGCCGTTCGACGATGCGACGATGTGAAATGCGAGGCCCGTCAGTCCTTGAGGCTGAAGTTCACCTCGACTTCACCGACGTATTTCTCGCCCTCGGCCTTGAACTTCCATGTCATGAGCGCCTCGATCACCGCGCGATCGAAATGCCGCGGCGGCGTGGCGCTGATGATGACGACCTCGTAGACGTTGCCCTTCTCGTCGATCTTCACCTGCGCTACGACCTGCCCCTTGTCGATGCCGGCCTTGATCGCAGCGCGCGGATACACCGGATCGTCGCCACCGAGCCGCACGACGCCGCGCCGCACCGCCGGCTTCGGCGGTGCCGGCGGCGGCGCCACCACTGCCGGCGGCGCGATCACGTACTGTTGCGGCGGCGGCGGCGTCGCCGTCACCGCCGAAATTGTCGGCGCATCCGTCTGCGTCGTCTGCACCGGGATGTCGGGCGGCGGCACGTAGGTCTGCTGCGGCTGCTCCACCTTCGGCTGCTCGATCTTCTTTGGCGGCGGCGGCGGGGGCGGCGGCGCCTTGATCTCCTCGATGATCGTCGCGGTCAGCGGCTTCTTGATCACGTCGATCGCCTTCCGCGCGAGCCCGGTCACCAGCGCCCAGATAACCAGCCCGTGCACCAGGACGACAAACGTGATCCCGATCAGGTGCCGGGCCGGGTCTCTCTGCTGTCGTGCGAAATCCATTGCGTATGGCTCCGATGGCCGGGGCGGCTTCGCCGCTGCCGGCTACTCGTCGATGAACTGCTCGCTGCCGACGATGCCGATCTTGGTCAGGCCGAGCCGCTGCGCAGACACCATCACCCCGGCGACGATCTCGTACCTGGCTCCCTTGTCCGGACGCAGGTGCAGCTCGGGCTGCACCGGCTGCGCCGCGGCGCCCGTGAGCCGTTCCTCGAGCGCGGCGCGCCCCGGCAGCGCCTCCCCGTTCCAGTACATCGTGCCCGTGCCGTCGATGTCGATCTTGAGGATCTCGGGCTTGACCAGCGGCGGCGGCGGGTTGCCGACCGGCATGTTCAGGTTGACCGAGTGCAACTGGACCGGAATGGTGATGATGAGCATCACCAGCAGCACCAGCATCACGTCGATCAGCGGCGTGGTGTTGATGTCGATCATGACTTCCGGGTCCCGCGAACCGCTGGCCGGCCCTACGTTCATTCCCATCGGATGTTCCTCATGCCTCCGCGCGCCGATCCAGGCTCAGCTGCCGCGCACCGGCGGTTCCGTGATGAAGCCGATCTTGGCGATGCCGGCCCGCTGGCACGCGTAGATGATCCGGCCGACCGAGTCGTACTTCGCGCCGCCGTCGCCGCGGATCTGCACCTCGGGCTGGGGGGTGAGCACCGACACCTTCTTCAGCCGGCCGATCAGCGCGTTCGTGCTCTCGATCTTCAGATCGTTCCAGTAGATTCGGCCGGTGGCGTCGACCGAGATGACGATGTTCTCGGGCTTCGTCTCGCGGATCTCGTTGCGTTCCTTCGGCAGCTGGACCGGGATCGACGTGGTCACGACCGGGATCGTGATCAGGAAGATGATCAGCAGCACCAGC
The DNA here is from genome assembly GCA_040007035.1 of Betaproteobacteria bacterium. Classification (GTDB taxonomy): domain Bacteria; phylum Pseudomonadota; class Gammaproteobacteria; order Burkholderiales; family Casimicrobiaceae; genus CAIWHR01. Next base: position 762 of record JBDTVU010000193.1, on the reverse strand, counting down.
ATAATGTCGACCAGCGGCGTGGTGTTGATCGTCGAGATGACCTCGTCGTCGTCGCTTCCGGCCGTGCCGACGGTCATTGCCATGATCTAGGCCTTGGCGGCGGATTTCGGCGCGCTCATCAGCACCGCGTGCAGGTCGGCGCCGAAGCTGCGGACGTTGTCCATCGCATTCTTGTTCCGGCGCACGAGCCAGTTGTACCCGAGCACCGCCGGGACCGCGACGGCCAGACCGATCGCCGTCATGATCAGCGCCTCGCCCACCGGGCCGGCGACCTTGTCGATCGACGCCTGCCCGGCGACACCGATCGCCGTCAGCGCGTTGACGATGCCCCACACCGTGCCGAACAGCCCGACGAACGGGGCGGTCGAGCCGACGGTGGCGAGGAACGCGAGCCCGTCCTGCGTGCGGCTTTGCACGTTCTCGATCGCGCGCTGGATCGACATCGAGATCCAGTCGTTGAGGTCGACATTGCCCAGGAGCCCGGTGTGCTTTTGCGACGCCTCGAGCCCCGATTCGGCGATGAAGCGGAACGGGCTGGTCTTCTTCAGGCCATCCGCCCCCTGCCGCACCGACGGCGCGGCCCAGAATGTCTTTGCGGCGGCGCGCGACTGCCGGCCCATCTTCGACTGCTCGTAGATCTTGGTGATGATGATGTACCAGCTGCCCATCGACATCAGCGCCAGGATCGAAAGCGTGATCTTGGCGACGATGTCGCTGCCCCGCAGCAGCGCTTCGAAGCCGTAGGGGTTGTCGACGACTTCG
>JBDTVU010000192.1:0-5411 GCA_040007035.1 Betaproteobacteria bacterium | reverse complement strand
CGGCGGCACCGGCGGCAATGCCTGCCGCGACGCCTGCACCTGCGGCAGCGCCTGCGGCCGACGCTGCGAAAGACGCGCCGAAGAAGTAGCGTCGCGCGTCGAGCGAAGAGGGCCGGCCCGCGCGGGCCGGCCTTTTATTTCGTGATCACCACGGTCCTGCGCGGCCAACGACGCGGACGCGAGACGCACTGCGCTTGGCTGAGTGCTGCTGCTCTACAATCCCGTGATGCACGGCGCCCGCGTTTCGATCGTTTTTCCGCCGCGCGGTCGCGGCGCGATCGCGACGTTTGCCATTGCCGTCTTCGCGACCGCCACTGTCACCGCCCAGCCATCTCGGCCCGCTCCCGAACGCGCGACCGGCCGAACCGACCGGGCAGCGGCGACGAGCCGGCACGACATGGTCGCGGCGGCGAATCCGCTGGCCGTCGACGCGGGGCTCTCGATGCTGCGCGCGGGCGGCGGTGCCGTCGACGCGGCGATCGCTGCCCAGTTCGTGCTGAACCTCGTCGAGCCACAGAGTTCCGGCATCGGCGGCGGCGCGTTCATGCTCGTCCACGACGCGCGGCGCGGGAAGATCGTCGCCTACGACGGCCGCGAGACGGCGCCGGCGGCGGCGCGGCCCGACCGCTTCCAGGACGGCGACGGCAAGCCGCTCGGGTTCGTCGACGCCGTCGTCGGCGGCCGTTCGGTCGGCGTGCCGGGCACCGTCGCGTTGCTGGCGGCCGCGCACCGGCGTCACGGCCGGCTGCCGTGGGCGCGGCTGTTCGAGCCCGCGATCGCGCTGGCCGAGCGCGGCTTCGAGGTGTCGCCGCGGCTGGCTGCGCTGCTCGCGGCGGAGACGAATTTCACGCAGCCACGGGCGCGCGCCTATTTCCTCGACGCCGACGGCCGCCCGCGCGCCGTCGGCGGCGTCATCCGCAATCCGGCGTTCGCGGCGACGTTGCGGACGATCGCGAGCGGCGGCGCCGCGGCGTTCTACGGTGGCGCGATCGCGCGCGACATCGTCGACACGGTAAGTTCGGCGCCGCGCAATCCGGGCGACCTTTCGCTTGCCGATCTGGCGAACTACACGGTGAAGGTGCGCGAGCCGGTCTGCGCGCCGTACCGCGCGTATCGTGTGTGCGGGATGCCGCCGCCGGCGGGCGGCATCACCGCCCTGCAGATGCTGGGGATGCTCGAGCGATATGACCTCGCAGCAATGGGGCCGGCGACGTTCTGGAGCGTCCACTTCATCAGCGAAGCCGGCCGGCTCGCGTACGCCGACCGCAACGCGTACATCGCCGATCCGGATTTCTACGCCGTGCCGTCGTGGCTGCTCGACGCTGGATATCTGGAGCAGCGGTCGCGATCGATCGCGACGACGGGCAGCATCGGGCGCGCAGAACCCGGGATGCCGCCGGCCGCCGCGCGCAAGGGCGTGTTCCGCGCCGAGGACGCCCTCGAATTCCCGTCGACGTCGCATCTGTCGATCGTCGACCGCTACGGCAATGCGGTCGCGATGACGTCGACGATCGAGGACGCGTTCGGCAGCCGGCTGATGACGGCCGGCGGCTTTCTGCTCAACAACGAGCTGACCGATTTCTCGTTCGTGCCGGTTGTCGACGGCCGGCTGGTGGCGAACCGCGTCGAGCCGGGGAAGCGGCCGCGCTCGGCGATGGCGCCGACGATCGTCCATGATCGCGCCGGTCACGTGTACGCGGTCGTGGGCTCGGGCGGCGGTCCGGCGATCGTCAACTACGTCGTCAAGACGCTCGTCTCCGTGCTCGACTGGAAACTCGATCCGCAGGCGGCCGCTGTGCTGCCCAACTTCGGCAGCCGCAACGGCCCAACGGAGCTGGAGCGGGGCACAGCCGCCGGCGCGCTGGAGCCCAGGCTGCGCGCCCTGGGCCACGAAACGCGTTTGCTCGACCAGACGAGCGCAACGCAGGCGATCGTGCGGACGAAGCACGGCTGGGCCGGCGGTGCCGACCCGCGGCGCGAAGGCACGGCGGCGGGCGACTGAATCCGGACGTGCGGATGAGCGAACCGGGATCGCTGCGACCAATGGAGGCAGGGCCGTGACCGATCGAGTCCCGCCGCGCGAAGACGTCGCCCGTGGTGCCGGCGATCCGCTGCGCCCCGCCGCGCTCGCGGCGTTCGCCAACCGACTCGCGAAGAACGCAAAGCACTTCGGGAAGTGGGCGCGCCGTCGCGACGTTGGCGCGTACCGTGTGTACGATCGCGACCTGCCCGAATTTCCGCTGGCGGTCGACGTCTACGCCGCCGAGGATCCGGCGGTTGGAACCCGCGTCCACCTGCAGGAAGTCGAGACCGGCTGGCAACAGGACGATGCGACGCACGAGGCGTGGCTCGCCGCCGTCCGCGCGTGCGTTGCCGACACGCTGGCCGTGCCGCCGGCGGCGATTATCGCCAAGGCGCGCCGCCGGCGCCACGGCCGCGAGCAGCACGAGAAGACCGGCGTCGCGGGAACGGCGTTCGTGATCCGCGAGGCCGGCCTGCGGTTCGAGGTCAACCTGGAAGCGTATCTCGACACCGGCCTCTTCCTCGACCATCGTGCGCTGCGGGCGATCGTGCGCGACCGCGCCGCCGGGCGCCGGATGCTCAACCTGTTCGCCTACACCGGCAGCTTCACCGTCTACGCGGCGGCAGGCGGCGCGGTCGCCTCCGACACGGTCGACCTGTCGAACACCTATCTCGACTGGGCGGCGCGCAACTTCGCGCGCAACGGCCTCGATCCCGCGCGGCACACGCTGGTTCGCGCCGACGTCACCGCATGGCTCGACGTCGCCCGCGGCGAGCGCCGCCGCTACGACCTGATCGTGCTCGACCCGCCGGCGTTCTCGACGTCGAAGGCGATGACGGACGTGCTCGACGTCCAGCGCGACCACGCGGCGCTCGTCGCCGGTGCGCGCGCGCTGCTGGCGCCCGGCGGCGAGCTGTACTTCTCGACCAACCTGCGCACGTTCCGGCTCGACGACGCGCTCGCCCGCGATCCCGACGTCACCGACATCACCGCGCGGACGCTGCCCGAGGATTTCCGCGACCGGCGCATCCATCGCGCGTACCTCATCCGCGCGAACGTGGGATGACCGCGGCTCTGGTCAGGACGCCAGCTCCGGCCGGTCCCGGTAGAACTCGAGCGCCTCCGGGTTGGCCAGCGACTCGGCGTTCTTCACCGGCCGGCCGTGGACGACATTGCGCACGGCGAGCTCGACGATCTTGCCGCTCCGGGTGCGCGGAATGTCGCTTACCTGGACGATCTTCGCCGGCACGTGCCGAGGCGTCGTGTTGTCGCGGATCCTGCGCTTGATGGCGTCGATGAGCGCCGCGTCGAGCGCGACCCCGTCGCGCAGGTGGACGAACAGCACGACGCGGACATCGTTGTCCCACTCCTGGCCGATCACCAGCGATTCCAGCACTTCGGGCTGCTTCTCGACCTGCCGGTAGATCTCGGCGGTACCGATCCGCACGCCGCCGGGATTGAGCACGGCGTCGGAGCGGCCGTGGATGATCATCCCGCCGTGCGCGGTCAGCTCGCAGAAGTCGCCGTGGCACCAGACGTTCGGGAAACGCCCGAAGTAGGCGGCATGGTATTTCGCGCCGTCGGGATCGTTCCAGAACCCGACCGGCATCGACGGGAACGGCTTCGTGCAGACGAGCTCGCCCTTGCCGCCGCGCAGCGGTCGGCCGTCATCGCCGAACACGTCGACGGCGAGCGCCAGCCCGCGGCACTGAAGCTCGCCGCGCCATACCGGCAGGATCGGGTTGCCCAGCGCGAAGCAGGAGACGATGTCGGTGCCGCCGGAGATCGACGACAGGCAGAGGTCGGCCTTGATGTCGCGGTACACGAAGTCGAAGCTCTCCGGCGCCAGCGGGCTGCCGGTCGAGAGCATTGCGCGCAGCGATGCGAGCCGCCAGTGGTCGCGCGGCACGAGGCCCGTCTTGGCGAGCGCATCGATGTACTTCGCCGACGTGCCGAAGTGCGTCATTCCCTCGGCCTCGGCGTAGTCGAACAGCACGCGGCCCCGATGGAGCGTCGGCGAGCCGTCGTAGAGCAGCAGCGTCGCGCCTGTGGCGAGGCCCGACGCAAGCCAGTTCCACATCATCCAGCCGCAGGTCGTGAAATAGAACAGCCGGTCGCCGGGCCTGACGTCGGTGTGCAGCAGGTGCTCCTTCAGGTGCTGCAGCAACACGCCGCCGTGCGCGTGGACGATGCACTTCGGCACGCCGGTGGTGCCGGACGAGTAGAGGACGAACAGCGGATGGTCGAACGGCACCTGCGCGCAGTCGAGCGCTCGCTCGCGGTACGGCGCGACGAACGTGTCGAGGCGAACGGCCGCCCGGATGCGCGAGACGTCGAACTCGCTTCGCGTGTAGTCGACGACGACGACGCCCCCGACCGTCGGCAGGCCGGCGGCGATCGCCGCAATGCGTTCGAGCGAGTCGATCTGCTTGCCGTTGTAGAAATAGCCGTCGGCGCACACCAGCACCTTCGGTTCGATCTGGCCGAAACGGTCGATCACACCCTGGACGCCGAAATCGGGTGACGCCGACGACCAGATCGCGCCGAGGCTCGTCGTCGCCAGCATCGCGACGATCGCTTCGGGCAGGTTGGGCAGGTAGCCGGCGACGCGGTCGCCACGCCCCACGCCCTGCGCCGCGAGCGCCTGCGCGAAACGTGACACCTCCGTGCGCAGTTGTCGCCAGCTCGTGCGGCGCTCGATCCGGTCCTCGCCGCGGAACACCAGCGCGTCGGCGTCCCCGCGCGCATCGGCGTGGCGCAGCAGGTTCTCGGCGTAGTTGAGCCGGGCGTCCGGGAACCATTTCGCGCCGGGCATCCGATCGCCGTCGACGAGTACGGTCGTGCCGCGCGCGCTGGCGCGCACTCCGGCGAAGTCCCAGAGCGCGGTCCAGAACGTCTCGCTCTCCCGCACCGACCAATCGTAGAAGGCAGGGTAGTCGGCGAATGTCGTGCCGGTGTCCTGCTCGACGCTGCGGATGAACGCGGTCAGGTTGGCGGTCGCGATGCGTTCCGCGCCCGGCGACCACAACGGCTTGTCGCTCATGCTTCTCCCCCTGCCGGCCGCGCAGCACGCGTCGGGGCATGCTTGCACATCGGGCGCCCCGCCGACTTACGGCAGCGCCGGCAGCACCTGTCCCCGCACCTCGCCGAAGCCGATCCGCGCTGCGCCATCCTTCTCGCACCAGCCGCGGAAAATCACCGCGTCGCCGTCCTCGAGAAACGTCCGCGACTCGCCGTCCGGCAACTGCACCGGCTTCTTGCCGCCGCCGGTCAGTTCGATCAGCGCGCCGGCTTCGGTCGCCGTCGGCCCGGACAGCGTGCCGCTGCCGAGGAGGTCGCCCGGCTGCAGGTTGCAGCCGTTGACCGTGTGGTGCGCGACGATCTGCGC
>JBDTVU010000191.1:0-5586 GCA_040007035.1 Betaproteobacteria bacterium | reverse complement strand
GCTGCCTGCGCTCTAAAACATCCCGAATTCACCCACACGATTTCCTGAAGAGCCTTTTCTTTGTTGCGCGGCTCGACCACGCAGCCGCGATGGCCCGCCCGGCAGGCTATTGGGCCAGCGCTGCTTCGACCACGCTGCGCGCGTCGACGTGGAAGAATTCGCGCAGCGCCGCACGCGTGTCGCTGCGGCCGAAGCCGTCGGTGCCCAGCGTGACGTAGCTCCGACCCGCGGGAACGTAGGCCCGGACCGATTCGGGAACCGCGTGCACGTAGTCGGTGGCGGCGACGATGGGCCCCGCGCTTCGCGCCAGCTGCCGCGTGATGAACGGCACGCGCGCCTCGCCGTCATTCGTGCGCGGCGACCCGCACGCGCGGCCCTCCCGTGCCAGCTCGCTCCAGCTCGTCACACTGAACACGTCGACGGCGACGCCCTGCCGCGCAAGCTGTTCCGCCGCCTTGATCACTTCGGTCAGGATTGCGCCCGAGCCGAGCAGCGTCACCTGCCGCGGCGTCCTTGCGGGCGCACGGACGGCCGTGCCTTGTGCGTCCCAGTGCCCGAACCGGTAGCAGCCCCGCAGCAGATCCGCGGCAATCCCCTCCGGCAGATTCGGCTGCGCGTAATTCTCGTTCATCAGCGTGACGTAGTAGAAAACATCCTGCTGCTCGATCAGCATCTCGCGCATGCCGCGGTCGACGATGACCGCGAGTTCACCGGCGAATGCGGGATCCCAGGCGCGGCAGTTCGGGATGGTGGCGGCGACCAACTGGCTGGTGCCGTCCTGGTGCTGCAGGCCTTCTCCGCCGAGCGTGGTACGGCCCGACGTGGCGCCCAGCAGAAAGCCGCGCGTGCGCTGGTCGGCCGCGGCCCAGATCTGGTCGCCGACGCGCTGGAACCCGAACATCGAATAGTAGATGTAGAACGGCAGCATCGCGAACCCGTGCACGCTGTAGCTCGTGCCCGCCGCGGTCCAGCTCGCGATGGCGCCCGCTTCCGAGATGCCTTCCTCGAGGATCTGGCCGTCGAGCGCCTCGCGGTAGCTCAGCACGGAGCCGATGTCCTCGGGCGAATACTTCTGTCCCACGCTCGAATAGATGCCGACCTGCCGGAACAAGTTGGCCATGCCGAACGTGCGCGCCTCGTCCGCGACGATGGGAACGATCCGCGGTCCCAGGGTGCGATCCTTGAGCAGGCCGCCCAACATCCGCACGAACGCCATTGTCGTGCTCATCTGTTTGCCGGCGGCATGCGTCGCGAAGGCCGCATAGGCGGCGATCTCGGGCACGGGCACCGGATCGCATTTCGTTTCGCGCCTGGGCAGATAGCCGCCCAGCGCCTCGCGCCGCGCATGGAGATACCGCATCTCCGCGCTGTCGTCAGAGGGCTTGTAGAGTGCGAGCGACGTCGCCTGCTCGTCGGTCAGCGGCAGGTTGAAGCGGTTGCGGAAGCCCAGCAGATCGACGTCATCCAGTTTCTTCTGGCTGTGCGTGGTCATTCGGCCCTGGCCCGCGCTGCCCATTCCGTAACCCTTCTTGGTGTGCGCAAGGATGACCGTCGGTTGGCCGGCATGCGCAGCGGCGACGGCATAGGCGGCGTGGATTTTCACCAGGTCGTGGCCGCCGCGCTTCAGGCGATCGATCTGCTCGTCCGTCATCCCTTGCGCCAGCCCAACCAGCTCCGGACTCTGGCCAAAAAAATTCTCGCGGTTGTAGCGTCCGTCCTTTGCGGCGAAGGTCTGCATCTGGCCATCGACGGTGTTGGCGAAGGCACGTGCCAGCGCTCCCGTCGTGTCCCGGGCGAACAGGCCGTCCCAGTCGCTGCCCCAGATGAGCTTGATCACGTTCCACCCGGCGCCGGCAAAGAGCTTTTCCAGCTCGTCGATGATCCGGCCGTTGCCGCGCACCGGCCCGTCCAGCCGCTGCAGGTTGCAGTTGACCACCCAGACGAGATTGTCCAGTCCCTCGCGCGCGGCCAGCGTAAGGGCGCTCATCGACTCCGGCTCGTCCATCTCGCCGTCGCCGAAGACGCCCCACACCTTGCGACCCTTGCAATCGAGCAGTTGCCGGTGCGTCAGGTAGCGCATGAAGCGCGCGTGATAGATCGAGCTGATCGGGCCGACGCCCATGGAACCGGTGGGAAACTGCCAGAAATCCGGCATCAGGTACGGATGCGGATAGCTGGAGAGGCCGCGCGCACCCCGACCGGTCAACGCGCGCGGCGCGCGAAGCTCCTGGCGGTAGTGCAGGAGGTCCTCTTCGGAGAGGCGCCCCTCGAGAAACGCGCGGGCATACACCCCCGGCGCGCTGTGCGGCTGGAAGAAGACAAGGTCGCCGAGGTCGCGGTCGTTGCGCCCGCGAAAAAAGTGATTGAAGCCCGTTTCGAACAGGTCGGCAGCACTGGCGTAGCTCGCGATGTGGCCGCCCAGCTCGCCGTACGCCTGGTTGGCGCGCACGACCATGACCAGCGCGTTCCAGCGATTGAGGGCGGCGAGCCGCTCTTCGATCGCGAGGTCGCCGGGAAACGCGGGCTGGCGTTCGACCGGGATGCTGTTCTGGTACGGCGTGCAGAACTCGGGCTGCCAGCCGATCCGCTGGGTGCGCGCGAGGTGCGCCAGCTCACCGAGAATGAAGCGGGCGCGATCCGGGCCGCAGGTGGCAACCAACGACAGGAAGGCATCGCGCCATTCTGCGGTCTCCTGCGGATCGGGATCCTCGGCGGAGGAAGGCTGCGCAAGGAACGACCGCGGCACCGGGGAATCCATGACGAACCATGCTGGCCTTGACAAGCCGGTATTTTGTTCTAATTCATGCCGATAATCTACGAGAATCAGAACAATATGCCGTGCGCAGGACGTCACGAAAAATTCGAATCCGGACGTGTCGGACCCTAGGATTCCCGCTGCGATTCAAGCCGATGGGTCTCTTTCCAACGTCGAGTTGGCGCACCGGGTGCATCTGTCGCGTTTGCCTTGTCCGATGCGAGTCAAGGCGCTCGAAGCCGCCGGCGCGGATCACGCGGCTCGAGCGAATGCCGTTCGCCAGGGAGCCAACGCCCGGCAGTCGTTGTGCTATCGTCCCCGCTTGCGTTTTTCCCGGCGCGCCCCGCGACGTGGCCATGGCCGATCCGATACGCTTCCTGCTCAACGGCAACCTCGTCGAGGCGGCCGGAGTGTCGCCGCAAACGACGCTGCTCGAATATCTCCGCGACCATCGTCGGCTGACCGGCACCAAGGAAGGCTGCGCCGAGGGAGATTGCGGTGCCTGCACCGTCGTCGTCGCCGAGCCCGCAGCCGCCGGCGGCCTCGAATACCATCCGATCAACGCGTGCATCCGGCTGCTGCCGACCATCGACGGCAAGGCGGTGTTCACCGTCGAAGCGCTCGCCGCCGGCGACACGCTGCACCCGGTCCAGGAAGCGATGGTCCGCGAGCACGGCTCGCAGTGCGGGTTCTGCACGCCCGGTTTCGTGATGAGCCTGTTCGGCCTGTACAAGAATGCACATCGGCCGCCGCGCGCCGATGTCATGGACGCACTGTCCGGCAACCTGTGCCGCTGCACCGGTTACCGTCCGATCCTCTCCGCCGCCGACGCGATGTACTCGCTGCTCGCGCCCGCCGATTGGCGCGGCCCCGGCATCGCTGCCGACGGCGCGCGCCGGATCTCGCCGGACGAGGAAGCGCTCGCCACGGAACTGGCGGCGCTCGCGCGCGACGGGACGTTCGAGTACGAGCACGCCGGGCAGCGCTTCTTCGCGCCGCGGACGCACGACGAACTCGCGCGCCTCGTCGCCGCACTGCCCGACGCGCGCATCGTCGCCGGCACCACCGACGTCGGGCTTTGGGTGACCAAGCAGCACCGCGCGCTCGGCAACCTGATCTACGTCGGCAACGTCGACGGACTGGCCGCGATCGGCGACACCGACGGCGCGCTCGAAATCGGCGCCGCGGCGACGCTCGCCGCCGCGTTTGCAGCGCTCGACGCCGAGTGGCCGGAGCTGCACGAAGCGTGGGAGCGGTTCGCGTCGGTGCCGATCCGCAACGCCGGCACGCTCGGCGGCAACGTCGCCAACGGCTCGCCGATCGGCGATTCGATGCCGGCGCTGATCGCGCTCGGCGCGACGGTCGTGCTGCGGCGCGGTGCGGCATCGCGCGAGCTGCCGCTCGAAGATTTCTACGTCGCGTATCAGCAGACGGCCCGCGAGGCCGGCGAATACGTCGCCGCAATCCGCGTGCCGCGCCGCCGGCCGGCCACGACGCTCCGCGCGTACAAGCTGTCGCGCCGCCACGACCAGGACATCTCGGCGGTGTTCGCGTGCTTCCGCTTCGACCTCGACGCCGGCCGGATCGCCAGCGCGCGAATCGGCGTCGGCGGCGTCGCGGTGACGCCGAAGCGTGCCTCCGCGACCGAGGCCGCACTCACCGGCCGTCCCTGGACCGAGCCGACGGCGCGCACGGCGATGGTGGCGCTCACTGCCGAGTTCTCGCCGATCACCGACATGCGGGCGACGGCGGATTACCGGCGCGACGGACTCGCCGCGCTGCTGCTGCGGTGCTGGCACGAAACCGGGACCGACGCGCCGCGGGTGCCGACGCGCGTGGCCGACGTCATCGCGTGAACGGGGCAGCGCGATGAACGCCCCGGAACGGCCCGCCGCCAAGCTCGACGACCGCGTCGTCGGCGCCGAAGTTCCGCACGACTCGGCGCGGCTGCACGTCGCCGGCACGGCTGCCTACACCGACGACCTGCCGGAGCCGCGCGGCACGCTCTACGCCGCCGTCGGCCGGAGCCCGATCCCGCACGGCCGGATCCGCGGGCTCGAGCTCGCTGCCGTCCGCGCGGCGCCGGGCGTCGTCGACGTCATCGTCGCCGCCGACATTCCGGGCGTCAACGATGTCGGCCCGATCCAGCACGACGACCCGATCCTCGCCGATGGCCTCGTCCAGTTCGCCGGCCAGCCGCTGTTCGCCGTCGCGGCAACGTCGGCGAACGCCGCGCGCGCCGCGGCAAAGCTCGCCCGTTACGACCTCGAGCCGTTGCCGGCGCTGCTGACGATCGAGGCCGCGCTCGCCGCCGAGTCGTACGTGCTGCCGCCGGCCCACCTCGCCCGTGGCGACGCCGTCGCGGCGCTCGCCCGCGCGCCGCACCGGATGCGCGGCAGCGCGGCGAGCGGCGGCCAGGACCACTTCTATCTCGAGGGACAGATCGCGCTGGCGATGCCGGCCGAGCACGGCGGAATGCGCGTGTTCTGCTCGACGCAGCATCCCGGCGAGGTCCAGCAGATGGTGGCGCATGCGCTCGGGATCGACGCCCACGACGTCGTCGTCGAGTGCCGCCGGATGGGCGGCGGCTTCGGCGGCAAGGAGACGCAGATGTCGCTGTTCGCGTGCCTCGCGGCGATCCTCGCCCGGCGCAGCGGCGCGGCGGTCAAGTTCCGCGTCGACCGCGACGACGACATGATCATGACCGGCAAGCGGCACGCGTACCGATACGACTGGGACGTCGGCTACGACGACGACGGCCGCATCGTCGGTCTCGATCTCGCGTTCGCGTCGCGCTGCGGCTTCTCCGCCGACCTGTCCGGCCCGGTCAA
>JBDTVU010000190.1:0-5600 GCA_040007035.1 Betaproteobacteria bacterium | reverse complement strand
GAAGAATGCTGCAACCAGCTAGAAGGAAGTACCGCAAGGAGCAGAAGGGCCGCAACAAGGGTGTGGCGACTGTCGGCAACAAGGTCAGCTTCGGCGAGTTCGGCCTGAAGGCGGTCGGCCGTGGCCGGCTGACGGCGCGCCAGATCGAGGCGGCGCGGCGGGCGATGACGCGCCACATCAAGCGCGGCGGCCGGGTCTGGATCCGGATCTTCCCGGACAAGCCGGTTTCGCAGAAGCCGGCGGAAGTCCGGATGGGCAACGGCAAGGGCAACCCCGAGTACTACGTTGCTGAGATCCAGCCGGGCAAGGTGCTCTACGAGATGGACGGCGTCGACGAGACGATCGCGCGCGCGGCATTCGCGCTGGCGGCGGCCAAGCTCCCGATCCGGACGACGTTCGTCCACCGGCTGATCGGCTGACGGAGACGACGATGAAGCTGACGGAAACGAAGAAGGCGCTGGCGGCGAAGTCGCCGGCCGAGCTCAAGACCGAGCTGCAGGCGCTGCTGAAGGAACAGTTCGGGCTGCGGATGCAGAAGGCGACCCAGCAACTCCAGAACACGGCGAAGCTCAAGGCGACGCGGCGCAACATCGCCCGCGCGCGGACGCTGATCGCCCAGAAGTCCGGGGACAAGGCATGAACCAGACCACCGAAGTGACGACGGCGCCGGCGCCGCGCAAGACGATCCTGCAGACGCTGACCGGGCGCGTAGTCAGCGACAAGATGGACAAGACGGTCACGGTGCTCGTCGAGCGCCGGGTCACCCACGCGCTGTACGGCAAGGTGATGACGCGCACGCGCAAGTACCACGCGCACGACGAGAACAACGAGTTCAAGGAAGGTGACCTGGTCGAGATCGAGGCCTGCCGCAAGCTGGCCAAGACCAAGGCGTATCGGGTCATCCGGCTGATCGAGAAGGCCCGGCACGTCTGACCGGGGAAGGTGCCGCGGGGCCGGATGCCCCGGCGGCGCCAAGTCGTTGATTCCAGACAGGGGTTGCGAGGAAGCGCGATAGCTGTCATAATTTCAGATTGACCTGCCGCGGGTCAATGGCGGAGCACCGCCGGAACCTGCGGTCATTCCCCGGACGGGGTCCAAAACTGGCCGCGGCATCACCGCCGCGACCGCAACGGCGCCGTAGTCGAAACCGCCGCTGCGGCGCGCACCGCGGTTCAAGTTGGAGAAGCAGCAATGATCCAGATGCAGTCGATGCTCGAGGTCGCCGACAATACCGGCGCCCGCCGAGTGATGTGCATAAAGGTGCTCGGCGGGTCCAAGCGCCGGTACGCGCACATCGGCGACGTGATCAAGGTCAGCGTCAAGGACGCTGCGCCGCGCGGTCGCGTCAAGAAGGGCGAGATCTACAACGCCGTCGTGGTGCGCACGCGCCACGGCGTCCGCCGCGACGACGGCGCCAAGGTGTGCTTCGACACCAACGCCGCCGTGCTGCTGAACGCCAAGCTCGAGCCGATCGGCACCCGCATTTTCGGGCCGGTCACCCGAGAGCTGCGCACCGAGCGGTTCATGAAGATCGTCTCGCTCGCGCCGGAAGTGCTCTAGGAGGCCCCATGCGCAAGATCAAGAAGGGCGACCAGATCGTCGTCATCACCGGCCGCGACAAGGGCAAGCGTGGATCGGTCACCGCCGTAGCGGGCGATACGCATCTGCTCGTCGCCGGAATCAACCAGGTCAAGAAGCACGCGCGCCCGAACCCGATGAAGAACGAGCCGGGCGGGATCGTCACCAAGGAAATGCCGATCCACGCGTCAAACGTCGCGCTCTGGAACCCGGTGACGAAGAAGGCGGACCGGGTCGGCTTCCGGATGCTGGAGGACGGCCGCAAGGTCCGTTTCTTCAAGTCCAACGGCGAGCTCGTCGCCTGACCGAGAGACAGACATGGCCCGCCTGAAGGAAGTCTACAAGAAGGAAATCGTGCCCGCGCTGGTCAAGCAGTTCGGGTACAAGTCGGTGATGCAAGTGCCGCGCCTGCAGAAGATCGTCCTCAACATGGGCGTCGGCGAGGCGATCGGCGACAAGAAGCTGCTGGAGAACGCCGCCGCCGACATGCAGAAGATCTCCGGCCAGAAGCCGGTGATCACCAAGGCCAAGAAGGCGATCGCCGGATTCAAGATCCGCGAAGGCTACCCGATCGGCTGCATGGTGACGCTGCGCCAGGAGAGGATGTACGAGTTCCTCGACCGGCTGGTGTCGATCGCGCTGCCGCGTGTGCGCGACTTCCGCGGCGTTTCCGGACGCTCGTTCGACGGCCGCGGCAACTTCAACATGGGCGTCAAGGAACAGATCATCTTTCCCGAGATCGAGTACGACAAGATCGATGCGCTGAGGGGGATGAACATCACGATCACCACCAGCGCGAAGACGGACGCCGAGGCGAAGGCACTGCTCGCCGCGTTCCGGTTCCCGTTCAAGAACTGAGGCCGCCATGGCGAAACTGTCCCTGATCAACCGCGACGAGAAGCGACGCGTACTGGTGAAGAAGTACGCCAGGAAGCGCGAGGCGCTGCTCGCCATCATCAACAACACCAAGGTGTCGGACGAGGATCGGTTCGCCGCGCGGCTCAAGCTGCAGCAGCTGCCGCGCAACGCGAACCCGACTCGCCTGCGCAACCGTTGCGCGATCACCGGTCGCCCGCGCGGCTTCTTCCGCAAGTTCGGCCTCGGCCGCAACAAGCTGAGAGAGTTCGCGATGCGGGGCGAGATTCCGGGCATCGTCAAGGCCAGCTGGTAACGATCAATGCAGGTGAGGTGATTCATGAGCATGACTGATCCTATCGCCGACATGCTGACGCGCATCCGCAATGCGCAGATGGTGGAGCATGCGGTGGTCACGATGCCCTCGTCCAAGGTCAAGCTGGCCATTGCGAAGGTGCTGAAGGACGAAGGCTACATCGAGGCGTTCAAGGTCTCCGGCGAGGACGTCAAGCCGGTGCTCGAAATCGCCCTCAAGTACTACGCCGGCCGCCCGGTGATCGAGAAGATCGAGCGGGTGTCGGCGCCGGGGCTGCGCATCTACAAGGGCAAGGACGACATCCCGCGCGTGATGAACGGGCTGGGCATCGCCATCGTCTCGACGTCGCGCGGCGTGATGACCGACCGCAAGGCGCGCGCTACCGGCGTCGGCGGCGAAGTCCTCTGCATCGTCGCCTGAGGGAGGAAGCCATGTCGCGAATCGGCAATTCTCCCGTCCCGCTGCCGCCGAAGGTCGAGGTTACGCTGGCGCCGGGCGAGATCACCGTCAAGGGTCCGTTGGGCACGCTGCACCGCAAGTACGGCGACGGCCTCTCGATCGAGAAGAACGGCGACCAACTGGTGTGCAAGGCCGCCAACGCAAGCGTCAACGCGATGCACGGCACGCTGCGCGCGCTGGTGGCCAACATGGTCAAGGGCGTGACCGCCGGCTTCGAGAAGAAGCTGACGCTGGTCGGCGTCGGCTTCAGGGCGCAGGCCGCCGGCGACAAGGTCAACCTGTCGCTCGGCTTCTCGCACCCGGTCGTCCACCTGATGCCGAAGGGCGTCAAGGTCGAGACGCCGCAGCAGACCGAGATCCTGGTGAAGGGCATCGACCGCCAGCAGGTGGGGCAGGTCGCCGCGGAGATCCGCGCCTACCGCCCGCCGGAGCCGTACAAGGGCAAGGGCGTGCGCTATCACGACGAGCGCGTCGTGATCAAGGAAACGAAGAAGAAGTGATGGATTGCGGGGCCGGCCGCCGCCGAGTCCGCACGAAGCCGACTGGGGTCATCGATGAACAAGAAGGAAGCTCGTGTCCGCCGCGCCCGCAAGACGCGGATCCGCATCGCCCTGCAGCGGGTGACGCGGCTGGTGGTCATCCGATCGAACAGCCACATCTACGCGCAGATCGTCGCGCCGACCGGCGACCGCGTGCTTGCCAGTGCGTCGACGCTCGAGGCGGAAGTGCGCAAGGACGTGAAGAACGGCGGCAACAAGGCAGCGGCCGCGATCGTCGGCAAGCGCATCGCCGACCGCGCGAAGGCGCTCGGCATCGACGCTGTCGCGTTCGACCGGTCGGGGTTCCGCTACCACGGGCGCGTGCAGGCGCTGGCCGATGCGGCCCGCGAAGCCGGACTCAAATTCTAGGGCGCGATCATGGCTAATCCGAGATCCAATTCGAGAATGCAGCAGCAGGAGGACCGCGGCGACGGCCTGCGCGAGAAGATGATCGCCATCAATCGCGTGACCAAGGTCGTCAAGGGCGGCCGGATCCTCGGCTTCGCCGCGCTGACCGTCGTCGGCGATGGCGATGGCCGCGTCGGCATCGGCAAGGGCAAGGCGAAGGAAGTGCCGGTCGCGGTGCAGAAGGCGATGGAAGAGGCGCGCCGCCGGATGGTCAAGGTGAACCTGAAGAAAGGCACCGTCCACCACGCGGTCGAAGGCCGCCACGGCGCGACCAAGGTGTTCATGCAGCCCGCGGCGGACGGCACCGGCGTGATCGCCGGCGGCCCGATGCGTGCGGTGTTCGAGGTCGTCGGGGTCACCAACGTGCTGGCGAAGTGCCACGGCTCGACGAACCCGTACAACCTGGTCCGGGCGACGCTCGACGCGCTGAAGCGCCTGAATTCGCCGGCCGAGATCGCCGCCAAGCGCGGCCTCACCGTCGAGCAGCTGACGGAGGCCTGACCATGGTGGCGCCGAAGAAGATCAAGGTAACGCTGGCGAAGAGCATTGCGTCGACCAAGTCGGACCATCGCGCGACGGTGCGCGGCCTCGGCCTCAAGTGGACGAACCACACGGTCGAAGTCATCGACACGCCGTCCACGCGCGGGATGATCAACAAGGTCAGCTACCTGCTCAAGGTCGCGGAATAACGGATACGAGGCACGCGATGCGTCTTAACACCATCAAGCCGGCCGAAGGGTCGAAGAAGGCCCGGCGCCGCGTCGGTCGCGGCATCGGCTCGGGACTCGGCAAGACCGCGGGTCGCGGCCACAAGGGCCAGAAGTCCCGCTCGGGCGGTTTCCACAAGGTCGGCTTCGAGGGCGGCCAGATGCCGCTGCAGCGCCGGCTGCCCAAGCGCGGCTTCGTCTCGCTGGCGAAGAACGACACCGCCGAAGTGCGGCTGTCCGATCTCGCCCGCCTGCCGGTGGCCGACGTTGACCTGCTGGCGCTTAAGTCCGCCGGGATCGTGCCCTCGCTTGCGAAGGCGGCGAAGGTCATCAAGTCGGGCGAACTGACGAAGGCGGTGAAGCTCACGGGCGTCGCCGCGACCAAGGGCGCGAAGGCGGCGATCGAAGCCGCCGGCGGCAGCGTCGCCTGACCGGGCGCGCGCTCCAATCACGGGAAATGACGTTGGCCATCACCAATCCAGCTCAGAAGAGCGGTTCCAAGTACGCCGACCTCAAGCGGCGGCTGTGGTTCCTGTTCGGCGCGATGGTCGTCTATCGGATCGGGACGCACATCCCGGTGCCGGGGATCAACGCGTCCGTGCTGGACGAGCTGTTCCGGAACCAGCAGGGCGGCATCCTGGGCCTGTTCAACGTGTTCTCGGGCGGCGCACTGTCGCGCTTCTCGATCCTCGCGCTCGGGATCATGCCGTACATCTCGGCGTCGATCATCATGCAGCT
>JBDTVU010000189.1:0-5649 GCA_040007035.1 Betaproteobacteria bacterium | reverse complement strand
GACGGGCAAGGTGCTGACACTGGCGTGGATGAATCGCGAGTCGCTCGCGCTGACGGCGACGACCGGCGAGGTGCATTACTGGTCGCGGTCGCGGCAGAAGTTGTGGCGCAAGGGCGAGCAGTCGGGCCACGTGCAGAAGGTGCGCGAAATCCGCCTCGACTGCGACCACGACGCGATCCTGCTCCGCGTCGAGCAGGCCGGCGGCATCGCCTGCCACACCGGGCACGAGCGCTGCTTTTTCCTCCGTCTCGACGACGGGCACTGGGTCGACGACGAGCCGGTGCTCGCGGACCCGCAGAAGATCTACGGCCATGACTGATCGCGAACCCGAAGTCCCCGACATCCTCGACCGGCTGGCGGCGACGATCGCCGCGCGGCGCGGCGCCGATCCCGCGTCGTCCTACGTCGCCGCGCTGTTCGCGAAAGGCGACGACGCGATCCTGAAGAAGATCGGCGAGGAGGCGACCGAGACGGTCATGGCCGCGAAGGACGGTGATAAGCTCCGCATCGCGGCGGAGGTCGCCGACCTGTGGTTCCACTGCCTCGTGCTGCTCGCGCGGCACGGGCTCTCGCCGGCGGATGTGCGCGCCGAGCTGGCGCGGCGCGAGGGCACGTCGGGCATCGCGGAGAAGGCGTCGCGGCGGTAGCCCCGACCCCAACCGCGTGCTTCCGATCTACAAGCACACGCAGTTCGGCTGGGTCGTCGCGGCCGGCACCGCCGTCGGCATGGTGCTCGCGACCGGCATGCTGCTGTGGCTGTCGGCAGCGACGCTCAAAGCCGCGTGGTGGCTGGTGGCGGCGCTGTACGCGGTGCTGGCCGCGGCGTTCCTGCTCTTCGCGACGCTGACGGTCGAGGTGACGGAGCGCGAAATCCGGGCCCGTTTCGGCGTCGGGCTGTTCGGCCGGACGATCCCGCTGGCCGATGTCCGGCGCAGCGAAATCGTGCGGACGCGGATCTGGTGGGGATGGGGGTTGCACTGGACACCCGGCGGCTGGCTATACAATGTCGCCGGCAGGCAGGCCGTGCGGCTCGATTTGGTGCGCCAGCGGCCGGTGATGATCGGCAGCGACGACGCGGACGGGCTGAAGCGCGCGATCGACGCCCGGCTCGCCGGGCGCGAGGCAGTCTGACGGACGAAGGTCAACGGGGGCGAACGGTGCAGGACTGCATTTTCTGCAGGATCGTGCGGGGCGAAATCCCGGCGGACAAGGTGTACGAGGACGACGAGGTGCTCGCGTTCCACGACATCCACCCGGTGGCGCCGGTGCATTTCATGCTGGTGCCGAAGCGCCACATCGCATCGCTCTCAGACGCGGTCCCCGGCGACGCCGCGGTGCTGGGCAGGATGATGACGCTGGCCGGAAGGCTGGCGCGCGAGCAAGGGTCGCCGGACGGGTTCCGGACGATCGTCAACACCGGCAGGATCGGGCGCCAGGACGTGATGCACGTGCACGTCCACGTCATCGGCGGCCCCGACCCGCTCGGGCCGATGGTCCCGCGCGGCTGACGGCGGAACGAGAAACGAAGGAGAACGCAATGGGCGGATTGAGCATCTGGCACTGGCTGATCGTACTGGTCGTCGTCGTGCTGATCTTCGGCACCAAGAAGCTGCGCAACATCGGCCAGGACCTGGGCGGTGCGGTGAAGGGCTTCAAGGAAGGGATCAAGGGCGCCGAGAACGAGGCCGACGCGGCGAAGTCCGCTGCCGACGCGCCGGCGCAGAAGATCGCCGGCACCACGATCGACGGCGAGGTGAAGAAGGAAAAGACGCTGTAGGGTCGTCGGCGTCGAGTGTCCGCCTGCGAGCGCGGACGTCGCGCAGCGGTTGCGCGCTCGACGCCCCGTGCTCCGCGCCGCACCTCATGTTCGACGTCGGTCTCTCCGAAATCCTCATCATCGCCGTCGTGGCGCTGATCGTCATCGGCCCAGAGAAGCTGCCGAAGACGGCGCGCACGCTCGGCCACCTGTTCGGGCGGCTGCAGCGCTACGTCGCCGACGTGAAGGCTGACATCAACCGCGAGATGGAGTTGGACGAGCTGCGCAAGCTGCAGCAGCAGGTCCAGAGCGCGTCGAAGGACATCGAGCAGTCGGTGTCCTCCGCGGTGCAGGACGTCGAGACCGGCGTGCGCAGCGTGCAGTCCGAGCTCGACGCGGCCGCAACAGATGCGCCGGCGGACGTGGCCAAACCGGTGACCGACCTGTTGGCTGAACCTGCGGCCGAGCCTGCGCCGGCGCCGGTCGCCGCCCCGGTGCTGGCCGGCGCGCCCGCGGCGGAGCCGGCGCGCCAGTCGTCGCTGCCCGGCTTCGAGCGCGGCTGAACCGCGCCCCGCGATGACCGCAACGCCGCCGCCCGACACGCCGCAGGAAACGTTCATCTCGCACCTGGTCGAGCTGCGCTCGCGCCTGCTGCGCTCGGTGGTCGCGATCATGGTCGCGCTGGTCTTGCTG
Organism: Betaproteobacteria bacterium; assembly: GCA_040007035.1. Taxonomy (GTDB): domain Bacteria; phylum Pseudomonadota; class Gammaproteobacteria; order Burkholderiales; family Casimicrobiaceae; genus CAIWHR01. Next base: position 3,200 of record JBDTVU010000189.1, on the reverse strand, counting down.
TTTCCCTGGGCGAAGGAAATCTACGCCGCGCTCGCGGCGCCGCTGCTGCGCGTGCTGCCGCCGGGCGCGACGATGATCGCCACCGACGTCACCGGCACCTTCCTCGTGCCGCTCAAGGTGACGCTGATGGCGGCGTTCGTGGTGACGCTGCCGTACGTGCTGTGGCAGATGTGGGCGTTCATCGCGCCCGGGCTCTACCAGCACGAGAAGAAGCTGGCGGCTCCGCTGATCTTCTCCAGCGTCCTGTTCTTCCTGCTCGGGATGGCGTTCGCGTACTTCCTGGTGTTCCCGTGGGTGTTCGCGTTCTTCGTCGGCTACGCGCCCGCGGGCGTGCAGATGATGACCGACATCGACAAGTACCTGTCGTTCGTGCTGTGGATGTTCGTCGCGTTCGGCGCAACGTTCGAGATCCCCGTCGTCGAGGTGGTGCTGGTGCGGATGGGGATCGTCACCATCCCCAAGCTGAAGGAGGTCCGCCGCTACGTGATCGTCGGCGCCTTCATCGTCGCCGCGGTGATCACGCCGCCGGACGTCGTCTCGCAACTGATGCTGGCGGTGCCGATGTGCCTGCTCTACGAGCTGGGTCTGGTGCTGGCGCGGTTCTTCCCGCCACCGAAGGCGGAGGACGTCGCGACGCAAGCCGAGTGAGCGGGGGCGCCCGGCGCGACGCCGCAGCGGACGCTACGGCGCCGGCCGCTTGCCCACGGTGACGTCGACGGCGACGAGCTGCCGGTCGCGCAGCAGCTTGACCTTCGCCGCCGCTCCCGGCGCGAGCTCGGCGATCCGCGCGAGCAGCGCCGGCGTGTTCGCCGTTGCCTTGCCGTCGATCTCGACGACGACGTCCTTCACCTGGATGCCCGCGCGGTCGGCGGGGCCGTCGCGAACGAGGCTTCGGATCACCACACCTCCGGGCCTGTCGAGCGCCAGCGCCCGCGCCACGTCTGGCGTCACGTCCTGCGGCTCGATGCCGAACCAGCCGCGGGTGACCACGCCGTCCTTGATGATCTGCTCCAGCACCGTCTTCGCCAGCGAGACCGGGATCGCGAAGCCGATGCCGAGCGAGCCGCCGGACTGCGAGAAGATCGTGCTGTTGATGCCGATCAGGTTGCCGGCCGCGTCGACCAGCGCGCCGCCCGAGTTGCCGGGGTTGATCGCGGCGTCGGTCTGGATGAAGTCCTCGAAGCGGTTGATTCCGAGGTGGTTGCGGCCGAGCGCGCTGACGATGCCGAGCGTCACCGTGTTGCCGAAGCCGAACGGGTTGCCGATCGCGAGCACGACGTCGCCGACCTGCACCCGGTCGAGCGCGCCGAGCGTGATCGCCGGCAGTTTGTCGCCGTCGGCCTTAAGCACCGCGAGATCGGATTCGGGGTCGACGCCGCGGATCCGGGCGCGGATGCGGCGGCCGTCTGCGAGCACGAGCTGGATGTCGTCGGCGCCCTCGACGACATGGAGGTTGGTCAGCACATAGCCTTCGCTCGACACGATGACGCCCGAGCCGAGGCTCGTCTCGCGCTGCTTCGGCAGCCGTTCGGCGAGGTCGGGGAAATAGCGTCGCAGCGTCGCGTCGTCCATCAGCGGACTGCGCTGCCGCATCTCCTTGCTGGTATAGATGTTGACGACCGCCGGCATCGCCTTCTTCGCGGCATCGGCATACGACGCGACGCGCTCGCCGGCGACGGGCGTGGCCGTCTCCTGCGTCAACACGACGTTGGCGACACTGGGCGAGACGCGGGGCAGCAGGTCCGGGCGCAGCGTCGCCACGACGAACAGCAGTGCGAGGCAGACGGTCGCGGCCTGCGCGAAGATGAGCCAGAGTTTGCGCAGCACGGGAATCTTTCAGCTGGGTTTGGCGCCGATTATAGACACTTGTTGCGGCGCGAAACGGCGACCTCGGCTGCCGCCGGCGCCCGATCGGTTCCCGGACCGGCGGCCGAGGGGGCTCCGCTTCAACCGGATGATTCGGCAGCGGTTTTACGGTCCGATCGGGGCCAAGGCTTCCGGCTGGCATCCGGAATCCCGTATAATCCGAAAGTTTGCGAAACCACGCGCCGGCGGCCATTCTGCCCTCTCGGCGCGCACGAGAACGCGCAGGGAACAAGGGGACGGGTCGACATGGCCGAAGGTACGGTAGACAAGGGCAAGCGCCGCTTCCTGATCGGCGCCACCAGCGTGTTCGGTGGGTTCGGCGCCGCCGCCGCAGCGACGCCGTTCGTGATGTCGTTCTTCCCCAGCGAGCGGGCGAAGGCGGCCGGCGCGCCGGTCGAGGTCGACATCGGCAAGATCGAGCCCGGCCAGAAGATCGACATCGAGTGGCGCGGCAAGGTCGTGTGGCTGATCAACCGCACCCAGCCGATGCTCGACTCGCTGCCGAAGCTCGACGTGAAGGTGGCCGACCCGAATTCCGAGGTGCCGCAGCAGCCCGCGTACTGCAAGAACGAGCATCGCTCGATCAAGGACGCGATGCTCGTCGCCGTCGGCATCTGCACCCACCTCGGCTGCTCGCCGACGTTCCGCCCGGACGTCGCGCCGGCCGACCTCGGCGGCGACTGGCTCGGCGGCTTCTTCTGCCCGTGCCACCAGTCGAAGTTTGACCTCGCCGGCCGCGTCTTCAAGGGCGTGCCGGCGCCGACCAACCTGGTGATCCCGCCGCACCGCTACGTGACGGACACGAAGATCATCATCGGCGAGGACGCCAAGTCGGCGTAACGGGGACCCGCGAATGGAAAAGATTCTGAACTGGATCGACGCGCGCTTCCCGCTCACGGCGTTGTGGGAAAGCCAGTGGGGCAAGTACGTCGCGCCGAAGAACTTCAACTTCTGGTACTACTTCGGCTCGCTCGCCGCGCTGGTGCTGGTGATGCAGATCGTCACCGGCATCTTCCTGACGATGAGCTACAAGCCCGACGCGGCGAAGGCGTTCGAGTCGGTCGAGTACATCATGCGCGACGTGTCGTGGGGCTGGCTCATCCGCTACATGCACTCGACCGGCGCGTCGATGTTCTTCATCGTCGTCTACCTGCACATGTTCCGCGGGCTGATGTACGGCAGCTATCGCAAGCCGCGCGAGCTGACGTGGATCTTCGGCTGCCTCATCTACCTGTGCCTGATGGCCGAGGCATTCTTCGGCTACCTGCTGCCGTGGGGACAGATGTCGTACTGGGGCGCGCAGGTGATCGTCAACCTGTTCTCGGCGGTGCCGA
>JBDTVU010000188.1:0-5674 GCA_040007035.1 Betaproteobacteria bacterium | reverse complement strand
TAATGCGCGCACGTCCCGCCACCGGCTTCGCGAACGACGCGATCTTCCGTTTCCGGCACCAACGCGCATAACGGTGAGTGATATCGCGATTTTGCAAGCGTCGCGGACTTCGCCGAAGACGATGGACTGCCGATCGAGGACTGACATGAACAAGTTGATGATTGCGTTGATCGCCGGCGCGCTCGCCACCAGCGCCGCTGCGCAGACGGGGATCGTGGACCCGCGGACAATCGCCGACCACGGAACGCCGGCGATGCATGCCGAGGAAACGAAGAAGAACGTCGATGCGTCGAAGGCGACCAAGGGCCTTCCGGACACGAAGGCGAAGCAGCAGGCGGTGAAGGATGCCACCAAGGTCGCCGACCACGGGACGCCGGCCATCCACGCGGACGAGGCGAAGCAGAACGTCGACGCGTCGAAGGCAGTGGCGAAGCCGATCGCCAGCGATGCCGCCGGACAGGACGCGGTCAAGACAGCGGTCAAGGGCGCCAAGCGCTGACCTGCGTCGGCGTCCGCAGCGGCAGGGGCTGCGAGGCCCTGCCGTTTTCATTTGGCACTCTGTCGAATGCGCGCGCGCCGGTCCGCGGTCGATCGCGTGTGGTTGACTCCCCGCTGACGGACTTGTAACGGTCCGGTCAAGCCGCCGACAGCGATGCTCCGCCATGATGGACGTATGGGACGCACCGCGAGCAGACGCATGTCGGCACGGGAAACGCACACCGTGCTGTTTCGAGGAGCGGGCGCATCCGCCCTTCTCCGTTGCGTTACCGTCGCCGGCGTCCCTGGTTCCGGAACCCTCCCACGGAGACGATCATGAAGACACGTTCGACGCTGTCGATTGCACTGTTGACACTTGCCACCGGGAGTTCGGCGAGCGCGCTCGCTGGCGACGACACGCCGGCGACCATGCAGCCCGATCGCATCGCGGCAGCTGCTGCTGCCGCCGCGCCCGCTGCAACCGTCGTGGCAACGCCGGTGGCGAAGCACAGTCACCTGCTTGAGAAGGTGGGGACGGCGCCGACGCGGTCGAACGCGCCCAATGCAGCGCCCGCGCGGGACGTCCACCGGCATTGGCGCGACGCCAAATAGCTGTGCATCCCCGCACTGGAGGGGGCGGAGGCTGCTGCGCGACCTGCCTTAGCGCCCCAGCAGCTTACCCAGCGCCGAGCTGATGTCGTCGACGGCGGTTGCCCCCGTCGCCCGCGCCGGCGGCGCCGAGGCCGACGCCACGTCCGGCGCGCGGCCGAGTGCGGCCTGGCAGAGGTTGCCGCCACCAGCCTGCGCGCGGGCTAACAGCGTCTCGCCGAGGAACGACAGCCCGCCGGTGCTCACCGCCGCGCCGAGCCGGGCGACCGTCGCCGCCGACGCCATCGCATCGACGGCGACCGTCGGTGCGGCGAACGTTCCCTTGACCCGGACCAGTTCGGCGATCTGCGGAACTTCGATGGCGATGCCCTGCTTCACGCGCGGGTGGAACGACAGGTCGAGCGACTCGTTGCGGAAATCGAGCGTGCCGCTGACGGCGACGCCGAGCTTCTTCGTTTCTGCCGCCGCGCTGCGGTCGAGGCGTCCGACGCCGTCGCGCAACGGCAGCCTTATCGCCACGCATTCGAGCTCCGTCGACCGATCGGTCGCGCGGAAAGGGTTCACCGCCGCAGCCGCGCGGTCGAACGAGGAGTCGGGGTTGACCTTCGGATTGACGACCGATGCCGGGCCGACCGTCGCCGTCACCGTGCCGTTCGCGGCGCTCACCCATTGCCTCGGCGACGCGCCGTGCGTCGAGATCTCGAGGGCGACGGAGGTCTTGCCGCCCTTGACCTCGCGCGGATTGCCCGTCGCCGCCAGCACGGCGCCGAGGTCGACGTCGTGCAGATCGGCGCGCAGCGCGATCGCCTGCGACGACGCGTCGACGACGAGGCGCGCCTTCACCGTGCCGCCGAACGCCGAGCCTTCCAGCGCCGGCGCGTCGAGCCTGCCGTTGACGACCGTGAACCGGGCGACGATCCGGTCGACGTGCTGGCCGCCGTCGAGCAGGAGCGTGCCGATCGCGACGTTGGCGTCGGCATCGAAGGTCGAAAGCATCGCCAGCGGCAGCGGCGTTCCGTCGAAGACATAACGCGACGCCGGCGCCGCAGCCTTCGCCACCTTCGCCCTCGCCGCCGCGCCGAGCAGCGGAATATCCGCCAGTGACAGTGTGGCGACGTCGAGTTTGATCACCAGCTTCGGCCGCGCGCCGCCGGTGAGCACGGTGACCTGACCCGTCGCCTTCGACGATCCGAGCGTCAGGTCGACGTCGTCCAGCCGCAGGCCCTTGTCGACCATCTGCGCCTTGGTCGTGATCGCCGCGTGCTGGCCGCCGACGTCGCCGCGGACGGCGACTGGATACGGCCACCGGCGGGCGACGAGCTGGTCGAGCGGGCCGAGGTTGCCCTCGAGCGCGATGGCGATGTCGTCGACGGTGCCGCGGAACCGCGCGCTGACCGGCGAGCCCGGATCGCGGGCATGGACGACGAGTTCGTCGATCGTGATCCGCGTCACGTTGCCGGTCGCGCCGTCGCGATACGTCATCGCGCCCTTGTCGATTTCGAGGTCGCCGATGCCGAGCGTGTCCAGCGAGCGGGCGCCGCCGGGGGCTGGCGGCGTCGCCGGCGCGGCTTTCAGCGCCGGAAACTCCCAGTTGCCACGGCCGTCGGCATCGGTCTCCAGGATGATCGTCGGCTCGACCAGCTTGAAGCGGACGATGTCGAAGCGCCGCTGCAGAAGCGGCAGCAGCGCGATCTGCGCTTCGACCCGGCTCGCCGACAGCATCTGCGGCTGCTTGCTCCAGCCGGCGTTGCCAAGGCTCACGTCCTCGATGACCAGGCGCGGCTCGAGCGAGAGCTTGAGGCTGATGCCGCCTTTCACCGTGAGGTCGCGTCCCGTCGCGTCCTTCACCCGCTGCTGGATCGGCGCGACGAACCGGTTGACGTCGACGGTCCAGACCGCGATCGCGATGCCGACCATCGCGAGCACCACGAGCCCGGCGGCGGCGGCGAGGATCGTCAAGAAAATGCGCATCCGCGGATTCTACTCCGCACCGCACGTTGCAACGACCTCATCGCGCGTCGTCAAACGGCGACGGTGCGCGCGTCGTCAAACGGCGACGATGTCAGACGGACGCGGCGGGATCGAGGTCGCGGCAGTATGTCGTCGTCGAGCCTGCCGCCACTCTCGCGCGGGCGTTCGTCCGGATCGCCGGCCTCCGTCGCCGCGGCCGCACGGCGGCGGGCGCCGCCGTCAGCGCAGCGACGCGTTGAACGCCGCGAGCTTCGCCGCGCCCGGCACCAGCTCGGCGTCCCCAAGGGTGTTGAGCGGCGCGTCGACGGTTTCCTGCGCGTCGTGCAGGTCGGCCGAGTCGGGGTGCGCGTACAGGAGGCCGGTGACGATCTCGCCGGCGGCGGCACGCTCCTGCAGATAGTTCATCGCGCCGATCTTGTCGGCCGGGTCGTAGTCGTCGTGCAGTTTGCGCAGCCGGATCGTGCCGCCGTCGTGCAGCAGCACTTCGCGCAGGGCGCCGGGCTCGTAGTCGGCGGTGATCGGCTCGCGCCCGACCATCACGTCGAGGAAGTTCACCGCCTCGTTGTGCTCGCGGACGTAGTCGTAGCTCTTGGTCGAGCCCGGGTGGTTGTTGAACGCGACGCAGGGCGACACCACGTCGATGAACGCGACGCCCTTGTGCAGCACCGCGCCCTTGATCAGCGGGACGAGCTGCGCCTTGTCGCCGGAGAAGCTGCGCCCGACGTACGTCGCGCCGAACTGCAGCGCCAGCATCACCATGTCGATCGGCTCGTCGTTGTTGATCGCACCCTTCTTCGCCTTCGATCCCTTGTCGGCGGTGGCCGAGAACTGGCCCTTGGTCAATCCGTAGACACCGTTGTTCTCGACGACGTAGACCATGTTCACGCCGCGGCGGATCGAGTGCGCGAACTGGCCGAAGCCGATCGACGCCGAGTCGCCGTCACCGGACACGCCGAGGTAGATCAGGTCGCGGTTGGCGAGGTTGGCGCCGGTCAGCACCGACGGCATCCGGCCGTGGACGCTGTTGAAGCCGTGCGAGTTGCCGAGGAAGTAGGTCGGCGTCTTCGACGAGCAGCCGATTCCGGAAAGCTTCGCCACGCGGTGCGGCTGGACGTCGAGTTCGAAGAACGCCTGGATGATCGCCGCCGAGATCGAATCGTGGCCGCAGCCGGCGCACAGCGTCGAGATCGCACCCTCGTAGTCGCGGCGCGTGAAGCCGAGCCGGTTCTTCGGCAGGTCGGGGTGGTGCAGTCTCGGTTTCGCGAGATAGGTCATGGCGCCACCTTCCGCAACGGCTTGACGTTGAACACCGCGGCCTTTTCCGCGATCTCGCGGATGACGAAGCGCGCGGTGACGGGAGTTCCGTCGTAATGGAGCACCGACGTCAGCCGCCCGGGATCGATGCCGCACTCGTTGACCAGCATCATCCGCAACTGCGCGTCGCGGTTCTGCTCGACGACGAACACCTGGTCGTGCGCGGCGATGAACTCGGCGACGCTGTCGGCGAACGGGAACGCGCGGATGCGCATCCGGTCGACGTGGATGCCGTCGGCGGCGAGCGCGGCGAGCGACTCCGCCATCGCGGCGCCGGTCGAGCCATACCAGACGACGCCGGCGCGGGTCGGCTTCGCCGCCTTCTCGATCAGGGGCGCCGGGACGTACGACTTCGCCGTCTCGAACTTGCGCAGCAGCCGCTGCATGTTGTCGACGTACGCCGGACCCTCCTCGGTGTAGCGCGCGTAGCGGTCCTTGGTCGTGCCGCGGGTGAAGTACGAGCCCTTCGTCGGGTGGGTGCCGGGAAACGTCCGGAACGGGATGCCGTCGCCGTCGACGTCGAGATAGCGGCCGAACTCGCGGCCGGCGTCGAGGTCCGCCGCCGTCATCACCTTGCCGCGGTCGAGACGGCGCGCGTCGTCCCAGACGAACGGGTCGCATAGCCAGTCCTGCATCCCGATGTCGAGGTCGGACAGCACGAACACCGGCGTCTGCAGCCGGTCGGCGAGGTCGAACGCCATCGCGCCCATCTCGAAGCATTCCTTCGGGTCTTCCGGGAACAGCAGCACGTGCTTGGTGTCGCCGTGCGACGCGTACGCGCAGGACAGGAGGTCGGCCTGCTGCGTGCGCGTCGGCATCCCGGTCGACGGGCTGCCGCGCTGGATGTCGAACAGCACCGCCGGGATCTCGGCGAAGTACGCGAGGCCGATGAATTCCTGCATCAGCGAGATCCCGGGGCCCGACGTCGCGGTGAACGCGCGGGCGCCGTTCCACGCGGCGCCGATGACCATGCCGATCGACGCCAGCTCGTCCTCCGCCTGCACGATCGCGTAGCGGTGGCGGCCGGTGGCAGGGTCGATCCGGAGCTTGCCGCAGTATTTGGCGAACGCCTCGGCGACCGACGATGACGGTGTGATCGGATACCAGGCACAGACCGTCGCGCCGCCATAGATGCTGCCGAGCGCGGCGGCGCTGTTGCCGTCGATGAAGATCTTGTCGCCGACGGCGGTCGAGCGCTTCACCCGCAGCGGCAGCGGGCAGTCGAAGTTGGCGAGCGCATGGTCGCGGCCGAGGTGCAGCGCCTTGCGGTTCGATTCGAGCAGCGCCTCCTTGCCCTTGTACT
>JBDTVU010000187.1:0-5719 GCA_040007035.1 Betaproteobacteria bacterium | reverse complement strand
CGTTGGTCGCGTTGCGCTCGAAGCGGACGCCGGTGACCGCGGCGAGCTCCACGGACGCGGGTACCGGCGACGCATCGTCGACGACCACGACCTCGTAGCGGCCGGCCGGCGTGTGCGCGAGGACGCTCCTCAGACAGGTGTAGGTCAGCAGCGCGTTGCCGTACACCGGGATCACGATCGATACCCTCGGCGTGCCGGCCGTCAGAGCGAACGCGAGCGGCGCGAGCGCCGATTCGATCCGGTAGCCCGGCGTCACGCGTGGCCGGAATCCGCGGTTGCGCGCGAGCTTCGCCTGGACCCGGCGATACAGCGCCGCCGGTCCGTCGTCGCGCAGGATCGTCAGCGCGATGCGGGCAAGCCGCGGCGTCCGCGCGACGTCCGCCCACGCCGCCGACAGCCGCGCGGCCCCCACGCTTCCGCGTCGGGCTGGCGCACGCACCGGGCTCTCCGCGTTTCGATCGCGCACGCCGACCCGCCGCGCCAGCTCGGCCCGCGCCTCGGTGCGGCCGCATTCGACGCCGGCTTCGTACAGCTCGGCCAGCGACCATTGGCGCGCCGCGGGAGAGGAAATCGGCAGCGTGAAGCAGCGCTCGTCGATGCGGACGTCGGCTTGCGGATCGCGCGCCACGGCGCCCGCAGGAAACGGCGCGAGGTACCGCGTCCTGTATTCCTCAGGCGGCAGCGCGCCCGTCGGCTCGACAGTTGTCGGATCCGCGCAGCGGGCGGCCGTCGTGGCGCGCAGCAGCGCATCGTTCCAGTCGGCGGCAGGTGCATCCGGTCGCAGCAGCGTTACCCGTGGCCGGCCCGCGAGGCGCTCGCCGATCGCGCCCAGCGCCGACGCGACGATCGGCGCGCCCGATTCCATCGCCGCGGACAACGTGTACGACCAGGTCTCCGGCACCTGCGCCGGGAAGAACAGCGCGTCCGGACGCTCGGCCGCGAGTCGCCACGCGAGATCAGCTTCGTCGTACTCGCCGGATAGCGTGAGTGGCAGCGCAGGCATCTGCGGCACCGGCGCCGTCGTCGCGCCGAGGACGTGGAACGCCAGCGGCAATCCGCGCGACTTCGCGTCGGCCGCGCAACCGACCACGGTGGCGAGGCCCTTCTGCGGCGACAGCAGGCCCGGCACGACGATGCGCGCGATCGGCAGCGGCGCGGGCGCCGGCTCCGGGTGCGGCCAGACGTCGATGGCGAGTCCGGGAAAGTACCGCCCGATCCGCTGCGCGACGTCCTGCGTCGGCGCGATCCTGCGCGCGGCGCCGGCCAGGAGCGCGCCGAACGCCGTGCGCCACGCGACGATGTCGAGGCCCCACTGCGCCGGACGCACGGCGAGGCACGCGGCGCATCCGGCCGCGTCGGGCTCGCCGCAGTACCGGCCGTCGACGGTGTCGAGTTGGTACTGCGGGCAGATCGCGTAGTGATCGTGCAACGTGCAGTCGTAGGGCACGCCGACCGCGGCCGGCAGGTCGAGCACCGCGCGCGGCAGCCGGTGGATGTGGTGGAAGTGCAGCCGCACGACGCCGACCGCGCTCAGCAGTGCGGCGAGCGACGCCGCATCGCGGGGCAGCGTGAAGTGCGCGGCAAGCGCGCTGTGCGGACGATGAAGCGTGACGGTGTCGCCGGCGGCCGGCTCGAGGTAGAGCACGTTGCAGCGATCGGCGACGAGCACGGCGAGGTCGTCCATGTGCCGGCGGATGCCGCCGCCCCACGGATGCGCGATGAACACCACGCACGGGCGGCCCGATGCGGCGACGCGCGCGAATTCGGCGCGCGCGTCGGCGGCGGTGGCGGAGGAGGGAAGTGCGGGGGCCAAGGCGGCGAGGCGGGCGGCGGAGGGCAGAGGTGATCGGGGCGCGCGCGACCGGGCGTCGCCGCGCCGCCGTCATTCTAGCGGCAGGCCCTCCGCGACGCGAATCGCGCCGCTACAGGAGCTCGAGGACCAGCGGCTGGTGGTCGGAGGCCTGCGTCGCCTGATCGACCGTCAGCGACCGCACGCGCGGGCGTACTTCCTCGCTGACGTAGATGAAATCGCAGTGCAGCTCGCCGACGTCGGGGTCCATCTTCGAATGGATGCAGAACGTCGACGGGTGCGGCAGGCCCGGGTGCGTCAGCTCCCACGCGTCGACGAGCGAAGGCGTGCCGTCGTCGAAAGGCGCGATCATCCGCGCGTGCTCCTGTGTGGCGGGCTCGTGGTTGAAGTCGCCGGTGACGATCGTCGCCTCCGGCCGGGGGAGCGTCGTGAACGGGCCGCCGTCGTCCATCGTGACGCGACCGTCGCGCGCGTGGCCGTGGCCGTCGGCGTAGATCGATCTCAGTGCTTCGATGTGCGCAAGACGCTGCCGGCGCGAATAGTACTCGAGGTGCGTGGTGATCACCCGGACGTCGCCGAACGGTGCCGCGATGACCGCCTCCAGCGCGATTCGCGGCATCCCGGCGACGCCGGGGTCGGCGGGATAAGGCAGTTGCCAGCGATAGACCTGCTTCACCGGCAACCGCGACAGGATCAGGTTGCCGAAGCGGCGCCGGCGGCCGTTTTCCGCGGGTTGATCGACGGCAACGCCCTGCACCGCCGAGTAGCCGGGAAACAGCGTTGCCAGCACGGCGAACTGGTCCTCGCCGGCGCTGCCCGGCAGCCGCGGGCCGGGATAGTTGTCGGCGACTTCCTGCAGGCACAGGACGTCGGGATCGGCGATGCGCTTCGCCTCGGCTGCGATCCGCGCCGGATCGACGACGCGGTCGATGCCGCGGCACCACTGAACGTTCCAGGTCATCACCTTCATCGGATACCGGCCCTCATGAAACTTTGCACGAATTGCCGCTGGAACAGCAGGAACGCGACCAGCAGCGGCGCGGTGGTCATCAGCGTCGCCGCCGTGATGATCGACCAGTCGATCCCCTGGTCGGTGGACGAGAACACCTGCAAGCCGACCGTCAGCGGCCGCGACTCGACCGAGTTGGTGACGATCAGCGGCCACAGGAAGTTGTTCCAGTGGAAGCTGACGCTGACCAGCGCGAAGGCGAGGTAGACCGGGCGGGCGAGCGGCACGTAGACCTTCCACAGCACCGCGAGCGGCCCGCAGCCCTCCACCCGCGCCGCGTCGTCGAGCTCGCGCGGCACCGTCTTGAACGTCTGCCGCAGCAGGAAGATGCCGAACGCGCTCGCCATGTACGGCAGCCCGATCGCGACGATCGTGTCCTTCAGGCCGAGCGCGGTCATCGTCCGGTAGTTCTCGACGATCAGCACGTCGGGCATGATCATCAACTGCACCAGCACCAGCGCGAACAGCACGCCGCGTCCCGGGAACTCGAAGCGCGCGAACGCGTAGGCGGCGAGCGTCACCAGCACGAGTTGCACGGCGAGGATCATCGTCACCAGCAGCACGGTGTTGACGAAGTAGCGCGCGAACGGCGCCGCTTGCCACGCCTTGACGAAGTTGTCCAGCGTGAGCGGCGCGGCGAGCGCGAACCGGGTCGAGAATTCGCCCGGATGGAACGCCGTCCAGAACGCGTAGACGAGCGGCAGCAGCCACAGCAGGCCCAGCAGCCACGCGCCGACAGTCTCCAGTACGCGCGTTGCGCCCCGGCTATCGTAGACGTGCGTCATTGGTAGTGGACGTGCCGCTCGAGGAACCAGAACTGCGCCAGTGCGGCGAAGCCGAGGATCGCCAGCAGCACCATCGTCAGCGCCGCCGCGTACGCCGAGTCCCAGAAGCGGAAGCCGATTTCGTAGATGTAGTAGAGCAGCAGCGCCGTCGCGTTGTCGGGGCCGCCGCGCGTCATCACGACGATGTGGTCGACCATCCGGAACGCGTTGATCACGGCGTTGACCAGCACGAACAGCGTCGTCGGCATCAGAAGCGGAAAGGTGATGCGGCGGAAGAAGTATCCCCGCGACGCGCCCTCGATCGCCGCCGCTTCGGCGAGGCTCGGCGACATCGACTGCAGCGCCGCGAGGTAGAAGATCATGAAGAACCCGGCCTCCTTCCACACCGTTACGACCATCAGCGCCGGCAGCGCGGTCGCCTTGCTGCCGAGCCAGTTCTGCGACCGCGCGCCGAATGCGCCCAGCACCTGCTCCAGCAGCCCGTACTCGGGCGTGTAGAAGAACAGCCAGATGTTGGCCACCGCGATCATCGGCAGCATCGTCGGCGTAAAGTAGGCGAGGCGGAGGAAGCCGCGGCCCGCGATGCGGCCGTTGACCCAGACCGCCATTACCAGCGCCAACGCGATCGACGCCGGGATCGTGCCGAGCGCGAACCAGAAATTGTTCGTCAGAGCCTGCCAGAAGATCGGGTCGTCGGCGAGCTGGCGGAAGTTGTCGAGGCCGACATACACCGCCGGCCGCGCGCCCTTCGGCGTCGAGAAAACACTGTGCCACGCGGTCGCGACCGTGGGATAGTGCGTGAACAGCGCAAGCAGCGCCGCGGCCGGTAACAGCAGCAGCCAGCCGTAGAGCCATTGCGCGGAGCGCGTCATCTAGATCCCCCTCGCCCCGCTTGCGGCGAGAGGGAGATCACGCGCCGGTTCGGCAGCGCGGGTCGGGCCGATTGGCCGGGACATTTGCGGTCGAGCCGCAGACGCGTTACTTGTACGACCGCAGCAGCCGCTCCGCCTCGCGCTGCGCGTCCTTCATCGCCTGCTCGGGCGTCTTGGTGCCGGTCAGCGCAGCCTGCAGGCCATCGTTCAGCGCCTTCGTCACCCGCTGGTTGTCGTGCGTCGACAGTTCGGCCTTGGCGAAGGGAAGCTGGTCGCGCGCGACGGCGGCGGCCGGGAAGCCCGCGACGTACTGCTTCATCGCCGGCGTGTCCCAGGCGTCGGCGCGAACGGCGACGTAGCCGGTGTCGATGCCCCACTGCGCCGCGCGCTGCGGTGTCGTCGCCCACTTGATGAACTTCAGCGCCGCTTCGCGTTGCGCCGGCGTCGACTTCTTGAAGATGTAGAAGTTGCCGCCGCCGGTCGGGCTTCCGCGCTGCTTGCCCGCGGGCAGCATCGCGACGCCGAAGTCGAACTTGGCGTTGGTGCGCACGTTGGTGAGATTGCCGGTGGTCGTCCACATCATCGCCACCTTCTTTTCGAAGAAATCCTTCGGCGTCGTGCCCCACTCGACGATGCCCTCCGGGTGCACCTTGTACTTGTTGACGAGGTCGACCCAGTACGCGAGCCCGGCGATCGTTTCCGGCCGGTCGTAGTACGTCTCGGTGCCCGTGGCGTTCATCAGGTTGGTGCCGGCCTGGATCGCGAGCGCCTGGAACAGCCAGTAAGGGAAGCCCGACGACGGGATCTGCAGGCCCCACTGGGTGACCTTGCCGGACGCGTCCCGCTTGGTCAGCTTCTGCGCGTACTCGACCTGCTCGGCCCAACTTGCCGGCGGCCGGTTCGGATCGAGGCCCGCTTCCTTGAACAGCTCCTTGTTGTAGTACAGCACGATCGTCGAGCGCTGGAACGGGATGCCCCAGATCTTTCCCCCGGTCTGGCTGTTCTCCATGAAGCCGGGGAAGAAGCTCTTCACCCACGCCTGGTCGTCGGCGGTCTTCAGCAGGTCGTTGTAGGGAATTACCGCATCCTCATCGATCAGCGTGTACATGTCGGTCGACAGCAGGATCGACATCACCGGGGGGTCGTTGCTCTTGACGGCGGTGAGTGCCTTGGTCATCGAGTCCTGATACGTGCCGGTGTAGATCGGCTTCAGCTTGATGCCGGGGTTTTCCTTCTCGAAGTC
>JBDTVU010000186.1:0-5746 GCA_040007035.1 Betaproteobacteria bacterium | reverse complement strand
CCGATCATCGTCGTCGATCCGCGCTACTCGGTCGCCGCGAGCAAGGCGAAGTACTGGCTGCCGATCAAGCCGGGCACGGACCTGGCGCTGCTGCTGGCGTGGGCCAATGTGCTGGTCACCGAAGGCCGCTACGACAAGGCATTCGTCGAGAAGTACGGCCACGGCTTCGACAAGTTCGTCGAGGAGATCAAGGAGCGCACGCCTGAGTGGGCGGCGCAGGAAACGGGCATCGACGCGGCGCTGATCCGCACGACGGCGCGCGAGTTCTCCAACCATCGGCCGGCGACGCTGATCCACCCCGGCCGCCGCGTCAACTGGAACGGCGACGACACGCAGCGGTGCCGCATGGTCGCGCTCCTGTCCGCGCTGCTCGGCAACTGGGGCCGCAAGGGCGGGCTCTTCCTGGCCGCAGGAATGAAGGTCGCGCCGTATCCGCTGCCGAAATACCCGAAATCGGACAAGCCGCTGGCCGACAACCCGAACGGAGAGAAGTACCCGTTCGCCGACGAGCAGGTGACGACCGGCATCCGCGAGGCGACGCTGACCGGCAAGCCGTATCCGATCAAGGGCTGGTTCGTCTACTCGTCGAACATCATGATGGCGCTGCCGAACCAGACCGAGACGCTGAAGGCGATCGACAACCTCGATCTCCTCGTCGTCATCGACACCGTCGGCAGCGAGATCGCCGGCTACGCCGACGTCGTGTTGCCGGAGTCGATGTTCCTCGAGCGCCACGACGAGCTGCTGGTCGGCTTCGGCCGCCGCGGCTGGACGTCTCTGCGCCAGCCCGTCGTGGCGCCGCCGCACGAGCAGAAGCCCGGCTGGTGGATCGCCAAGCAGCTCGCGAACAAGCTCGGCATCGCCGACTGCATGCCGTTCAACGACATGGAGGAATACCTCCGCTACCGGATCGAGAAGTCCGGGATGAGCTGGGACGACCTGAAGCGCGACGGCGTGATCATGGGCGCGGCGAAGCCGACGACCGTCGAAGACGGGGCCGCACTCGAATTCGACACGCCGTCGAAGAAAGTCGAGTTCTGGTCCGATCAGCTCAAGGCAAAGGGTTTCGACCCGGTGCCGAAGTACACGCCGCCGCCGAACGCGCCGGACGGCCATTTCCGGCTTATCACCGGACGCGCGCCGATGCACACGTTCAGCCGCACGCAGACCAACCCGCTGCTCGCCGACCTGATGCCCGAAAACGAGGTGTGGGTCAACGCGAAGGCCGCGGTTGCGGCAGGCATCAAGAGCGGCCAGTACGTGAAGCTGAAGAACCAGGACGGCGTGGTCAGCAATCGCGTGCGGGTCAAGGCCACGCAGCGGATCCGGCCGGATTGCGTCTACATGGTCTACGGTTTCGGCCACACCAGCAGGATGCTGAAGAGCGCGTACCAGAAGGGCGCGAGCGCGGCGCAGCTCAATACGAAGTATGTGACCGATCCGCTGATGGGCGGCACCAGCATCCATCGCAACTTCGTCACGTTCGTGAAGGAGGCGTAAATGAACGGCCCCCAAGCTCACTTCGTTCGCTGCCCCCCGAGGGGGCGGTCAGTGCCCTTCGGGCGGCCGGGCGGGCACTGACATGCCCCGCTTCGGAATGGTCATCGACACCCGCAAGTGCGTGGGCTGCACCGACTGCGTGGTTGCCTGCCAGACGGAAAACGACGTCCCGCACGGCTACTGCCGCGACTGGATTCGCACCGAACTCGCCGGCGAGTTTCCGCGGCTGTCGTTCGAGATCCGCTCGGAGCGCTGCAACCACTGCGACAACCCGCCCTGCGTCTCGTGCTGCCCGACCGGCGCCAGCCACGTCGAGGATTTCGGCAAGGTCGTGCTGGTGACGGCGAACAAGTGCATCGGCTGCAAGGCCTGCGTGTCGTCGTGCCCGTACGACGCCCGCTTCGTCCATCCCGACGGCTACGTCGACAAGTGCACGTTCTGCTACCACCGGACGAAGGACGGCAAGGATCCGGCGTGCGTGTCGGTGTGCCCGACGCACTGCATGCACTTCGGCGACCTCGACGATCCGAAGAGCAAGGTCAGCGAACTGCTGCGCACACGGCGCCACCACACGCTGCTGCCCGAGGCCGGGACCGGCCCGCGGGTCTTCTATCTGACGTAAGGGGCGCGCCATGCTCGAACTGACGACTACCCGGCACAACCCGCTGATCGACCCCGCTCTCGCCGTCTGGAGCTGGGAGATCCCGGTCTACCTGTTTCTCGGCGGCCTCGTCGCCGGAATGATGGTGCTCGCCGGCATCGCGATGCTGCGGATCGCCCGCGGTGACGATCCGAAAGCATTCTTCTCGCTGCACACACCGCTGCTCGGCTTCGTGCTGATCAACCTCGGCATGGGTGCGCTGTTCCTCGACCTGACGCACAAGCTCTACGTCTGGCGCGTGTACCTGACGTTCCAGCCGGGCTCGCCGATGTCGTGGGGCTCGTGGGTGCTGATCGTCGTCTACGGCGTGCTGCTCGCCTCGGCGCTGATCCGCCTCCCGGACGCGTGGCCGTGGGCCGGTCGCCGGTTGCCGGTGCTGCAATCCTGGTCCGACGCGATGGTTGCGCGGCCCGGTTTGGTCCGTACCCTCGCCTGGGCCAACATCCTGCTCGGTGTCGGTCTCGGCATCTACACCGGCATCCTGCTCAACACGATGGTCGCGCGGCCATTGTGGAACAGTGCGATCCTCGGCCCGCTGTTCCTGTTCTCCGGGCTTTCCGCCGGCGCGGCGATGGTCCACCTCGCCGCCGTCGTCCGCGGCGAGCGTCCGGCGCCGCAAGGCATGGTCGGCGGCGCGCTGGCCGCGATGTGTCAGCCGCTCGGCACCGCGCTGCCGGAGAAACGCACGGTCGATTCGCTGATCCGCGCCGACGTCGCGTTCCTCGCGATCGAGCTGGTGCTGATCGGCCTTCTGCTCGTCAATCTCTACACGTCGTCAGCGTCGCACGCGGCTGCCGCCACGCTGATCGTCAGCGGCGCGTACGCGTGGGCGTTCTGGGGCGTGATCGTCGGGCTCGGCATCCTCGTCCCGCTCGCGCTGCAGGGCCTCGAGCTCAAGTACTTCATCCCCCACACCGTCGTGCCGGCGCTGCTGGTGCTGGTCGGCGGCTTCGTTCTGCGCTGGGTCATGGTGAATGCCGGTCAGGCCAGCCATGTCGTGCAGGCAGCCGGAGGCTGAGCGGGTCGTCCGCTCCGGGCCGGAATTGTTTCGCAGTCGTTCAAGAGAAGGAGATTTCGTCATGCTGAACCACAGGAAATCGTTCGCGGTTGCGGTGCTGCTCGCCATCGGACTGGCGCTTCCGGCCTTCGTCCAGGCGCAGAACTACCCACCTTCCGTCGGGCAGATGGTCGCCGCCACCAAGAAACAGGTGAAGACGATCACCATGGCCGACTTCAAGGCGGCGGTCGATCGGAAGGCAGTCGGGGTACTCGTCGACGTTCGCGAGCCCGAGGAGTTTGCCGACGGCCACGTCGCCGGCGCCGTCAACGTCCCGCGCGGCCTGGTCGAGTTCAAGATCTGGACGCACGTCGGCTTTCCGGACAAGACCGACATGGGCAAGCAACTGACGCTGTACTGCGCGACCGGCGGGCGATGCGCGCTGGCCGCGAAGTCGTTGCAGGACCTCGGTTTCACCAATGTGGCCTCGGTCGACATGAAGCTCGAAGACTGGGTCAAGGCCGGATACCCGCTGGTGAAGTAGCAGGATCGCCAGCTCCAGGACGCGGATGCCGCCGGGTGTCCGCCCTTCTTTCCGGCCCGCCGGGACGGACAGCAAACAGAACGAAAGAGCCCCCACCATGAACGCCATGAAAATGATCGCCGCGGCACTGCTCGCGGTTTCCGGGACAGCATTCGCGCAGACGCCTGCGGCGAAACCTACGATCCCGCAGATCTGCACGAACTGCCACCAAGCGCAGCCGAACGCCGTCCAGGGCATGTTCGAAAACGTCGCGTTCAAGAGCCAGGCGATCCAGCTCAAGATCGACGCGTATACGGAGATCGTTCGCTTCGACCCGAAGACGATCAAGGTCGTCGACGGCGGGGTGTCCAAGCCTGCCGAGGCACTCCGCGAAATCGCGCCGAACCGCGAGGCGCGCATCGACTACGTCGAGAAGGACGGCAAGCGGCTAGCCACGAAGATCTCGTTCAAGGGCCCGATCAAGATCGCGCCGGAGAAGCTCGTCATGTACGACGAGATCGTGCAACTGGTCGCGAAGGGCCCCGAGCAGGGCGGCTACACGCTGATCGACTCGCGGCCGCTGCCGCGCGTGCAGGAAGGAACGATACCGACGGCAATCAACCTGCCCTACCCGGCCTGGGACAAGTTCGTCGACCGGCTGCCGAAGGACAAGGCCCGCCGCACGATCTTCTTCTGCCAGGGCGTCACCTGCATGATGAGCCCGAACTCGCTCGCCAAGGCCGAGGCGCTGGGCTACACGAACGTCAGGGTGTACCGCGAGGGCTACCCCGAGTGGCAGGAGCGGAATGTCGGCGTGATCGCCGCGCCGTTCCTCAAGGACGCGTGGATCGACAAGAAGATGCCGCACGTGCTGGTCGACGCGCGGCCGGCGTCGACGGCCGCCGAAGGCGCGATCCCCGGCGCGGTGTCGATCCCGCCGTCGGCGGTGCACGCCGCGGTGGCGAAGCTCCCCGATCGCAAGCTCAAGGCGCCGATCATGGTCTACGACGGCGACGGCGGCAATGCGGCGCTCGCGGTCGCGCGCGTGATCAAGGCGTCGGGCCAGCCGAACGTCACGGTCATCGGCGGCGGCTTCGACGCGTGGGCGGGTGCGAAGAACCCGGTCGCGAAGGGCCCGCTGCCGACGCAGGTCGCCTACGCGCCTAAGCCGCGTGCCGGGTCGATCCCGAACGACGAGTTCGTCCGGATCGCGAAGGCGACGCCCGCCGACGTGCTGATCCTCGACGTCCGCAATCGCGACGAGGCGAACGCGGGCATGATCAAGGGGGCAGTGCTCATTCCCGACGAGGACCTGCTCGCGCGGATGGGCGAGGTTCCGAAGGACAAGCGGGTCATCACCCACTGCTCGACCGGCGTGCGCGCCGAGATGGCCTACCACAAGCTGAAGGAGGCGGGCTACAACGTCAGCTTCCTCTACGCCGAGCTCGACGTGAAGAAGGACGGCTCGTTCAAGGTCACGGCGAACTAGCGACGGCAGCTTCAAGATCACGCCCCGTTGAGCCCGCGCCGCTCGCGCCGTACGCCCGACCACCGGTCCCGGCCAGGCACACGACAGAGCGGCGCGGCGGCTCATCCGGCGTCACGCGCCGGAGAGTGAAAACAAAACGGGGAGCCGCGGCTCTCCGTTTTGCTGCGACGACCGAGCGGCAGGTCAGCAGCCGCCCTTCTTTTCCTTCTTCGGCGCGGCGGCGCCGGTCGCCGCGGTCGAGGCAGCCTTCGCCTTGTCGACGGCCTTCTGCTTCTCGGCGTCGGTCATCTTCGCCCAGGCTTCGGCGGTGACGTCGGCAGGTTTCTTCAGCGGCGCGTCAGCCTTCTTCGCCGGCGGAGCATCCTTCGGCGGATCGGCGGCGAGAACGGTCGCGCTGCCGAGCGCGAAGGTCGAGGCAACGAGAATCGAGAGCAGCTTGTTCATTCGGGTGACTCCTGATCGAGATGGGTTGAAGGCAGGCGGGGCAATCGGCCTCCGGCCGGCCACGGGGCGGGATTATGCACCATCCGCCCGCCACAAGCAGAATTCGACCCGATCCGGGGCCAGCCGGTTCCG
>JBDTVU010000185.1:0-5812 GCA_040007035.1 Betaproteobacteria bacterium | reverse complement strand
TCGTCGACGACGCGCCGATGTTGAGGTTGATGACGTCGGCGGACAGGCGCTTGGCGGCGATCTCGAACGTCGTGCGCGTGCGCGTCGAGTTCTCGAAGAACAGGTTGAACACCGAGCGGCCGCGCAGGAGCGGCACCTTCTTCACGTCGCGCTCGGCGATCGACGCGAACGGCACCGCGGTGTCGAGGATCCGCCGGATCACCTCGGCCGGAAGCCCCTCCAGCGTGAGCAGGTGCCGCAGGCCGCCTCCGGCGTCGAGCTGCGGGTTATGCATCGCGCGGCTCCGTGGCCGGCTCCGTCGCCAGCGCCAGCCGGCCATCCGCCGCGCGCGACAGCGCCACGGTGATCTCGCGCGACACGGCGAGCCGCGCACCGGTGTACGTCGCCTCGACCGGCAGCTCGCGGCCGCCGCGGTCGACCAGCACCGCCAGCTCGATCCGCTCCGGCCGGCCGAAATCGAAGATCTCGTTGATCGCCGCGCGGACGCTGCGCCCGGTGTAGAGGACGTCGTCGACGAGGACGATCGTCGCGCCTTCGACCTCGAACGGGAGGTTCGTGCATTTGACCTCGGGCTTCAGGCCCTTGCGGTTGAAGTCGTCGCGGTAGAACGACACGTCGATGTAGCCGACCGGGTGCTCGCCGGGAATCTCCTGCGCGAGCCGCTCGGCCAGCCACGCGCCGCCGGAGTAGATGCCGACGAATTTCGCGTCGAAGGCGACGGCGCCGCGCATCCGCTCGACCAGCGCGGCCAGCGTCGTCTCGGCGTCAGGCAGGGTCACGGTCGTCATGGGGCGCGGTGTCCAAATCGAAATACGCCTGCAGAATGAGCTGGGCGGCGACCTCGTCGCGCGCCGCCTTCCGCGCACGCCCCGTGGTGCCGGCCTCGCGCAGCGTCGTGTCCGCTGCCCGCGTCGTGTACCGCTCGTCGACGAAGGCCACCGGCAGCCCGAACCGCCCTTCCAACTGGTGCGCGAAGCGTTGCGCGCGCTGCGTCATCTCGTGCTCCGTGCCGTCCACGTGCAGCGGGCGTCCGACCACCAGCCGGCCCGGCTGCCACTCGGCGATCAGCGCGGCAATCGCGTCGAAGCGCCGGGCATTGGCCTCGGCCGCGATCGTCGCCAGCGGATGCGCGACGCGGACCAGCGTGTTGCCGACAGCGACGCCGATCTTCTTCGTGCCGAAATCGAAAGCGAGCACTGTGGCGTCGTCCGCGCGCGTCCCCTGCGGTGTGGCGCCCAAGCGTCACGCGTGCCCGACGTCGTCGGACAGCCGCGAGAAGTCGATGCCGAGCAGGCGCATCGCCGCCGGCAGCCGCGCTTCGGCCGGCGTCTCGAACAACAGGTCGGCGTCGGCCTCGACGGTGAGCCACGCGTTCTGCGCGATCTCGTGCTCGAGCTGGCCGGCCGACCAGCCGGCGTAGCCCAGCGACACCAGCACGTCCCTCGGACCGTCGCCGCGGGCGACCGCCTCGAGCACGTCCTTCGACGTCGTGAGCCCGAGGTCGTCGCTGATCGCGAGCGTCGACTGCCAGTTGCCGAGCGGACGGTGGAGGACGAAGCCGCGGTCGACCTGAACCGGCCCGCCGTAGTGGACCGGCGTGTCGCGCAGCTCCGCGGCGGCGGCGGAAACGTCGATCTGCTCGAACAGCGCCGACAGCATCATGTCGGTGGGCTTGTTGACGACGATGCCCAGCGCGCCGTCCGGGTTGTGCTCGCAGACGTAGGTCAGCGAATGAGCGAAATGCGGATCGGCCATGTTCGGCATGGCGATCAGGAAGTGGTGGGTGAAATTGGCGGTCGGGCCAACCATAGGGTGCAATTGTAATCGCGGCCCCCTGCCGGCACAATTGGCGCCCCTTCCACCTGCCCTTCGCGCCGCCCGGAACCGAGCTGCGCCGCGCCCCGACCATGCGCCTTCGTTGCCCGCCGATGTCTTCGCCGTCGACCCGCTTCCGCCTCCTGCTGGCCGCGGTGGCCATGCTGGCGTCGTGGGCGCCGCTGCCGGCGGCGGCGAAGCTCGTCGTCATGCACGGCTACGCCGACTACACGAGCGCGCTCCTGTGGCTGCAGCCCGATGCCGCGGGCCCGGTCACCGTCGTCTGGCAGCCGCCCGGCGACATCGAGCGGCGCGTCGAGCTCGTCGCTGCCGCCGCCGACGATCACGTCGTCGTCGCGCGGCTGACCGGGTTGCGGCCCGGTGCGACGGCGACGTACCGCGTTGAGGCCGGCGCCGACGCGGCATCCGGAACGGTGCGCGCGCAGCCGTACTGGTCGAAGGCGGCGGACGCGCCCGAGTTCACGATCGCGATCGGCTCCTGCTTCTTCCTCGCCGACGCCGATCCGGTCTGGCCGGGCGGCGACTACGGCGGCGGCTTCGGCATCTTCGACGCCATCGCCGCGAAGAAGCCCGACCTGATGTTGTGGCTCGGCGACAACCTCTACTTCCAGCCGCAGGACGTCCTCGACCCGGCGGCGATGGCGGCGCGCTACCGGCGGCAGCGCGGCTTTGCGCCGCTGCAGTCGCTGCTGACGGCGGCGCCACAGCTCGCGATCTGGGACGACCACGACTACGGCCCCAACGACAGCGACGCGGCGTACACGATGAAGGGCGAGTCGCTGGCGCTGTTCCGGCGCTACTGGGCGAATCCGTCGTGGGGACTGCCCGACGTGCCGGGCACGTTCGGCGTCGCGCGCCACGGTGACGTGATGCTGTTCCTGCTCGACGACCGCTGGTACCGCTCGCCGAACAAGTGGCCGGACGGCGCCGACAAGACGATGTTCGGCGCGCGCCAGCTCGAGTGGCTGAAGCAGGCGCTGGTGTCGGCGCCGAAGTCGATGCTCAAGATCATCGTCGGCGGCAGCCAGTTCTGGAACCGCGCGAGCCGCTACGAGGGCTGGTACCAGTTCGCGACCGAGCAGAAGGCGTTCGCCGCGTGGCTCGTCGCGCAGAAGATCGAGGGCGTGGTGTTCCTGTCCGGCGACCGGCATTTCGGCGAGCTGCTGAAGATCGAGCGCCCCGGCGCGTATCCGCTGTACGAGTTCACGTCGAGCCCGCTGACGTCGGCGCCGTGGGAGAACCCCGACAAGCGAGAGCGCGAAAATCCCGACGTCGTTCCCGGCACGCTCGTCGGCAAGCGGCAGTTCGGGCTGATCCGCGTGACCGGCCCCGAGAACGACCGCCGGCTGTCGCTCGAGAGCTACGACACCGCCGGCGCATTGCTGTGGAAGCACGAGGTCCGCGCCCGAGACCTGCGCTTTCCGGCGGCGAAGTGAGCGCCCGTTGACGGCCCTCCGCCTGCCCAGCGCGCTGGTCTGGTTCCGCCGCGACCTGCGCGACTTCGACCACGCGGCGCTGTACTACGCGCTGAAGGACGCCGCGGCCGTCCACTGCGCCTTCGTCTTCGACCGAGAGATCCTCGATGCGCTCCCGTCGCCGGCGGACCGGCGCGTCGAGTTCATCCGCGAGAGCCTGGTCGAGCTCGACGCGGCGTTGCGCGCGCGCGGCGGCGGCCTGATCGTGCGCCACGCCGTCGCCCGCGACGAGATCCCGCGGCTCGCCGCCGCGCTGGACGTGCAGGCGGTGTATGCGAACCACGACTACGAACCCGCGGCGCAGGACCGCGACGCGGCCGTCGCGCGGGCGCTCGCGGATCGCGGCATCGGGTGGCGCTCCTGCAAGGACCAAGTGATTTTCGAACGCGACGAGATCCTCACGCAGATGGGGAAGCCGTACTCGGTGTTCACGCCGTACCGGAACGCCTGGCACCGGGCGCTGACGCCGTTCCACCTGAAGTCGTATCCGATCGACCGCTACGCGGGCGCGCTCGCCGCGCCGCCGGCCGATCTGACGCAGCCGGTTCCCGCGCTGGAGGCGATCGGCTTCCGCCGGACGAACCTCGCCGCCGTCGGCGTGGCGACCGGGATGCGCGGCGGCAGCGCGAGGTTCACCGATTTCCGCCGGCGGATCGACGCCTACCGCGACGCCCGCGACTTTCCCGCGCTGAAGGGCCCGTCGTACCTGTCGGTTCACCTGCGCTTCGGTACGGTGTCGATCCGCGAGTTGGCAGCCTACGCGCACGCCCGCTCGCTGGAGAAGGGCGGCACTGGCGCGGCCACGTGGCTGTCCGAGCTGATCTGGCGCGATTTCTACGCGCAGATCCTGTGGCACCACCCGCGCGTCGTCGACCGTGCGTTCAAGCTCGAGTACGACGGCCTGCGGTTCCCCGACGACGCGACGTTGTTCTCCGCCTGGCGCGACGGCCGCACCGGCTATCCGCTCGTCGACGCCGCGATGCGCCAGCTCAACACCACCGGCTACATGCACAACCGGCTGCGCATGGTCGCCGCGAGTTTCCTCGTCAAGGACCTCCTCGTTGACTGGCGCCTGGGCGAGAAGTACTTCGCCGATGCGCTGCTCGACTTCGACCTCGCGTCGAACAACGGCGGTTGGCAGTGGGCGGCGTCCACCGGCTGCGACGCGCAGCCGTATTTCCGCATCTTCAATCCCGTCGCGCAGTCGGAGCGCTTCGACGTCGACGGGAACTTCATCCGCCGCTACGTGCCGGAGCTCGCCGCACTGGACGCGCGCCAAATCCACGCGCCCTGGCTCGTCCCGCCGGCAATCCAGCAGGCGAAGGGTGTGGTCGTCGGCCGCGACTATCCGGCGCCCGTCGTCGATCACGCGGTCATGCGCGCGCGGGCGCTGGCGCTGTACCGGCGCGGTTCCTGATCACGGGGCCGCCGGCCCCGGCGGCCGCCGTCGCCCGCTTTCCGGCGGTCCGTAACCCCGCCTCCGCCGCGCCACCGTTGACAGCGGTGTCGCCCACCTGCCGGAGGTTGCCATGCCGTCCTTTTCCGCCCGCGTGCTCGCGTGGCTGTTCGTCGTCGTCGTCCTCGCCTGGTTCGCGCTCGTCGCGGCGCCGGCCATCGCGTTCTGCGGCTTCTACGTCGGCAAGGCCGACGCATCGCTGTGGAACGAAGCCTCGCAGGTGATCATGGTCCGCCGCGACAACCGGACCGTCATCAGCATGGCCAACGACTACCGCGGCGACCTGACCGAGTTCGCGCTCGTCGTGCCGGTGCCGGAGGTGCTGCAGAGGGGCCAGATCCACATCGGCGACCGCCGGCTCTTCGAGCGGATCGACGCGTGGAGCGCGCCGCGGCTCGCCGAGTACCACGATCCGGATCCCTGCGTCGCGAAGATCGCCCGCGCGAGGGGTGCCGTCGATGCGGCGCTGCCCGCGTCGGTGGCGAAGGAGTCGATGCGGCCCGACAAGGCGCAGGGCGTCACCGTCGAGGCGCGCTACACCGTCGGCGAGTACGACATCGCGATCCTGTCGGCGAAGCAGTCGGACGGCCTCGAGACGTGGCTGCGCCAGAACGGCTACCGGATTCCGCCGCGGGCGGCCGCCGCGCTGCAGCCGTACATCCGTCAGAACATGAAGTTCTTCGTCGCCAAGGTGAACATCGCCGAGCAGGCGAAGACCGGCGTGGCCTGGCTGCGGCCGCTGCAGTTCGCGTTCGAGTCGGAGAAATTCATGCTGCCGGTGCGGCTCGGGATGCTCAACGCGAAAGGGCCGCAGGACCTCGTCCTGTACGTGCTGACGCCGAAGGGCCGGGTCGAGACGACGAACTACCGGACGGTGAAGCTGCCGGCGAACATGGACGTTCCCGTGTACGTCCGCGGCGAGTTCGCGCGCACGTACAAGGCGATCTTCGACGCGCAGGCCGCACGCGAGGATTACCGCGCCGTGTTCACCGAGTATTTCTGGAACATGGGCTGGTGCGACCCCTGCGCCGCCGATCCGCTGACC
>JBDTVU010000184.1:0-5812 GCA_040007035.1 Betaproteobacteria bacterium | reverse complement strand
GTCTCCCAATGTGTCCGCTTCTGGCCTATTCTGTTGAAAAACTCGCTGCACACATTTCTGCTAGTGCGCAACGCAAGAGTCGGCCTCTCAGAACGGCCCAGGATCGACGATCGTCAGCCGGTTGATCGTCGGAGGACCCCAGAAACCGGCTCCTCACCCGCCTCAAAGGATTTTTTTAACAGAATAGGCCGATTGCGGTCTCAGACTCGATGCCCGCCAATCAGCGCGCAACGGACTGACGGCGC
The DNA here is from genome assembly GCA_040007035.1 of Betaproteobacteria bacterium. Lineage (GTDB taxonomy): Bacteria > Pseudomonadota > Gammaproteobacteria > Burkholderiales > Casimicrobiaceae > CAIWHR01. The sequence goes on along the minus strand of JBDTVU010000184.1, from coordinate 5,567 downwards.
GACATCCATTTCCACGCCCCATTCCGATTTTTGGAGCCGGAAGTGCATATCGGTCGACGCCACCTCCCGACAGCGGATCCCGGATTCCCTTCTGATTCCGGGCTTCCGGCAGTCGGGCCGGCGATGAGACATGTGAATCGGCCTATCGCGAAACTCACTCGCTGCCGAGCGACATCAGCGTCGCGTTGCCGCCGGCCGCGGTCGTGTTCACGGTGACGACGCGCTCGACGAACAGTCGCCAGATCGGATAGCGCCCGCTTGCGTCCGGGGCAATCGTTGAGACGATGAGTCCCGGACGATCCGCGAGCGCGCGCCGGACGACGTGCATTTCTTCGGCGGTGCCGGTGACGAGTGCGGCGTCGAATGCGTCGCGGTCGCGCGATGGTGTTGGGGGCGATCCGAGCCTGCGCTCAAGGTCGACCACCAACGCGCCCGCCGTGGTCTCCGGCGGGACGTGCGGCCGGTTGCCGGTCAGCGCGGCCAGTGCGATCTGGTGCACGAGATCCGGCAGGCGCGATGCGAAGCAGGCGATCCGTCCTCGCGGTCGCAGCGTCAGTGTGTTCCTCTCGCCGGTCGGGCCGGGCTGCTCGACGCCAATCTCCGGCGGAAGCGCGAGGGCGTACGCGTCCAGCGCCGCCGCAATCGGTGTCCGATCGGCCTCCGACAGCGCGCCGATCTCCAACAGCCAGTCGTCGATCGCCGCTCGCCGCGACACCGTAGTAGCCGGCAGCGGCGTAACCGTCGGTGCGATCGTCGGATCGACATCGAAGTCGAACTCCACCAGCCGCCGCAGATAATACGGCCCGCCGGCCTTGGGACCGGTACCGGACAGCCCCTCCCCGCCGAACGGCTGGACACCGACGACGGCGCCCACGATGTTGCGGTTGACGTAGATGTTGCCTGCCGCCACGCGGCCGGCGATCTGGTCGACGGTTTCCTCGATGCGGGAATGGATGCCGTGGGTGAGCCCGTAGCCGGTTGCGTTGATCGCGTCGACCAGATCCGGCATCCCCTCGCGACGAAAGCGCAGCACGTGGAGCACCGGACCGAACACCTCACGGTCGAGGACGCCGATGTCCGGTATCTCCACCAATGTCGGCGCGACAAACGTTCCCCGTTCGAGCCCTGGTGGCAGGGGCATCCCGATGACGCGATAACCCACCGCGCGCATCCGTTCGATATGGGCGATCAAACCGGCGCGCGCCTCCTCGTCGATGACCGGTCCGACGTCGGTCGACAGCGACGCCGGATCGCCCACGCGCAACTCCCGCATCGCGCCTTCGAGCAGCGTGAGCGTGCGCCCGGCGATTTCTTCCTGCAGGCACAGCACGCGCAGCGCCGAGCAGCGCTGGCCCGCGCTGTCGAACGCCGACACGAGGACATCCGCCACGACCTGCTCGGGCAGCGCCGAGCTGTCGACGATCATCGCGTTGATGCCGCCGGTTTCGGCCACCAGCACAGCATCGTCGTCTCCGGGTCGCGCGGCCAGCGCGCGCTGGATGAGCTTCGCCACTTCGGTGGAGCCGGTGAACAGCACGCCGCGCACGCGCGGGTCCCCGGTCAGTTGCGCGCCGACCGTTTCGCCGCGCCCGGGCAGCGACTGCAGAACGTTGCGTGGGACGCCCGCGCGGTGGAAGAGCTCGACCGCGAGATCGGCGATCAGCGGCGTCTGCTCGGCCGGCTTCGCGAGCACCGGATCCCCGGCCGCGACCGCCGCACTCACCTGTCCGACGAAGATCGCGAGCGGAAAGTTCCACGGACTGATGCACACCAGCGGCCCGACCGGGCGCTCCACGCCGTCGCGGAATCCGGAACGCAACTCGGCGGCGTAGTAGCGGCAGAAGTCGACCGCCTCGCGTACTTCGCCGACCGCATTCGGCAGCGTCTTGCCGGCTTCGCGCACGGCCAGTGCGATCAGCGACGCCTGCTCGTGCTCCAGCAGATCGGCGGCGGCGTCGAGCCAGCGCGCGCGCAGTGCCACGGGCGCGATGGACTCACGTGCCGCAGCCGCGGCGGCGGCCAGCGCCCGCTCGACGGTGTCCGCGTCCGCCTCGATCACTTCGCCGACGACGTCGGAGCGATCGGCCGGATTGCGCACAGGCGTGCGCTCGCCGTCGATGGCCGCATCCCCGGCGGTCCGTGGCCGCGCGACCCGCCGTTCCGGTGTCGCCTCGAGCGCCGCAGCGATGCGCGCAAGCTCGAGCTCGTCCGACCAGTCAAACCCACGTGAATTGCGGCGATCGGCAAACAGCGAACCCGGAAGCGCGATGCGCGGATTCGACGTGCCGCCATGGGCATCGGCCACTGCAACCGGGTCCGCCACCAGCTCCGCGATCGATACCGCCGGATCGACGATCCGATTGACGAACGAGCTGTTCGACCCGTTTTCGAGCAGGCGCCGGACCAGATAGGCGAGCAGCGTCTCGTGCGTGCCGACAGGCGCGTAGATCCGACAGGGCAGGTTCAGCCCGCTCGCGCCGACGACGCTGTCGTACACCGCCTCGCCCATCCCGTACAGGCACTGGAACTCGTAATCGCGGCCCTCGCCGAGCACGGAGGTCGCGGCGATCGTGAACGCGTTGTGGGTGGCGAATTGCGGATAGACCGCGTCGGGCGCGGCGAGCAGGCGCTTCGCGCAGGCCAGGAAGCAGACGTCGGAATGGACCTTGCGGGTGAACACCGGATAGTCTGCAAGACCGTCGACCTGCGCGCGCTTGATCTCGCTGTCCCAGTACGCGCCCTTGACCAGCCGCACCATCAGCCGATGGCCGTGGCGCCGCGCGAGGTCGACAATCCAGTCGACGACCTGCAGTGCGCGACGCTGGTACGCCTGCACGACGAAGCCGATCCCGGGCCAGCCGGCGAGTTCGGGGTCGGCGGCGACGGCGGCGAGAATGTCGAGCGAGAGGTCGAGCCGGTCGGCCTCCTCGGCGTCGATGTTGATGCCGATGTCGCATTGCCGGGCCTGCCGCACCAGCGCGATCACCTTCGGCAGCAGCTCGTGCATCACGCGCTCGCGCTGCGCCCGGCTGTAACGCGGGTGCAGCGCCGACAGCTTGAGCGAAATGCCCGGACCGGCATGGACGCCGCGCCCGCCGCTCGCAGCGCCGATGCTGCGGATCGCGGCCTCGTACGCCGCGAAATAGCGTTCGGCATCCTCGGCGGTGACCGCAGCTTCGCCCAGCATGTCGAACGAGAAGCGGAATCCCTGACGCTCGCGCGACGCGCCGCCGGTGAGCGCTTCGTCGATCGTCTCGCCGCTGACGAACTGCTTGCCCAGCACGCGCATCGCCATGCCTACGCCGGTGCGCACGAGCGGCTCCCCTCCCCTGCGCAGCAATCCGCCGAGCGCCTGGCCGAGCCCGGATTCGGAGGACGGATCCGCGACGAGCTTGCCGGTCAGCAGCAGGCCCCACGCGGCCGCGTTGACGAACAGCGACTGGTCGCCGGCAATGTGCGCGCCCCAGTCGCCCTTGCCGAGCTTGTCGCGGATCAGCCGGTCGCGCGTCGCCGTGTCGGGAATGCGCAGCAGCGCCTCGGCGAGGCACATCAGGGCGACCCCTTCGCGGCTCGACAGCGAGAACTCCTGCATCAGGTTGTCCATGCCGCTCGCACCGCTGCGGGCGTCGCGCACCGTCTGCGCGAGCCGGGTGGCGACCTCCTGCGTCCGGGCGAGCTGATCCGGCGTGAGGCGCGCTTCGGCCAGCAGCGCCTGCATGCACACTTCCTCGGGACGCCGATACGCGTCGACGATCGCGCGGCGTGCGGCGTCGCGCGGGACGGTGCCGAGGTCAAAGTTCATTCATGCGAACGGCCGCTTGCCGTCCCGGTAGCGTTTCTCGGTCCGCGGATTCGCCAGCGCGTGGCGCAGCGCGAAGTGCAGCTCGTAGAGCGTCGCGTCGAGCCCGGCGTCCTCGCGGCCCTTGGCGAAGCCGAGCGCGACGGCATTGCCGGCGAGCCGCACATGGTCGTCTTCGAGCGGCCCGGTGAGCGGTGCGGCAGTGTCGGAGAACGCGTCGCGGCAGGTCTCGACCGACACCGAGTAATACTTGCGGCACGCCGCGGGGCGCCCTTCGTACACCGAGCAGGCACCGTCTTCCAGCAACGCGCAGGGAGTGCCGGCGCGGATGTGCTGTTCCGCGGACAGCGGCGCGATGCGCGCGAGGTTGTCCTCGATCCGCGACAGGATCGCTGCGCACTGGTCGGCATCGAAGCGGGACCGGATGTAGTCCGCCAGCACGAACGCCTCGTGCGGCCGGATTTCCACGCGCAGGTGGCAGCAGTAACTGCAGCCGCGGCGGCAGGCGACGTTCACATCGTGCCGCGTGATCACGCTCTGCTGCAGCTCGGCCAGGCGACCATACATGCGGACGGTCAGCGCGCGCAGGTCCGCCGGGTCCTTCGGTCGCGCCCGCCGCGCGTCGCTCCGCTCGCGCTCGAACTCCGCCTGCAGGTCCGGCGGAACGACGTCGTCCGACATCCGCGACTCCGGCCGCGATCAGCCGGGCGTAGCAGCAGCCGCCCGCCGGCGCAGCACCTGGTCGACCATCGTTCCGGCCTGCCCGAGATAGTTGGCCGGATCGCACAGCCGGGCGAGCGCGGCACGGTCGAGATGGGCGTTGATCTCCGGGTGCGCAGCAAGCAGGTCGAGCAGCGGCCGGCCGGACTTGATCGCTTCGCGGCAGAGGTCGTATACGAGATCGTGCGCGTACTCGCGACCGATGTACGGCCCCAGCCCCATCATCACCGCCTCCGACATCACAAGGCCGTTGGTGAGGTCGATGTTGGCGCGCATCTTCGCCGCGTCGACTTCGAGCCCGGCGAGCACGAACCTCGTCTGCTTCAGCGCGCCGGCCGTGAGGCAGAACGCTTCGGGGAGCGCGATCCACTCGATCTCCCACGGGCCGGTCGAGCGCTCGTGGTCGGCGACCATCGCGTCCATCAGCGCTGCCGCGTGCTGGCGCACCATCGACACCGCCGCGTGGATGTAGCAGCTCGAAATGGGATTGCGCTTCTGCGGCATCGTGCTGCTCGACCCGCGTCCGGGTGCGAACGGCTCGTACACCTCGGCGACCTCGTGCTGCATCATCAACTTGACGTCCATCGCGATCTTGCCGAGCGAGCCGCCGACGAGGCCGAGGAACGCGCCCGTCTCGGCGATTGTGTCGCGCACCGTGTGCCACGCGATGTCGGGCGTGCCGAGGCCCAGTTCCGCCATCAGCCAGGACTGCGTTTCCATCGCGCCCTTCTCGATCGACGCCAGCGTCCCGCAGGCGCCACCGAACTCGCCGACCAGCACCCGCGGCTTGAGTTGCGCGAGGCGCTCACGGTGCCGCTCGATGCCGGCGAGGATCGCCGCCATCTTGAAGCCGAACGTCACCGGGATCGCCTGCTGCAGGTTGCTGCGGCCGATGACCGGCGTGTCGCGGTACCGGAGCGACAGGTCCGCCAGCGACGCCGAGATCGCGTCGAGGTCCGCGCCGACGAGATCGAGACCTTCGCGGATCTGCATCACCGTGGCGGTGTCGGTGATGTCCTGCGTCGTCGCGCCCCAGTGGCAATATTCG
>JBDTVU010000183.1:0-5835 GCA_040007035.1 Betaproteobacteria bacterium | reverse complement strand
CGCCGGCGCCGACGGCTAGGGCTTCACCTTCCGCCAGCTCGCGTCGGGATTGAACGCCTTCATCGCCGTGATCGCCGTCGCCGTGTCGTTGCCGAGGTTCTTCTCGTAGACGACGCCGTCGTGGCAACCTCGGCCTTGGCCGGCTCGATGATGATCGTCTTCTCCTGCACGACGACCTTCTGCCGGTCACTGTCATTGAGGTTGCCGGCGGCGCGCGCCTTCTCGCGCAGCATCTGAACCGTCGACATCACGCGCGACTGGTCGGCGAGATACGCGTCGCCGACGTTCTACGTCCACTCGAGCTTGTCGTTCATCATCTCGAGCCCCTGCGGGAACGCCGCCAGCGACTGTACGCTCGGGTCCCAGCTCTGACCCTCGAGCGCCTTGTCGAGCGCGTCGCCCTTCAAGTCCTTGTTCGCCTTGACGAAACGCGCCGCCGAGACGACGTCGAGCGGATAGGTCGACGCCATCAGCACCTGCGCAAGCAACTGGTCGGGATACAGCGCGATCGGCGCGAGCAGCGAATCGAGCTGCTCCTGCGACGCCGGCGCCGACGCCGAGACCGGCGCGGATTGGGCGGAAACGCCGGGCGGCAGCAGAGCCGCCAGCGCGAACAGGCCGGGAAGGCAACGGCGCAGCAATGGGGTCATGGGCTCGGCTCGGGGCGCGAACAGGGCGCAGTTTACCGTCAAACACCTGCGTCCGGCGCCGCACGGCTCTGGCACAATCGGGCCATGGCCGACGCCGCGTTCGCGAGTCAGATCAATGTGCACCGCGGCTACCTGCTGCGCGTCGCCCGACTGCAGCTTCGCGACCCGGACCTGGCCGAGGATGTCGTCCAGGAAACGCTCGTCGCCGCGCTGTCCGGCAGCGGGTTCTCCGGCCGGTCGAGCCTCAAGACGTGGCTGACCGGGATCCTGAAGCACAAAGTCGTGGACGCGATCCGCAAGAAGCAGCGCGAGCCGCAGGCGGTCGCCTCGTTCGGCGGCCTCGACGCCGAGCTCGACATCGAGGATTTCGACGCACTGTTCGACGACCGCGGCGGCTGGGACGCGCCGCCGGCCGACTGGGGCGACCCCGAGGCGGCGCTCAACCGCCGGCAGTTCATGGAGATGATGGACTTCTGCCTCGAAAAGCTGCCTCCCAACACCGCCCGGGTGTTCATGATGCGCGAGGTGATGGAGCTCGAGACCGACGAGATCTGTAAGGAACTGACGATCACCGCGAATAACCTCTGGGTCATCCTGTACCGGGCCAGGATGGCGCTTCGCCAGTGCCTGGAGCAGAACTGGTTCGCCGGCGAAGGCCGCCCGCGATGAACTCCCGAAACGTGCCGGAACCGACGCCTTGCTGCACAAGTTGACGCATTCCCAGAGCTGCCGCGACGTCACCCGCCTCCTGTCGCAGGGAGAGGACCGGTCGCTCTCGTGGGGCGAGCGGATCCGGCTGCGCGTGCACCTCCTCGTGTGCCGGGCGTGCTCGCGCTTCGAGCACCAGATGCGGGTGCTGCGCCTCGCGATGCGCCAGTACCGCGAGTGACGCGCGCCCCGCCCGGCGCGGCCCGATGCGTTCGGAGCCGCCGCGCGGGCACGTAGAATTGGCAGCCATGGAAATCACCGTCAACGGCACCGCGCGCAGGTTCGAGCCCGCACCAAAGACGCTGGCCGAGCTGGTCCGGCAGCTCGACCTCGAGGGCAAGCGGATCGCCATCGAGAAGAACGGCGCGATCGTGCCGAAGAGCCGCTACGCCGACACCGCGCTCGCTGCCGACGACCGGCTCGAAATCGTCGCCGCGGTCGGCGGCGGCTGACGGTCGCGCCGAACGGCCGCCGGCGTCTTCGGTCGGTCGCCCCGGGGCGTAGAATCACACCATGAACGCACCCCACACGCCCGCTTCCGCCATCGCCGATCCGCTGGTGATCGCCGGCCGCGCGTACGGCTCGCGGCTGCTCGTCGGCACCGGCAAGTACAAGGACTTCGGGCAGACGCGCGAGGCGATCGTCGCGTCCGGAGCCGAGATCGTCACCGTCGCGATCCGCCGCACCAACATCGGCCAGGATCCGAACTCGCCGTCGCTGCTCGACGCACTGCCGCCGTCGGAGTTCACGTACCTGCCGAACACCGCCGGCTGCTACAGCGCCGACGACGCGGTGCGCACGCTGCGCCTCGCGCGCGAGCTGCTCGACGGCCACACGCTGGTGAAGCTCGAGGTACTCGGCGACCCGCAGACGCTGTTCCCCAACGTCCGCGAAACGCTGAAGGCGGCCGAAACGCTCATCGGCGACGGCTTCCAGGTGATGGTCTACACGTCCGACGACCCGATCATCGCGCGCGAGCTGGAGGCGATCGGCTGCGTCGCGATCATGCCGCTCGCGTCGCTGATCGGCTCGGGGATGGGCATCCTCAATCCGTGGAACCTGAAGCTCATCATCGAGGCGGCGAAGGTGCCGGTCCTCGTCGACGCGGGCGTGGGCACGGCGTCCGACGCGGCGATCGCGATGGAGCTGGGCTGCGCCGGCGTGCTGATGAACACCGCGATCGCGCTGGCGCAGGATCCGGTGCGGATGGCGCGCGCGATGAAGCTCGCCGTCGTCGCCGGCCGCGATGCGTTCCTCGCCGGGCGGATGCCGCGCAAGCTCTACGCCGCGAGCCCGAGCTCGCCGACGTCCGGCCTCATCGGCTGATGGCGTCGCCGTCGCGACCGCGCGCCATTGCGGCGGCGCTGGCGTTGGGCGCGCTGTCCGCCGCAGCAGTCGCGCACGCCGCACCGACGCCGCAGGAAGTCGCCACGCTCTGCGCCGAAGCCGAGGGCCCGGCGCACTGCGGTCGGCTGGTCGAGGCCGTGCAGTTGAAGCGTCTCCCGGGTCTCGCGGTGCGCAACGGGCCCACGCTCGCCGTGTCGCTCTATCCGTCCGGCACCGAGACGTTCGCCGACACCGAGGCGATCAACGGCGGTCGCACGTACAGCCTGTGGGACGTCGTCAACGAGATCGACGCCGTCGTGCTGTACACGACCGACGGCGACACCATCGGCTTCCTGCTGCTGCAGCGCGCGACGGGGCGCCGCACCGAGCTGCCGGCCGAGCCGAAAGTGTCGCCGGACCGGCAGCGGTTCGCCGTCGCCGATTTCTGCGCGACCCGCTGCAGCAACGAGCTCACGGTATGGCGCGTCGCGCGCGACGGCGTGCGCAAGGAGTCGGCGTGGACGAGCGGCGCCGCGTGGGAGGACGCGGCCGTGACGTGGACAGGGGCGGACACGCTCGTCGTCCTGTACACGCCGGCCGGCGCCGCGAAGCCGGCATCGCTTCAGCGTCGGCTCACCGACACCGGATGGCAGCGGTACTGACGCGGGGGCGCTCTGTGACCGGGCAGCCTGACGACGTGCCGGCCTGCGCGCCGCACCGACGGCCGGTGCGCAGCTTCGTGCTGCGGCAGGGCCGGATGTCGCCGGCGCAGCAGCGCGCACTCGACGAATTGCTGCCGCGCTTCGGCGTGCCGTTCCAGTCGACGCCACCGGACTTCGATCGCGTGTTCGGCCACCGCGCGCCACGGATCCTCGAGATCGGCTTCGGCATGGGGGAGACGACGGCGGCCATCGCGCAGGCACATCCCGGCCACGACTTCACCGGCATCGAGGTCCACGCGCCGGGCGTGGGCAGCCTGCTCAAACGCATCGACGAGGCGGCGCTCGCGAACATACGCGTGATCCGCCACGACGCGGTCGAGGTCGTCGCCGCGATGATCGCCCCCGATTCGCTCGCCGGCATCCACGTGTTCTTCCCGGACCCGTGGCCGAAGAAACGCCACCACAAGCGACGACTGCTGCAGGCCGGATTTGTCCACGAGCTTGCGCTTCGGCTCGCGCCGGGCGGCTATCTTCACGTGGCAACCGACTGGGACGAATACGCGCAGGAGATTCTCGCGACGCTCGCCGCGGAGCCGGCGCTCGTCAACACGGCGGACGGGTTCGCGCCACGGCCCGCCCACCGGCCGCTGACGAAGTTCGAGGCGCGCGGCCTCGCCCTCGGCCACGGCGTGTGGGACGTCGTGTTCCGGCGCCGCTGACGGCGTCGTTGCCAGCCGTCAGCGCACGCGCGGCGGCGCCAGCGCCAGCAGATCCGCGAGCGCGCGTTTCGCAACGGCGCGCGAAAAATGACGGCGGATGTTCTCGCGACCGCCGGCGCTGAGCTTCGACCACAGCGCCTCGTCGCCATAAAGGCGCACGATCGCGTCGGCGAATCCCGCGGCATCGTCGGCGACCAGCGCGTCCTCGCCGGACGTCAGGTGCATGCCCTCGACCGCCGCCGCTGTCGCCACCACCGGCAACCCGTAGCTCATCGCGAGGTTCACCTTGCCCTTGACGCCGGCGCCGTAGCGCAGCGGGGCGATCGAGACCCGGCTGACGGTGAAATGCGGCGCGACGTCAGGGACGTGACCGGCGACGATGAAATCCTCCGCGGCGAGCGCCGACACGGTTGCCGGCACGTCGCCGCCGACGATCGTCGTCGCCACGCCGGGCAGCCGTTCGCGCAACAGCGGCAGCACCTCGCGGGCGTACCACAGCACGGCGTCGGTGTTCGGCGGATGCTGGAAGCCGCCGATGAACAGCAGCCCGGCGCGCTCGGCGAACGGCCGGCCCTGGGGCTGCTCGTCGTGGATGTTCGACACGATCGCCACCCGTGCCGCCGGCAGCAGTTCCGCGAGCAGCGCCCGCTCGACCGGCGAAACGACGAGCGTCACGTCGGCGGCGCGAACCAGATCGAGTTCGTCGTTGCGCTGCGCGCCGGCGACGACCTTCGCCGCCGTCCCGCCGGCGAGCACCGCCTGCCGCTCCTCGCGCAGGAAATGCAGGTCCACGGTGTCGAACACGACGAGCGCCTGCGGCGCGAACGCGCGCACCGCGGCCAGATGCTTTGCCGCGACGTAGTGGCGCGACAGCACGACGATGTCGAACTCGGTGCCGCGCGCGTCGAGCAGCGCGGCGATCGACTTCCGGTACGGACGGTACACGACCTCGACGCCGCGCTGCTGCAGGTCGGCGACGTACGGTGCGCGGTGCTCGAGGCTGTCGGTAGCGAACGTTACCTTGCAGCCGAGCTCGACCAGCAGCTCCTGCAAAGCCTGCATCCGCTGCGAGCCGGAGTCCTGGTCAGGCGTGAGCATCCGGGCATCGACGACGAGCACCCGCCGCGCCACGCCGCGGTCACGCGCGAGGTCCGGGCGCTCGCCGTGCGGACGATGCGCCTGGAGTTCGGCGTGCCACTTCGCCGCGAATGCATTGCGGTTGACCGCCTGGTGGCGCTTGACGCCGGCGGACTCGTCGGTGCCGGCGGTCGCGCCTTCGAAGTGGACGACTGTCGCCGCCGGCTGGTAGACGACGGCGCGGCCGGCCGCGCGCACCGCGAACGCGAGATCGGTGTCCTCGTAATAAGCAGGGGCATAGCGCGGATCGAAGCCGCCGACCTCGCGGAACAGCGCGGCGGGAATCGCGAGACAGGCGCCCGAGCAGTAGTCGGCGTCGCGCAGATAGTTGTACTCGGGGCGGCCGGGGTCGTCGTCGCGGCCGACGTTCCACGCCGAGCCGTCGCGCCACACGATGCCGCCGGCCTCCTGCAGCCGACCATCCGGGTAGACGAGCTTCGCGCCGACGAGCCCGGCGTCCGGACGGCGTGCGAACACGTCCTCAAGAGCGTCGATCCAGCCGGGCGTGACGATGGTGTCGTTGTTGAGGAACACGAGGCGCTCGCCGCGCGCGACCTCCGCGCCGCGGTTGCAGCTTCCGACGAAGCCGACGTTGGTCGCGTTGCGCTCGAAGCGGACGCCGGTGACCGCGGC
>JBDTVU010000182.1:0-5884 GCA_040007035.1 Betaproteobacteria bacterium | reverse complement strand
GCGCCGTCGGTCGACGCGGCGAGGTCGAGCGCGACGGCGGCGCCGAGCGAATGGCCGTAGATGAACCGCTGGTCGGCGTGGGGTTCGCGCCGCTGCACCTCGGCCCAGGCGGCGCGTGCGTCGGCGTAGACCTTGGTCTCGGACGGCAGGTCGCCGTCGCTGGTGCCGAAGCCGCGATAGTCGATCGCGAGCACGTTGAAGCCGAGCTCGTGCAGCCGCGCGATCCGGAATACGTTGTTGCCGAGACTCCAGCGGACGCCGTGCAGGTAGAGGATCGTCGGCGAGGCAGCGCGTGCCGGCACCCACCACGCGTGGATGCGCTCGTCGCCGGGCCCGTCGGTGCGGGCGACGTTGAGCCAGACATCGTCGAATGCAAGGCCGGCCGTCGCCGGTGTCCGGGCGTCGTCGCGGACCGCGCGGTAGACGAGCTCGCGCTCCTTCACCTCGAGGAAGACGCAGCCGGCGGTGGCGGTGACGACGAGCGCCAGCAGCGCGATGAAACCGGAGCGCCGCAGCCTTCGCGCGGCGGGCAGCCGCTGGGCGCGGCGACTGGGCGCGGTGGTAGTTTCGGACGACATCGGCGACAGATCCTCGGACAAGGGCGCCCCGGCCGGGCGGACGTGGCCGGGGTCGTGAATTGTATGCGACCGCAGCCGGGCCTATCCGGTTCCCTCGCAATAGTCGTGCCCGGGAACACGACGGCCTGTCCGGGCGGGCGGCGCGGTCGCCGTCGTTGTGCGCGCTGCGGCGCCGGCGGCATAATCGGCCGATGAGATTCTGCAGCGCCTGCGGCAGCGCCCGCGTCGAATTCCTGATCCCCGCCGGCGACCACCTGCCGCGCTTCGTCTGCGGCGACTGCGGGACGATCCACTACCAGAATCCCAAGGTCGTCGTCGGCTGCCTCCCCGAGTGGGAAGACCGGGTGCTGCTGTGCAAGCGTGCGATTGAGCCGCGGCACGGGCTGTGGACGCTGCCCGCGGGTTTCCTCGAGAACGGCGAAACGGTGTTCGCCGGGGCCGCGCGCGAAACGATGGAAGAGGCCGGCGCGCGGGTCGAGCTCGGCGCCCTCTACACTATGATCAGCCTGCCGCACATCAGCCAAGTCTACCTGATGTTCCGGGCGCGGCTCCTCGACCTCGACTATGCAGCGGGACCCGAGAGCCTCGAAGTTCGGCTCTTCCGCGAGGACGAGATTCCGTGGGAGGAGATCGCGTTCCGGACGATCGGCCGGACGCTGCGCAACTATTTCCTCGATCGTCGGCAGTGCGCGTTTCCGACGCGCGTCAGTGTCATCGAACGGCGGACGCCGCGGCCGGATCTGGTCGCGGCAGGTTGACGTCCCGGCGCGTCAGAGCGCGGCCATCACCCGGATCAGTCGCGCGCGCACTTCGGTGGCGAGCGACTGAACTTCGGCGCGGCCGACGAGCCCGAACAGCGGGCGCGGATCGAGGAAGTCGACGTGGACGCCGCCGCCCGCATCCTGGCGGACGACGACGTTGCACGGCATCAGCAGACCGATGGACGCCTCCGCGTCGATCGCCTGCGCGGCGAACGGCGGATTGCACGCGCCGAGGATCCGGTACGGCGGCATCTCCTTGTCGAGCTTCTTCTTCATCGTCGCCGCGACGTCGATGTCGGTGAGGACGCCGAAGCCCTCCTTGGCGAGTTCCTGCGTCACCCGTTCGACCGCGTGGTCGAAGGGCAGGGCGACCGGCTTGCCGAAGGCGTAGGCGTTTTGCATGGTGGATGCTCCCGGGGTCAAATCGGGATGATGGCCGCGCGCGCCTCCGCCGTCGGTGACATGGGTCACGCTGGAGGCAAGGGCGCTCTCGCCGTCGTTTCGGCACAGGGCCGGACGACGACGGTGGTGTCCGCGGCCGCCGGCGCGACGAGGTCGCCGAGCGTCCGGCAACGGTCCTGCCAGCACAGGGTGTAGTCGGTCGTGTAAGGCGACAGCGCCAGCCGTAGCTCGGGCAGCAGCGTGCCCGGCTGCCACGTCCAGGCACCGTTGCGCAGGACGGCGGAAGGCGGCGGCTCCATGCCGGCGCCGGTGCCCTCGACGCGTGCTTCGACCAGCCGCAGGCGGTCGCCGTCGACGCGGTAGCGCTCTTCCCAGCGCGTCTTCTGCACCGAGTGGTCCCAGGCAAGCGTGAACTCGTCCCCCGGAAGCGTCGCGCGGACGATGCCGGCGACGACGAGGCACACCGCGTTCACGCCGCGTTCCGGCGGAGTTGGCGCGGGGTCAGGCGCCGGTGACGCGACGGCGCGCCCGAGTGCGCCAAGCGTGCCAGAGGAGCAACGCGGCCCCCAGCGCGAAGCCGATCTCGTCGGTCAGCGGCACCGCCGCGACGAGCAGACCGGCGGCGACCGTGGACACGATCCGCTCGACCGGGTTCAACGGGCTCCAGAGGAAGCCGACGGCCGCGCCGCCCCACAGGCCGATCGCGAGCAGCGCCTTGGCGACGACGTAAAGCGTGTCGAGCACCGTGCCGGTCTGCAGCATCAGCGACGGATCGTAGACGGCCATGTACGGGATCACGAAGCCGGCGATCGCGATGTGCGTGGCCTTCCAGCCGATCTTCATCGGCGATGCCTTGGCGATCGACGCCGCAGCGAAGGCCGCCAGCGCCACCGGCGGCGTCAGGTCGGCCATGATGCCGAAATAGAACACGAACATGTGCGACACGATCAGCGGCACGCCGAGCTTCAGCAGCGCCGGCGCGGCGATCGCGCTGGTGATGATGTAGTTGGGGATCGTCGGAATGCCCATCCCGAGCACCAGGCAGACGGCCATCGTCAGGAGCAGCGACAGGAAAAGGCTTTTCGCGCCGATCTCGAGCACGAAGGCGGCGAAATTCGACGCGGCGCCGGTCAGCGTCAGCACGCCGATGATGACGCCGACGATCGCGCAGGCGACGCCGACGGCGATCGCCTGCCTCGCGCCGTCGATCAGGCTGCCGCGCATGATGGCCAGCGTGTCGCGGCCGCCCTTGATCACGAAGTTCACCGCGACCAGCGTCGAGATCATCACCACGATCGGCCAGATCCCGTACTTGAAGAAGCTGGCCGTGCCGAAGCCGAGAATCACCCAGAACACGACCCGGAACAGCGTCGAGCCGAACCCGGATGCAATGCCGACGCCGAGGATCAGCACCGCGGTGAGCGCCAGTCCGACGATGCCGGAGAACATCGGCGTGAAGCCGTCGAACAGCATGAACACGAGCACCGCGAGCGGCAGCAGCAGATACCACTTCAGCCGGATCGCCTCCCACGGGTTCGGGCACTCGGATTTCGGCAGGCCGGTGAGCCCGGCACGCCCGGCCTCGAGGTGCACCATCCAGAAGGCCGTCGCGTAGTAGAGGACTGCCGGGATCACCGCCGCCTTGACCACGGCGACGTAGGGAACGTTGAGCGTCTCCGCCATGATGAACGCGACGGCGCCCATCACCGGCGGCATGATCTGGCCGCCCATGCTCGACGTGGCCTCGACGGCCCCGGCGAAGACCGACGAATAGCCGAAGCGCTTCATCAGCGGGATCGTGAACTGGCCGACGGTGAGCACGTTGGCGACGCCGGAACCGGAGATCGTGCCCATCATCCCGGACGAGATCACCGCGACCTTCGCCGGCCCGCCGCGCGCGTGGCCGACGAAACCGAGCGCGATGTTGTTGAACAGGTTGATCATCCCGGCGTGCTCGAGGAAGCTGCCGAACAGGATGAAAAGGAAGATGTAGGTGGCCGACACCAGCGTCGGGATGCCGTAGATGCCTTCGGTGCCGAGGTACAGCGCACCGACGATCTGGTCGAAGCCGTAGCCGCGGTGGGCGATGGCGGCGGGCAGGTACTGGCCGAACAGGCCGTAGGCGAGGAACGTCGCGCAGATGATCGGCAGCGCCAGCCCGAGCACCCGGCGCGCGCCTTCGAACAGCAGGAGGATCACCACGGTGCCGACGACGAGGTCGGCGGTGCTGGGGTCGCCGGAGCGCTGGATTAGCTCGGCCTCGAATACCCAGTGATACAGCGCGAGCGCGAACGCGAGCGTGGCGAGCAGCGCGTCGTACCAGACGATCCGGAGGCGATCGGCCCTGGACGAGACCGGATGAATCAGGAACGCGAGCAGCAGCAGGAACCCGACGTGCAGCGAGCGCGTCGTCAGGCTCGACAGCGGGCTGAACGCCGCGATCAGCAGTTGGTACGCGGAGAACGCGAGCGCGCTGCCGGCGACGACCTTCCACGCCAGGCCCGTCAACTCCCGCTTGACGCCAGTCTCGTCGAACGCCGCCTCGGCGGCCTGCGTGTGGGCCTCCGGTACCGCGGGCGCGGTCATTTCAGCAGGCCGATTTCCTTGTAGTACTTCTCGGCGCCGGGGTGCAGCGGCAACGGCATGCCGTCGAGCGCGTGCTTGGCATCGATCGATTTGGCCGCCGAGTGCGCGGCGACGAGCTGGTCGAGCCCGGTCCACAGCGCCTTCGTCATCCCGTACACGGTCTCGGTGCTGACGCCGTCGTGCGTGACGAGATAGTTCTGGACCGCAGCCGCCGGCACGTCCGCGGTCTGACCGCGGTAGGTGTTGGCGGGAATCGTCGCCGGCAGGAACGCGGGGTCGCCGGTCTTCTTGATGACGTCGGGCGGGATTGCGACGACGACGATGTCGACCGACGTCGCGAGGTCGCGCAGCGCCGACACGCCGAGCCCGGCCGACTGCAGCGTGACATCGAGTTGCCGGTTCTTCATCAGCTCGACCGATTCGCCGAACGGAAGGTACTCGACCTTGGCGAAATCCTTGTACGTGATGCCCGCCGCAGCGAGAATGGTACGTGCGTTGAGTTCGGTGCCCGACTTCGGCGCGCCGACCGAGATCTTCTTGCCCTTGAGGTCGGCGATCGACTTGATGCCGGCGTCGGCGCGGGCGACGATTTGGATGTAGTTGGGATAGATGGCCGCGATGCCGCGCAGCTTCTTCAGCGGCGTCTTGAATCCGGCTTCCTCGTTGCCCTTCCATGCGTCGGACAGAGAATCGCCCAGCGTGAACGCGATCTCGCCGCGGCCCGCCTGCAGCAGGTTCAGGTTCTCGACCGACGCCTTCGTCGCCTGCACCGACGTCTTGAGCGCGGGCATCTCCTTGCCGATGTTGCTGGCGAGCGCGACGCCGAGCGGATAGTAGACGCCGCTGGTGCCGCCGGTGAGTACGTTGACAAAAGTTTCCGCCGCCGATGCAGGCAGCGAAACGGCGGACGCGACGACGAGCGACGCGAGCGTGAAGAAGCGGCGGGCTGTGCGGATCATGACTCCTCCAAGGATGGCGCAGCGCGGTCGACGCCGCCCTTTGGTGTACCGGACACCGGGCAGTCTGCCGCAGCGAAATTATAGCGCATGGCACCGGTCGCGACGGCGGGGTGGACGGTCACGCGACCGCGTGCCACCATCGACCGGAACGCCGGATGCGGGGGAGGGCGAGTGCGCAAGGTCGACGAACTGTTCGAGCACTACGGCGAATCGCATCGGCATCCGGCGAACAAGGCGATCCACTGGGTGTGCGTCCCGCTGATCACGTGGAGCCTGCTGGCGCTGCTGTGGTCGGCCTCGCCGGTCGCCGCGTCCGTGTTCATCGCCGCGGCGCTCGCGTTCTACGTCTGGCTGTCGGTGCCGCTCGCGCTCGGCATGCTCGTCGTCACCGCGGTGATGGTCTGGCCGCTGACGGCGCTGAAGGCGAACACGCTCACGGTCGCGCTCGCCGTGTTCGTGCTGGCGTGGATCGGCCAGTTCATCGGGCATCGGATCGAAGGGAAGAAGCCGTCGTTCGTCGAGGACGTCCGGTTCCTCCTTGTCGGCCCGGCGTGGCTGCTCGGCTTCCTCTACCGGCGGCTCGGCATCGGGTACTGAC
>JBDTVU010000181.1:0-5900 GCA_040007035.1 Betaproteobacteria bacterium | reverse complement strand
ACTCCCACTCGATCGTCGCCGGCGGCTTGCTCGAGATGTCGTAGGTGACGCGGTTGATGCCGCGCACCTCGTTGATGATCCGGCTCGACACCTTCGCCAGCAGCTCGTGCGGCAGCGGCGCCCAGTGCGCGGTCATGAAGTCAGTCGTCTGCACCGCCCGCAGCGCGACGACGTGCTCGTAGGTGCGGCCGTCGCCCATCACCCCGACCGAACGCACCGGCAGGAACACCGCGAACGCCTGCGCGGTGAGGTCGTACCAGCTCTTCCCCGCACCGTCGCGGGCAAGGCGCAGCTCGTCGATGAAGATCGCATCGGCGCGGCGCAGCAGGTCGGCGTGCGGGCGGGTGACCTCGCCCAGGATGCGCACGCCGAGCCCGGGACCGGGGAACGGATGCCGGAACACCATTTCGCGCGGGAGGCCGAGCGAGAGCCCGAGCTCGCGCACCTCGTCCTTGAACAGCTCGCGCAGCGGTTCGAGCAGCTTCAGGTGCAGCGTCTCGGGCAACCCGCCGACGTTGTGGTGCGACTTGATCGAGTGCGCCTTCTTCGTCCGCGCGCCGGCTGACTCGATGACGTCCGGGTAGATCGTCCCCTGCGCCAGCCATTTCGCGTTCGGCAGCTTCGCCGCCTCGTGCTGGAACACGTCGACGAACATCCGGCCGATCAGCTTGCGCTTCTGCTCGGGGTCGGCGACGCCGGCGAGCGCGCCGTACATCGCGTCGGTGGCGTCGACGTGGATCACCCGCACGCCGAGGTTGCGGGCGAACGTGTCCATCACCTGCTCGGCCTCGTTCAGGCGCAGCAGGCCGTGGTCGACGAACACGCAGGTGAGCCGGTCGCCGATCGCCTTGTGGATCAGCGCCGCGGCGACCGACGAATCGACGCCTCCCGACAGGCCGAGGATCACTTCCTCGGCGCCGACCTGCCCCCGGATCGAGGCAACGGCCTCGCCGACGTAATCGGCCATGTTCCAGTCCTGCCCGCAGCCGCAGATCGTGTGCGCGAAGCGGGCGAGGATCGCCGCGCCCTGCTTCGTATGCGTGACTTCGGGATGGAACTGCACCGCGTAGAAGCGCCGCGTCTGATCGGCCATCGCCGCGATCGCGCAGGTTGCCGACGAGCCGGCGAGCTCGAAGCCCGGCGGCAGCGCGGTCACCTTGTCGCCGTGGCTCATCCACACGTCGAGCAGCCCATGGCCCTCGGCGTTGGCGCGGTCCTGCAGGCCTTCGAGCAGCGCCGTGTGGCCGCGGGCGCGGACCTCGGCGTATCCGAACTCGCGCACATGGCCGGCCTCGACGGTGCCGCCCAACTGCGCCGCCATCGTCTGCATCCCGTAGCAGATGCCGAGGACCGGCACGCCGAGCGACCAGACGGCGTCCGGCGCCCTCGGCGTGTCGCCCTCGGTGACGCTTTCCGGTCCGCCGGACAGGACGATGCCGCGCGGCGCGAACGTGCGGACGAACTCGTCGCCGACGTCGAACGGGTGGATCTCGCAATAGACGTGCGACTCGCGCAGCCGGCGCGCGATGAGCTGCGTGTACTGCGCGCCGAAATCGAGAATCAGGATCTTCGAGTGGGACGAGGCGGCCATGCGTTCTTTTCAACGGTCCGTGGGGAATGCCGCGCATTGCAAAAGGCCGGCTCGCGCCGGCCTCGCCTGCGAGGGCGTCATTCGACCCGGTAGTTCGGCGCTTCCTTCACGATCTGGACGTCGTGGACGTGGGACTCGCGGATGCCGGCCGACGTGATCTCGACGAACTCGGCGCGGATGGAGAGCTCGTGGACCGTGCTGCAGCCGCAGTACCCCATCGCCGCGCGCAGCCCGCCCATCAACTGGTGGATCACGTTGAGCAGCGGGCCCTTGAACGGCACCCGGCCCTCGATCCCCTCGGGCACCAGCTTTTCGGCGTTGCCCTCGGCCTCGAGTTCCTGGAAATAGCGGTCGGAGCTCCCCTGCTGCATGGCGCCGAGCGATCCCATCCCCCGGTAGCCCTTGTACGAGCGGCCCTGGTAGAGCTCGATGTCGCCGGGCGACTCCTCGGTGCCCGCGAACAGGCTCCCCATCATCACCACCGATGCACCAGCGGCGATCGCCTTTGCGATGTCGCCCGAGTAGCGGATGCCGCCGTCGGCGATCGCCGGGATGCCGAGCGCACCGACCCCCTCGATCGCGTGCTGGATGGCGGAGATCTGCGGCACGCCGACGCCGGCGACGATCCGCGTCGTGCAGATCGAGCCCGGTCCGATGCCGACCTTGACGCCGTCGGCGCCGTGGTCGGCGAGCGCCTTCGCACCGGCCGCCGTGGCGATGTTGCCGCCGATGACCTGCACCTGCGGAAATTTCTTCTTCACCCACTGCACGCGGTCGAGCACGCCCTGCGAATGCCCGTGCGCGGTGTCGACGACGATGACGTCGACGCCGGCCGCGACGAGGAGCTCGACCCGCTCCTCGTTGTCGGTCGCCACGCCGACCGCGGCACCGGCGCGCAGGCGCCCCAGCTCGTCCTTGCACGCGAGCGGATGCTCGGTCGCCTTCAGGATGTCCTTGACGGTGATGAGGCCGCGCAGCTCCATTGCGGCGTTGACCACCAGCACGCGCTCCAGCCGGTGGCGATGCATCAGCGCTTTTGCCTGGTCGAGCTCGGTGCCCTCGGGGACCGTCACCAGCCGGTCGCCCTTGGTCATGATGTTGGCCACCGGCTGGTCGAGATTCGTCTCGAACCGCGTGTCGCGATTGGTGACGATGCCGACGAGCTTGCGACCTTCGACTACGGGCACGCCCGAGATCCGGTGATGGCGGGTCAGCGCCAGCAGCTCGCGCACCGACATCGTCGGCGGAATCACGATCGGGTCCTTGACCACGCCGCTCTCGAACCGCTTGACCTTCGCCACCTCGGCCGCCTGCTTCGCCGGCGACATGTTCTTGTGGACGACGCCGAGGCCGCCCTCCTGCGCGATGGCGATCGCGAGCCGCGCCTCGGTGACGGTGTCCATCGCCGCGGACATCAGCGGGATGTTGAGCGTGATGCTCCGGGTGAGGCGGGTTTGCAGCGAAACGTCGCGGGGAACGACGAGGGAATGGGCAGGAACGAGCAGGACGTCGTCGAAGGTCAGCGCTTTCCTGACGACACGCATGACGGGAACTCCTCTGCGCAAAGACCGATTATACCCGCGCCGGCGCGGCCGACCAACGCCGACCTTGCGCCGCGCCGGCGGCGGAGAGGTTTGACGACGCCGCGCCGTTGGATTACCTTGCCAACGTCATAAAGCGCACCGAGGCCCGCCGATGCCCTGTCGAACTCCGCTGCCGCGACGACCCACGCCTCGCGCGCTCGCGCTGTCGCTTGCGCTCGGCCTTCTCGCCGTCGCCGTCCCGGCCGCGGCCGCGCTCTACAAGTGGACCGATGCCAGCGGCCGTGTCGTCTACTCCGACCTGCCGCCGCCCGGCGACATCAAGGCCGAAATCGTCAGGCCGCCGGCGCCGCCGGCGAATCCCAATGCGGCGAAGGACAACGCCAACCGCGACGCCGAGCTGAAGCAGCGCCAGTCGCAACGCGTCGAGCAGGAGAAGAAGGCCGGCAAGGCGCGCACCGACGCCGCGAAGAAGGAGGAAGCCTGCGCGCAGGCGCGGTCGCGGCTGCGCGGGCTCGAGTCCGACCTGCCGATCTACCGGATCAACGAGAAGGGTGAGCAAGTCCAAGTCGACGACGCCACCCGCAAGGCGGACCGCGAGCGGCTGCAGTTGCAACTGCGCGAACTCTGTTCCGGCTGATCGCGACCGCGGTCCCGAAAACGGCAACGGCGACCCGCGGGTCGCCGTTTTGCCGCGTGGTGCCGCCGGCGCATGCGCCGACCGCAACCGGGGCGGCGGTCACTTCTTCTCGAGGGCCAACTGGTTGATCTTCACGTCGGCTTTCGCCTTCAGCGTACCGACGTACGCCATGTAGATCTCGCGGCCGATCTGCGCGCCGACGCGGGACGACGACGCGGCGACGCGCGCCGCGTCCGGCTCGGCCGGCGACACGACCTTTTCGACCTTGAATATCGAGTAGCCGCCGCGCTCGTTGCCGGCGCCGATGTACTGCGGCACCTTGGCCGGATCGACCCGGAAGATCCGCGTCAGCGCGTCCGGCGGAAAACCGGGCTGCGCCTGGTTGCGGCCCACCGCCACCGTCCTGCCGAAGGTGACGCCGGCGTCCTTCGCGCTCTTGCCCTGCTCGAGCAGTGCGAGCTTCTCGCGGCCGACCTTCTGCGCAACCTCGCTTGCGCCTTTCGCGACGAGCTGGCGGTGGATCTCGTCCTTCACCTCGTCGAACGGGCGCGGCGCAGCGGGCTTGTACTCGACGATCCGGCCCGCGATCAGCGCCCCGGGTCCGATCTCGATCGCCTCGGTGTTGCGCTTCGCCTGCACCGATTCCGGAGCGAACAGCGCGGCGACGAACTTGGCGTTGCCGCGGGCGATTTCCTGCGCCTCCGACCGGGTCGCCAGCGGCGACTTCTGCACCGGCAGGCCGAGTTCCTTCGCCGCGCCGGCCAGCGAATCGGCCTGTTCGTAGACGAGGTTCTGCAGCTTGTCGGCGGCGTCGGCGAACTTCTGCGCCGCACGCTGCCGCCTGAGGTCGGACTCGATCTGCCCCTTGACCTCGTCGAAGGGCCGCGTCGCCGCCGGCGCGATCGCATTAAGCTTGATCACGTGCCAGCCGAAGTCGGTCTGCACCGGCCCCGCGATCTCGCCCGGCTTCATCGCGAACATTGCGTCGTCGAACGGCTTGACCATTGTCCCGCGCGGATTGCTGCCGAGGTCGCCGCCCTGCTGCGCGGACCCGGGATCCTGCGAGACCTGCTTCGCCAGCTCGGCGAATTTCGCCGGGTTCGCCTTCACCTGCGCGGCGATCTCCTCGGCCTTCTTCTTCGCCGCCGCCTTCTGGTCGTCCGGGGCATCCGGCTTGACGGCGATGAGGATGTGCGCGGCGGAGCGCTCCTCGGGCCGAGTCCACGCCTTGGCGTTTTCCGCGTACTGCTTGCGGACGTCGGCCGCATCGACGACGGAATTTCCGGCCAGCGCCTCCTGGGTCAGCAGCAGGTACTCGAACTGTGCCTGCTCCGGCGTCCGGAACGCATCCGGGTTCGCCTCGTAGTAGGTCTTGGCCTGCGCGTCGTCGACCTTGACGTCCTTGGCGAGCGGCTCGGCGTCGACGGTTGCGATGGCGACCTCGCGGCGCTGCTCGAGCAGCGCGAGATAGCGTTCGCCGCTGGCCCGGGCGACGATGTTGCCGAGCTCGAGCGACTCCTGCAACGGAGAGAGCGTGAGCTCGCGGCGCAGCCGGTCCTCGAATATCGCCGACGTCATGTTCTGGTTCGCCAGCGCCTGCCGGTAACGGTCCGGCGAGAACCGTCCGTTGTCCTGGAACGCCGGCATCTCGGCGATGAACTGCTGGAGCTGCGCGTCGGAAACGCGAAACGCCTGCTGCTTCGCCTTGCCCTCCAGCAGCCGCTGGTTGACGACGTTCTCGAGCACGGCGTACTTCACCTCGGGGCTGTCGAACATCGTCGGGTCGAAATTGCGCCCGAGCGTCTGCCGCATCCGGTCCTGCTGCTCGCGCATCGCCGCTTCGAACTCGGCCCGCGAGACCTTGTCGCTGCCGATCGTCGCCACCTCGGCGGCCGGGTCGCCGGCACGGAAGTAGTCGTAGGCGCCGAAGAACATGAACGGAAGCGTGATCAGCGCCAGGACAATCTGGACGAGGGTTTTGTGCTTGCTGACGATATCGAACATGCGATGCGCTCGGTGGGCGGCAGCCGCTGCCGGTGAAGTCAAAAAGGGCGAACTCGCGTTCGCCCTTCGTTATTGGCGGAGTGGACGGGACTCGAACCCGCGACCCCCGGCGTGACAGGCCGGT
>JBDTVU010000180.1:0-5927 GCA_040007035.1 Betaproteobacteria bacterium | reverse complement strand
AACCCGGCCTCGGTCAGGCCCTGCTTCAGATAGTTGCCGGTCTTCGGTTCGTCTTCGACGACGAGGATCTTCATGGTCGTTCCCCACGGCAATCGCCATGCACCGCAATTGTGCCCGCCCGAACCGGACCGGCAACGTCGATTACCGATTTGTAATTGTACTGTCAGCTTCGGGTCGGACAAGCGACAGCAAAATCGCATCTGTGCCCGGCTTGCCACCGATTTCGCCTCTTGCGGTGGATCAAACCGGGAACGATGGAGCACCCGTACGATCCCCCCTTCTTCCCGCCAACCGACTGGCAAGGATTGCGAAAATGACACCGAATCTCCCCTCCCTCCTGTACGCGCTGCTGCTCGTCGCCTTGCTGCAGGGACCGGCGGCCGCCGCGGCCGACCTGCCGACGGTCACCGTCTACAAGAGCGCCACCTGCGGGTGCTGCACGCGCTGGGCCGAGCACATGCGGCAGCAGGGTTTCACGGTGACCACGCACGATGTGGCCGACGTGGGTGCCGAGCGACGCCGGCTCGGCATGTGGGATGGGTTTTCGGCCTGCCACACCGCCGTCGTCGGCGGCTACGTCGTCGAGGGCCATGTGCCGGCGTCCGACATCAAGCGGCTGCTGGCCGAGAAGCCGAAGGCGCTCGGACTTGCGGTACCCAACATGCCGAACGGTTCTCCGGGGATGGAAAGCCCGCGTCCGGTGCCGTACGACGTCCTGCTCGTACAGAACAACGGTTCGGTCCGCACTTTCGCTCAACACTGACCACCACGGAGATTCCATCATGCAGCGTACGATCGTCGCCGTTCTCGCCGTCCTGTCCATGCTGCCGCTCACGGCACTGGCCCAGCACGACCACGCCGGGATGATGGCATCCCCCCCCGCCGCCGCGCCGGTGAAGGCCGTCCCGATGACCGACGGCGTCGTGAAGCGGATCGACCGGCAGGCGGGCGCGTTGACGATCGCGCACGGACCGCTCGTCAATCTCGGCATGCCGAAGATGACGATGACCTTCCGGCTCAAGGAGCCCTCGCTGATCGACGGGGTCAAGGAAGGCAGCCGGATCCGGTTCGTCGCCGAGAACATCAACGGCACGCTGACCGTCGTCGCCCTGCAGGCGACGAACTAGCGCATCATCTCGCCGCCGTTCTGCCCTGCGCCGGGCCGCGGGACGCCGATCTGTTGCATACTCGCCCCCCATAGTCCCATGCCAACGCCACCGACCGCACCGCGCTCCTCCGTGCGAACGAGGCGGCGCCCGTGCGCGCCGGCGGCGGAACGCGCGCGCGGCGGGAGGCGCCGAATGAAAGTGACCGGAATGCTTCGATGGGTGACGCTGGTTGCGGCATGTGCGGTTCTGCCGGCCGCCGCGCAGTCGAATGTCGAGCGGCTGGGCGCCAGCGTCGACGGTCTGCTCGAGTACGCGCGCGCCAACCCGGAATACGCAGCGATGCGAAGTGAGGCCGACGCCGCGGCACAGCGTGTGTATCCGGCGGGTGCGCTTGCCGATCCGTTATTCCGCACCGAACTGCAGAACATCACCAATGCCGGTACCGACGCACGCCCAAGCCTGCTGCCGAACAAGGTAGGCAGCACCAAGTACACGCTGGCACAGCCGCTTCCCTTCTGGGGCAAGCGCGACTTGAAGCGCGATGTCGCCGAGGCGGATGCTGAACAGGCCCAGGGTCGCGCGGCGATGACCTGGGCCGAACTCGCCGCGAGCGTCAAGACGGCCTACGCGCGCTATTACGCGACCGTTCGCAACGAACTGCTGCTCCGCGAAATTCTCGACCTCCTCGGCCGGCTCGAGCAGATCGCGCAGGTGCGATACGCGGGCGGACTGGTGCCGCAGCAGGACGCCATCCGCGCCCAGGTCGAGCTCACGTCGATGCAGGGCGAGCTGTTGATGCTGGAAAGCGAACGGGACGGATTGCAGGCCACGCTGAACAGCCTGCTTGCCCGTCGCACGTCGGCGCCGCTGGCGACGCCCGAGCGACTGCGCCCCGTGCCGGCGCCCGCGAAAATCGATCCCGACGCGCTGGCAGACCGGTTGCGCAGCCGCAACCCGCAGTTGTTCACCGACGACGCGCGCATCCGCGCTGCCGAGAAGAACCGCGACCTCACCTACCGGAACCGGTACCCGGATTTCGTCGTCGGTGTCTCTCCGGTCCAGATGGGTTCGCGCATCCGCGAGTGGGAGGTGATGCTCGAAGTGAACATCCCCTTCCAGCAGGAAACCCGGCGTCACCAGGAATCCGAAGCCGAAGCGATGCTGTCGGCAGCACGGTCGCGCAAGGACGCGTCGGCCAACCGTCTGCTGGGAGAGCTCTACGAGAACATTGCCGGGCTGAACGCGGCGCGCCGGATCGACATCCTGACCACGAACAGCCTGCTGCCCCAGGCCGAGGCGACGCTGCAGGCGGCGCTCGTCGGCTACGAAACCGGAAAGGTCGATTTCGCGACATTGCTCGACGCGCAACGGCAGATCCGGAAGTCGCGGCAGGACCTGCTCAAGGCGCAGGCGGATGCGCAGGCCAGGCTCGCCACGATCGAACGTCTGTTGGGAGAGGATCTATGAGATCGGGAGCGGTTGCACTGGCGATCGCGGTCGCCGTCGCCGTCGGACTTGGCGGCGGGTACCTGTGGGGCTCGCGCTCGCAGACCGCCGGTCCTGATCCATCGGCGACTGCCACACCACCTGCCGGCAGTGCGGCGAAGGCAGCTCGCAAGGTCCTCTACTACCGCAACCCGATGGGGCTGCCCGACACGTCCCCGGTCCCGAAGAAGGACCCGATGGGCATGGACTACGTCGCCGTCTACGATGGTGACGAGCCCGACGCGGGCGGCAACCAGATCAGGATCAGCACGGACAAGGTGCAGAAGCTCGGCGTCCGCAGCGAACCCGTGACGATGCGTGCGCTGGACAAGGTGGTCAAAGCCGTCGGCCGCATCGAAGTCGACGAACGCCGCGTCTTCGCGATCGCGCCCAAGTTCGAAGGCTGGGTGGAGCAGCTGTTCGTCAATGCCACCGGTCAGCCTGTAAGCAAGGGCCAGCCGCTGTTCGAAGTGTACAGCCCGGAGCTGGTGTCGGCGCAGCGCGAATATGCGATCGCCAGCGAAGCCGTGAATTCGCTCAAGGATGCCGGCGCCGATCCGCAGGCCAGCATGAAACGCCTCGCCGACTCGAGCCTGGCGCGACTCAAGAACTGGGACATCTCCGAGGAGCAGGTACGGGCGCTGACCCAGTCTGGCGAGACCCGGCGAACGCTGACGTTCCGCTCACCGGTGTCCGGCATCGTGATGGAAAAGAAGGCCGTGCAGGGCATGCGTTTCATGCCCGGGGATTCCCTGTATCAAGTCGCGGATCTGTCCTCCGTGTGGGTCATGGCGGACGTGTACGAACAGGACATTGCGTCCGTCACCATCGGCAGCAAGGCCAAAGTCAGCATCACCGCGTACCCGGATCGGATCTTCGAAGGAAGGATCACCTATGTCTATCCGACGCTGAAACCGGAGACCCGAACGGTCCCGGTGCGGCTCGAGATCGTCAATCCCGGCCTGCTGCTCAAGCCGGCGATGTTCGCGCAGGTCGAGCTGCCGGTCGCCGGCAAGGGCAAGGTGCTGACGGTGCCGATTTCGGCCGTCATCGACAGCGGCACGCGCCGCATCGTTCTCGTCCAGCTCGCGGAAGGGCGCTTCGAGCCGCGCGAAGTGAAGCTCGGAAGCCGAACCGACAGCTACGTCGAGGTGATGGACGGTGTCAAAGAGGGCGAACCGGTTGTCGTCGCCGCCAATTTCCTGATCGACGCGGAAAGCAATCTCAAGGCCGCGGTCGGTGGGTTCGGCGTTTCCGCGCAAGGAGGAACGCCAGACGCCGCGGTCGGGGCCGCGACGGCGTCCACGGTCGCCGCAGCCGGTACCGCGTCCGCAACAGCCGCCGGCACGATCGCAATGGCGCTTGGCACCAAAGCCGCCGTGGTCGGTCATCGTGCGGAGGGCACGATTCAAGCGCTGGATGCCAAATCCGGAACACTCTCGATTGCGCACGGCCCGGTCGAATCGCTGAAGTGGCCCGGAATGACGATGGACTTCAAGGCCGCCAACGACGCGTTGCTCGCGGGCCTGAAGCCCGGAGCGGCGATCGCCTTCGAGTTCGTCGAACGATCACCCGGCGAATGGGTGATCACGAAAGTCGTGCGCGGCGGAACCACCGGCACCGAAACCAAGCCCGCCGCTCAACAAGGCCACTGAGAGACAACGCCATGCTGGGCAAGATCATCGAGTGGTCGGCGCGGAACCGCTTCCTCGTGATATTGGCGACGATCTTCGTCACCGTCGGCGGCATCTATGCGGTGGTCAAGACGCCGCTCGATGCCATCCCCGACCTCTCCGACGTTCAGGTCATCATCTACACCGAATACCCCGGCCAGGCACCGCAGGTCGTCGAGGACCAGGTCACCTATCCGCTGACCACGGCGATGCTGTCGGTGCCCAAGTCAAAGGTGGTGCGGGGCTTTTCGTTTTTCGGCGCTTCGTTCGTCTACGTCATCTTCGAGGACGGCACCGACATCTACTGGGCGCGGTCGCGCGTGCTGGAGTATCTGAACTTCGCCTCCGGCCGCCTTCCCAAGGGCGTATCGCCGCAACTGGGACCCGACGCGACCGGCGTGGGCTGGGTGTTTCAGTATGCGGTCGTCAGCGCGAAGAAGAACCTTGCCGAATTGCGCACGATCCAGGATTGGTACCTTCGCTACCAGCTCGCCAAGGCCCAGGGCGTGGCCGAGGTCGCCAGCATCGGCGGTTTCGTCCAGACGTACCAGGTGGTCGTGGATCCGATGAAGCTCCGTTCCTACGGGATTCCGCTGGCCAAGGTGACGCAGGTCATCCGCGACTCCAACCGCGACGTCGGCGGCCGCGTCGTCGAGATGGCTGAAACCGAGTACATGGTGCGCGGTAAGGGTTATCTCCGCGGCATGGCCGACATCGAGTCGCTCGTGGTCAAGAGCGACAAGGGGACGCCGGTCCTGATCCGTGACATCGCACGGGTGGAGATGGGGCCGGATGAGCGCAGGGGGGTGTCCGAACTCAACGGCGAGGGAGAAGTCGTCTCGGCCATCGCGATGTCGCGCTACGGCCAGAACGCCCTCGAAGTCATCCACAACATCAAGGCCAAGATCGCCGAAGTGGCTTCCGGGTTGCCGGAAGGCGTGGAGGTGGTGACCGTCTACGACCGATCGGACCTCATCCACCGGGCGATCGAGACCCTCAAGCGCACGCTGCTCGAGGAAAGCGTCATCGTCGCCGCCGTATGCATCGTGTTCCTGCTGCACTTGCGAAGCGCGCTTGTCGCCATCGTGATGCTGCCCGTCGGCGTCCTGATCGCGTTCATCGCAATGCGCCTCCTGGGAATGAATTCGAACATCATGAGCCTCGGCGGCATCGCGATCGCCATCGGCGCCATGGTCGACGCCGCCATCGTGATGATCGAGAACGCGCACAAGCACATCGAGCGCATGCCCGAGGGCGGGTCGCGGCTGGAGGCGATGATCGACGCCTGCAAGGAGGTCGGGCCGGCGCTGTTCTTCTCGCTGCTCATCATCACCGTGTCGTTCCTGCCGGTGTTCACGCTGGAGGCGCAGGAGGGACGCATGTTCTCCCCGCTCGCCTACACCAAGACCTTCGCGATGGCCGGTGCCGCACTGCTGTCGGTGACGCTGGTTCCGGTGCTGATGATCCTGTTCATACGGGGCAGGATCATGCCGGAGGCAAAGAATCCGGTGAACCGCTTCCTGATCTGGATCTACCGTCCGGTCATTGCCTGGGTGATGCGGTGGAAGAAGACAACCATCGTTCTGGCCATCGCTGCATTGGTGATCAGTCTGTATCCGGCATCCAGGCTCGGCACCGAATTCATGCCGACGTTGAACGA
>JBDTVU010000179.1:0-6006 GCA_040007035.1 Betaproteobacteria bacterium | reverse complement strand
GACTAGCCGGGTTTCGCCGCGGGTTCGATCCGCGGGGCGGCCTCGAAGCGATTGCGGCCGGCGGCCTTGGCGCGATAGAGCGCGGCGTCGGCCTGCTGGATCCAGACTTCGACGTTGGCGATTTCGCGATCGGCCTCGGCCGCGCCCAGGCTGACGGTGCAGCGCAGGTTCGGCGCGCGCTCGATCGCCATCGTCGCCATGTGCGTCCGGATGCGCTGGGCCACTTCCTCGGCGCCGGCGAGATCCGTCTCCGGCAGCACCAGCATGAATTCGTCGCCGCCGTAGCGCGCGGCGGTGTCGGTCAGCCGGCAGCATTGGCGCAGGACCTCGGCCACGCGACAAAGCACGTCGTCGCCCACCGGGTGGCCGTAGCGATCGTTGATCGCCTTGAAGCGGTCAATGTCGAGGATCGCCAGCGCGGTTGGACGGCCGGTGCGGAAATGGCGCTCCAGCTCCATTTCAGCGATCGCAAAGCAGTGGCGGCGGTTGCCGAGGCCGGTGAGCCCGTCGGTGCGCCCCATCTCCTCGAGCCGCTTGGTCTTGTGCGCGACGCTCCGCGCGAGGCCGTAGGTGACGGCGCTGATCGCCAGTGGATACACGACGAGGACCGGCAGGGACGCGACGACGACCGACATCGGCGAAGCGATGTCCACCGGGAAACCGAGTGCGGCGGAGGTGACCGCGCAACCCACGACGAGTCCGGCCAGCGTGCGGAACAGCAACGGCGCGCCGCCGACGCTGACCTTGTCGATCGACAGCATCGTCACCAGCAGCACGCTGGGCAGCAGGTTGAACTGCATGACGGCGATCCACATTCCGCCGACCGTCGAGTCGACCATCAGGTTGCGCCGTTCGGCGCGCCGCGGATCGGCGCTGCGCCGCGCCAGCAGCATTGCGAAGTGCGGCCAGAAGAAGCCGTAGACGCCCAACACCAGCCACCAGACGAGCGGCGCGTCGTGCAGGCGCAGGACCGCCGCGACGCACAGCGTGCCGAGCGCCAGCCCCGAGGCGCGCAGCCGGTAGACGCGGCCGACGAACTTCAGGTCGCGCGCGCGGGTCGCGGCTGGCGTCGCCGCCACCGCGACGTTCAGAGCATTGTCCGACACGGGATGGGGGCGACGGCGATCGCCTCCGCGCGAGGTTGCAAGTCCGGCGCGGGGTGGCTGCCGTCGTGGTGAGGGTTGCACATGGTCATAAGGCATCGTTGTCGACCGCATTGTCGCACCACGGCTCGTTCGACCGACGTGGCGATTTGCGGCGACCTGTGACGGCCGCCGGCAGGCAATCCGCCTTCCTGCGATGCGGAAGGCCCGGACAGCCTTGCTCCAGCAATTTGCTTGCCACGGCGCACGATCGCCGGCGCCGCGTGCGCGCGGGCGGGAAGCGCGGCACACGATGGCGTGCGGGCGATTGAACTCGCCGGCGGTCGGTGCTGTCGCATATCATCCTGCCGTTCGCGCGATCGGTGCAGCCGATGCGGCAGCGAATCGACCCGAATTTCCAGTGGAGCCATCCCTGCCCCGATCCGTTGCGTTGCGCACCGTCGCGCTGATCGTCGCCTGCGTCAATCCGTTTCCGATCTGCGCCCAAGCCGCAACACCTGCAGGCCGCGACGCGCGTGTGATCGTCAAGCTCCGTGCCGACTCGTCGCTCGTCGCCAAGGCTGCCGTCGCCGGCACGATGGCCGTGCCGAGGCACGCCGATGCGCTGGGCCGACGACTCGGCGTCGCATTGCGCGACGGCGCGCCGGTGGCCGAGCGCACGCAGGTCGTGCTCGCGACCGGCATCGCGGCCGAGGCACTCGCGCAGCGTCTCGCGGCGGAGCCCGACGTCGAGTACGCGGTACCCGATCAGCGGCGGCGCATCCGGACCGCGCCGAACGACCCGCTGTACCCCGCCGGCGTCGCGGGGAACGGGCCGGAGGCGGGACAGTGGTACCTGCGCGCGCCCGACGCAACGGTCAAGGCGTCGATCAACGTCGAACCGGCGTGGGCGGTGACGCTCGGCAGCGCAAGCATCGTCGTCGCGGATCTCGACACCGGCGTGCGTTTCGATCACCCGGACCTCATGCCGGTGGCCGCCGGCGGCAAGCTGCTGCCGGGCTACGACTTGGTGTCGGACGCCGCGGTCGCGAACGACGGCGACGGCCGCGACGCCGATGCATCGGATCCAGGCGACTGGATCACCGCGGCCGAGGCCAACGACACGACGTCGGAGTTCTTCCAGTGCACGGACGTCGATCCGGCGACGGGCAAGTACGTGGCCGAGGACAGTTCGTGGCACGGCACGCAGACGGCCGGCCTCATCGGCGCGCAGGCCAACAACGGTATCGGGATGGCGGGGGTGGGCCCGAACATCCGGGTGCTGCCGGTGCGCGTGCTGGGCAAGTGCGGCGGCTTCGACTCCGATGTCGTCGCCGGGATGCGGTGGGCCGCCGGACTCGCGGTGCCTGGCGTGCCGGCGAACCCGACGCCCGCCCGCGTCCTCAACATGAGCCTGGGCGGCGACGGTGCGTGCCCGGCGCCCTATGTCGACGCGATGGCCGCGATCACGGCCGCCGGCGGCGTCGTCGTCGTCGCCTCCGCCGGCAATTCGACCGGTCACGCGGTCGGCGCGCCGGCGAACTGTCCGGGCGTCTTCGCGGTCGCAGGCCTGCGCCACGTCGGCACCAAGGTCGGCTACTCCGATCTCGGCCCGGAAGTCGTAGTCTCCGCGCCGGCAGGCAACTGCGTCAACGTCACGCCGGGCTCGCCGTGCCTGTACCCGATCCTGACCGCGGCGAACACCGGAACGACGGTGCCGGCCGCGCCGACGTACACCGACAGCTTCAGCCCGTCGCTCGGCACGAGCTTCGCCGCGCCGCTCGTCACCGGCACCGCCGCGCTGGTCCTGTCGGCGCATCCGTCGCTCGGTCCGATGCAGGTGCGCGCAATCCTGCAGGAGTCGGCGCGCCCGTTTCCGGGGCCGGCGTTCATCCTTGACCCGATCCCGCAATGCACGGTGCCGCAGTACGACGCAGCGGGCAAGCCGGTCGACCAGGGCGAGTGCTACTGCACGGCAGCGGCGTGCGGTGCGGGCATCCTCGACGCCGGCGCAGCGGTGATCGCGGCGGCCGCGAGCGCGCCGACGGCGTCGGTCGTCGAATATTACTGGGCCGCCCGCGACCACTACTTCATCAGCGCGGACGCATCCGAGATCGCGACGCTCGACGGCGCTCCGCCGGGCGGCTGGACGCGGACCGGCCTCGGTTTCGGCGCGTTCGGCGCGCCGTCGGCCGGCGCGAACCCGGTTTGCCGCTTCTACCTGCCGCCGCCCTACGGCGACTCCCACTATTTCTCGGCGTCGCCGGCCGAGTGCGCGGCGGTGCGGGCGAAGTATCCGCAGTTCGTCCACGAAACGCCGAGCGCGTTCTACATCGGCTTGCCGGACACGACGACCGGCGCCTGCCCCGCCGGAACGGTCCCGGTCTACCGGCTGTGGAACAACCGGGCCGACACGAACCACCGCTACACGACCAGCACGACGATCCGCAACCAGTTCGTGGCGAAGGGTTACGTGCCGGAAGGCTACGGCACTCCGCCGGTAGCGATGTGCGCGCCGCAGTAACGCGAGCTTCGCGCCCCGCCACTCACAGCGCCGCGCTCATCCCGCCGTCGATGGTGAGCACCTGGCCGGTCATGTAGTCGGCGGCGGAAGAGGCGAGGAACACGGCGAGGCCGCCGATCTCGTCGGGGACGCCCCAGCGGCCGGCCGGCGTGCGCTTGCACACCCATGCGTCGAACTCGGGGTTGTCGATCAGCGCCCGGTTCATCTCGGTGGCGAAGTAGCCCGGTGCGATCGCGTTGACCTGAATGTTGTGCGGCGCGAGCTCGACCGCCATGCCGCGGGTCAGCATCCGCACGCCGCCCTTCGCCGCCGTGTACGGAATGACGGTGGGCCGGCCGAGATCACACATCAGCGACCCGATGTGGATGATCTTGCCGCTCCTGCGCGCGATCATCGCCGGCAGCACCGCCTGCGACACGAGGAACGGCGCGGTGAGGTTGGTCGCGATGATCGCGTCCCAGTCCTCGCGCTTGAAATCTACCATCGGGCCGCGGCGCTGGATGCCGGCGCTGTTGACGACGACGTCGATGCGGCCGTGCTTCTTCTCGATGTCCGCGATTGCCGCTCGCACGGCGTCGCCGTCGGTGACGTCGAACACGCTGACGTCGGCCTTCAAGCCGTCGTCGGTCAGCTTCTTCGCCGCGGCCGCGAGCTCGGCGGGGCGACGGCCGTTGAGGACGGCGGTCGCGCCGGCCTTCGCGAGACCCTTGGCGATCGAGAATCCCAAGCCGCGATACGCGCCGGTGACGAGCGCGATCTTGCCGGTGAGGTCGAACGGGTGGCTGGCCATGGAATGCTCCGGAAACAGGCGGGGATTGACGCGATGATAGCCGAGCGGTCTTCCCGCGGTGGACGACGGGACACGGCGCTGCCCGGACGATCATTCCGCCTGTGCCGCCGCCGCGCGCTCCAGCTCCTCGACCATCCGCGCCACGCGCGCGTCGAGCGCCTCGGTGGACAGCTCCTCGCGGAACATCTCGACCAGCAGCGGGAACGCGAACGGCGTCGGCCGCGCAGGCCGCGTCAGCAGCGCCCGACTGCCGCGCAGCCGGGCGAGCGCGGCGGTCAGGCGCGGCGCTTCCAGCCGGTGTTCGAGGACTTCGCGCACCGCCTGATGCAGCAGCGCGTTGTCCGGATCGTACTGCGCAAACACCTCGTACAGTAGCGCCGAGGACGCCTGCAACTGTCGCGCGGGATTCGGCTGGCCGGGGTAGCCCTGGAAGATGAGGCCGGCGACGCGCGCGATCTCGCGAAACTGCCGGCGACCGAGCTCGGCGGCGTTCAGGCCCGCAAGGATGTGCGCCTCGACGTCGGGCGCGGCGAGGAGCTTCCCCAGATCGCCGAGCGACAGCGAAATCGGCGATGGCGACAGCAGGCCGAAGCCGTAGTCGTTGGCGGTGAGGCTGAAGGTGCGCGGCGTCTCACGCGACAGCCGGTACGAAAAAAGCGTGGCGAGGCCGAGATGCGCGAGCCGACCCTCGAACGGATAGAAGAACAGGCCGTGACCCTCGCGGGTGGCGATCTGCTCGATCAGCCACTCGCCCTCGCCGGGCAGCGCCGACCATCGTCGCTGCAATTCGAGCAGCGGCCGGACGAGCTGCAGCTCGGGCGATGCGTACTCGCCGCGTTTCGCCGCCGAAATCAGCCGCCGTGTCGCGTCTGCGAGTTGCGACGAGAGCGCCATCTGGCCGCCGGACCAGCGCGGGACGAGCGCCGACTTGCCCGACGCAGGCTTCACCCACGCCGTCAGCTCGTGGACCTTTACGAATTCGAGGATGCGGCCGGCGAACACGAAGCAGTCGCCGGGCGCAAGGCGCGCGATGAAACCTTCCTCAACGTGTCCGAGCGCCTTGCCGCGCTTCAGGCGCACGGTGATCGACGCCTCGCTGACGATCGTGCCAATGCCGATCCGGTGGCGGCGCGCGATCTGCGCATCGGGCACTCGCGCGACGCCGTCGGCGCCGATCACGACGCGGCGGTATTCCGGGTAGGCGTTGAGCGACGCGCCGCCGTGGACGACGAAGTCGAGCACAAACTGCCACTCGTCATCGGTGAGGCCGGCATAGGCGTGGGTACCGCGCACTTCGACGAGAAGCTGCTCCGGCCGGAACCCGCCGCCGAGCGCGCAGGTGGCCAGATGCTGGACCAGCGTATCGAGCGGCGCTTCGAGCGGCACCCGCGCCTCGATCGCGCGCACGGCGGCGGCGTCGCGCGCGGCGGCTGCCTCGACCAGCTCCAGCGCCTGCGCCGGTACGACGGTGACGCGCGAGATAGCGCCGGGGCGATGGCCGCTGCGGCCCGCGCGCTGCAGCAGCCGGCCCACACCTTTGGGGCTGCCGATCTGAAGCACCTGGTCGACCGGCGCGAAGTCGACGCCGAGGTCGAGGCTCGACGTGCAGA
>JBDTVU010000178.1:0-6034 GCA_040007035.1 Betaproteobacteria bacterium | reverse complement strand
GGATGACCGACGGCCAGGGCCGCACCGTCGACTTCAAGAACACGGTGATCGTGATGACGTCGAACCTCGGCTCGCACAAGATCCAGCAGTTGACCGACGAGGGCGCCGGGCAGGCGCTGATCAAGATCGCGGTGATGGCGGAGGTGAAGGCGAGTTTCCGACCCGAGTTCGTCAACCGGATCGACGAGATCGTGGTGTTCGCGCCGCTGGGAAGGGATCAGATCGCCCGCATCGCGAAGATCCAGCTCTCGGCGCTCGAAGGGCGGCTCGCGAAGCTCGAGATCAGGTTGTCCGTTGCCGATTCGGCGCTGAAGCTCGTCGCCGAAGCGGGCTTCGACCCGGTCTACGGCGCGCGGCCGTTGAAGCGCGCGATCCAGCAGCAGATCGAGAACCCGCTGGCGAAGGAAATCCTGTCCGGCAGGTTTGCGCCCGGCGACACGGTGAAGGTCGGCGCCGCCGGGGGGGCGATCACGTTCGGCAAGGGCTGACCCGGCGAAGTCGCGACAGCCGGCCCGTCGATCTCCTCGCAGCGCGGAATCGGCAGCGCCGCTGGCTGGTGGCCGGAAGCCATCCCGACCCCGGCCCCGCGTCAGTAGTACGGCGCCCAGCGGCGGTCGACGTCGGCAGCGTCGACCGAACCCAGCCAGCGGGCGACGGTGCCGGCCAGTGACGGGCGGCGCCTCGGGAGCAGGACTTCGTCGATGTAATGGGCGAGCACGCATACGGTCGCATCGCGCTGGGCCTCGACCAGCGTCAGCCCGCCGCGGTCGATCGTGAACGTGTCGCCGGCGTCGAGCACGATGTCGCGGGTGTCGTGCTCGAACGTGAGCCACAGCGTCCCGCGCGTCACCCGCAGCGTCGTTCCACGCGCGCCGTCGAGCTTTATCAGCTCGCCCGACGCCAGATCCCACACCTTCGTGTACCCATTGCAGAGCATGGTTCACCTCGTCGATCATGCGTACAATGCATCCGAAGCCGGTCGGCTGCCAGTGCCGGGCCGCTTCGCCCCGCCGCGGTGTTGCTGTTCGCGACGGAGTGCATTGTGCGGGCGGTCGGGTTGCCGCTCAAACGGTGATTCGGAATGTTTGGCATGAGGTGGGTGCATGCATAAGGCGCTGCGTCGACTGCCGTCGCTGGATTTCCTCAAGGGCTTCGAGGCGGCCGGCAGGCTGCTGTCGTTCACCCGCGCCGCGGAGGAACTGTTCGTCACCCAGTCGGCGCTGTCGCGGCAGATCCAGGCGCTCGAAGAGGCGCTCGGCGTGCCGCTGTTCGAGCGCCGGCATCGCGCGCTGGCGCTGACGCCGGCAGGGGCCATGCTTCACCGCGACATCGCCGCAGCGCTCGCCTCCATCGCCGCCGCTGCCGAGCGCGTGCACGCCGCCACGCGCGAGCCCGGCGTCACGCTGACGACGACGGTGTCGTTCGCATCGCTGTGGATCGTGCCGCGACTGTCGACGTTCCGTGCGCTCCGTCCGGGCGTCGAGGTCTACGTGTCGGCCAACGACCGCACCGTCGACCTTGCGCGCGGCGACGTCGATCTCGCGATCCGCTACTGCGCGGAGCACACGGCGCCGCGCGACAGCCTGCGCCTCTTCGGCGAGCGAATGCTGCCCGTCGTCAGCCCGGCCGTCGCGCGCGATCCGCGGACGCCGCTCACGCGCCCCGCCGACCTCGCCCGCCACACGCTGCTCCACCTCGACGACCCGGAAGGCCGGACGCCGTGGCTCGACTGGCGGGCGTGGCTCGCGGCGAACGGCGAGCCCGAGCTGAAGCCCGCAGGGTCGCTGCGCTTCACGCTCTACGACCAGGTGATCCAGGCCGCGGTCGGCGGCCAGGGCGTCGCGCTCGGACGGCTGCCGATGATCGCCGCCCACCTGCGCGACGGACGGCTGGTCGCGCCGTTCCCGAAGAAGTTCGACTCCGCGCGCGGCTACTACGTGCTCGTCGCGCCGCACGCACGCGAGCGCGACGACGTGCGCGCGTTCGTCGACTGGCTCGCCGCCGAGGCCGCCGCCGCGTCGGAAAAGAAGGCGACCGCGCCGCGAGCCAAGGGGCGACGGTGAACGCCGGCGCCGCCCACGCCGCGACGGACGCGTCGCCGTGGATCGTCCGCTTTTCGCACCTCGTGCCGCCGGGCGCGCGCGTGCTCGACCTCGCCTGCGGCCGCGGCCGCCACGCGCGCTGGTTCGCGGCGCACGGCGCGTGCGTGCTCGCCGTCGACCGCGACGCCGACGCGCTTGCCGCACTTGCGGGCGTTGCCGGCATCGAAACGCGGGTCGTCGACCTCGAGGCTGGCGGCTGGCCGCTCGCCGGTGAAACATTCGACGCGATCGTCGTCGTCAACTACCTGCACCGGCCGCTGTTGCCGCACCTGCTCGGCGCGCTCGCGGCCGACGGCGTGCTGCTGTACGAGACGTTCGCCCGCGGCAACGAGGCCTTCGGCCGGCCGTCGAATCCCGCGTTCCTGCTCAAGCGCGACGAGTTGCTGCGGCTGCCCGGCGCCGCGCTGACCGTCGTCGGGTTCGAGCAGGGATTCGTCGCCGGCGGTGAGCGTGGCGCCGTCGTCCAGAGGCTCGCCGCGGTCGGCGCCGGACGGCAATGGCCGCCGCCGCTCGCCCCCGCGTGACCGGCAGGTGAACCTGCAGCGCCCGGGTTGGTCGAATCGGGTAAAATCGCCCTTTTCCCCGGTACCGTCTTCATGTTGACTGGCAGTCTCGTCGCGATCGCGACGCCGATGCACGAAGGAGGAACGCTCGACCTCCCGGCGCTCGGCAAGCTGATCGATTTCCACGTCGCCAACGGCACGTCGGCGATCGTCGTCGTCGGCACCACCGGCGAGTCGCCGACGGTCGACGTCGAGGAGCACTGCCTGCTGATCGAGACTGCGGTGAGAGAGACGCGCGGCCGCATCCCCGTCATCGCCGGCACCGGCGCCAACTCGACGGCGGAAGCGATCGAGCTGACGGCATTCGCGAAGCGGGCCGGCGCCGACAGCGGCCTCTCGGTTGTGCCGTACTACAACAAGCCGCCGCAGGAAGGCCTGTACCGTCATTTCCGCACGATCGCCGAGGCCGTCGACCTGCCGCTGATCCTCTACAACGTCCCCGGCCGCACCGTCGCCGACCTTCACACCGACACGGTGCTGCGGCTGGCGCAGGTGCCCGGCATCGTCGGCATCAAGGACGCGACCTCCGACATGGTCCGCCACATCGAGCTCGTCCGCCGGCTGCCGAAGGCGAGGCCGTTCGCGCTGTACTCGGGCAACGACGACACGGCGCTCCCGTACATCCTGCTCGGCGGCCACGGCGTGATCTCGGTCACCGCCAACGTCGCGCCGAAGCTGATGGCCGAGATGTGCCGGGCGGCGCTTGCCGGCGACATCGCCGCCGCACGTGCGTGCAACGACCGGCTGATGCCGCTCAACACGCAACTCTTCGTCGACGCCAATCCGATCCCGGTGAAATGGGCTCTGGCCGAGATGGGCCTCATCCGGAACGAGCTGCGACTGCCGCTCGTCCCGCTGTCACCGCACCACCACGAGACCGTCCGCGCCGCGCTGCGCGAGGCCGGCTGTCTCGCCTGATCCGGAAGGTGTCCCGCATGGATGTCGTCAAGTTCGCCGCTGCCGCGCGCACGGTCGTCGTCATTGTCGCCGCGGCGCTTTCGCTCGCCGGCTGCGAATCGCTGTCGATCACGAAGAAGATCGATTACAAGTCGGTGACGACGGCACCTTCGCTCGAGCTGCCGCCCGACCTCACGTCGCCGCAGTACGACGACCGCTACAACGTCACCACCGCGTC
This sequence comes from Betaproteobacteria bacterium, assembly GCA_040007035.1. Lineage (GTDB taxonomy): Bacteria > Pseudomonadota > Gammaproteobacteria > Burkholderiales > Casimicrobiaceae > CAIWHR01. The sequence continues at coordinate 2,234 of JBDTVU010000178.1, read as the reverse complement.
CGGCCTCGCCGTGCAGACCGCCGGGCGGCCGAAGTCCGGCGACCAGATCGCGCCCAACGCGAATCCCGACGCGCGCATCGTCCGCGGCGGCACCGAGCGCTGGATGGTGGTGAAGGGGACGCCCGAGCAGACGTGGAACACGGTGCGCCAGTTCTGGCTCGACACCGGCTTCGTGCTCGCGGTCGAGCAGCCGCAGCTCGGCGTCATGGAAACCGACTGGGCCGAGAACCGCGCCGAGATCCCGCAGGACTGGTTCCGCCGCCAGGCCGGCAAGATCGGCGACTTCTTCTTCACCACGTACAAACGCGACAAGTTCCGCAGCCGGATCGAGCGCGGCACCGACGCCGGAACCGTCGAGGTCTACGTCTCGCACCGCGGGATGGAGCAGGTGCCGACGGCGAAGATCGACAACTCGTCGCCGGCGGCGTTCGCGTGGGCGGTGCTGCCGCCGAACCCGGGCCTCGAGGCCGAGATGCTGTCGAGGCTGCTGGTGCGGTTCGGCGTCAGCGAAGCGGCGGCGAAGGAGCAGGCCGCCGCCGTCGGCACGCCTGCGACCGAGCGCGCGCGGCTGGAGAAGGCGGCCGACGGCACCAGCAAGCTCATCGTCGACGACAACTTCGATCGCGCGTGGCGCCGTGTCGGTCTGGCGCTCGACCGGATCGGCTTCACCGTCGTCGACCGCGATCGCTCGACCGGCGTCTACTTCGTCCGCTATTCCGATCCCGAGCTCGACAAGGCGGACCGAGGCTTCCTTTCCAAGCTGATGTTCTGGAAGGACACTACCGATAAGGTCGAGCAATACCGGGTGTTCGTCGCGCAGGTTGATCCGCGCAGCACGGTCAGCGTGCAGGACCCGAACGGGGCGCCGGACAAGAGCGCCAACGGCGAGAAGATCCTCTCGCTGCTCCGCGAGCAGCTGAAGTAGGCGCGTGCGCTTCGCGTCGCTCGGCAGCGGCAGCGAGGGTAACGGCCTCGTCGTCGAGGCCGGCGCCACCCGCGTCCTGATCGACTGCGGCTTCGGCATTCGCGACACCGCGGCGCGCCTTGCGCGGCTGGGCCTCGCGCCCGACTCGCTCGCTGCGATCCTCGTCACCCACGAGCACTCCGACCACATCGGCGGCGTCCCGGCGTTCGCCGGCCGGCACCGGATTCCGGTGTGGGCGACGTTCGGCACGCTGGCCGCCGTCTCCAGCCGGTTCGAGGGGATGGAGCAGGTGTACGGCTTCGACAGCCACGACGGCTTCGCGATCGGTGAATTGGAGGTCCGGCCGGTGCCGGTGCCGCACGACGCGCGCGAGCCCGTACAGTACGTGATCGGCGACGGCGCGGTGCGGCTCGGCGTGCTGACCGACCTCGGCGTGACCACCGCGCACGTCGAGGCCAGCCTGTCCGGCTGCGATGCGCTGGTGCTCGAGTGCAACCACGACCCCGAGATGCTGGAGAACAGCAGCTATCCGTACCCGCTGAAGCAGCGGATCGCCGGCCGGCTCGGCCACCTGCACAACGAGGCGTCGGCCGACCTGCTGACCCGCATCGACACGTCGCGGCTGAAGCATCTCATTGCCGCGCATCTTTCGAAGCAGAACAACACGCCGGAGCTTGCGCGCAACGCGCTTGCCGGCGCGATGGGTTGCACCGCCGACTGGATCGGCATCGCCAGCCAGCACGAGGGATTCGGCTGGCGTGAACTCTGACGGGAGCGACGATGGAGAAAAGGCAGGAGCTGTACAAGGGGAAGGCCAAGACGGTGTACGCCACCGACGACGCGCATCGGCTGGTCATGCATTACCGCGACGACGTGTCGGCGTTCGACGGAGCGAAGCTCGCCAAGCTTGATTTGAAAGGCGAGACCAACAACCGGATCAACGCCTACATCATGGGGAAGCTCGTCGCCGCCGGCGTGCCGACGCACTTCGTCGGGCTGCTGAACGAGCGCGAGTCGCTGGTCAAGGCGATGAAGATGGTGCCGGTCGAATGCGTCGTCCGCAACGTCTGCGCAGGCTCGATGGCGAAGCGTTACGGGATCGCCGAAGGCACCAAGCTCGCCGAGCCGATCTTCGAGTTCTTCCTCAAAAGCGACGCGCTGCACGACCCGCTGGTGAACGAAGACCACATCCGCGTGCTCGGCTGGGCGACACCGCGCGAGATCGAGGAAATGAAGGCGATCACGCACAAGGTCAACGGCGTGCTGAAGCCGCTGTTCGCCGCCGCCGGCATCGACCTCGTCGACTACA
>JBDTVU010000177.1:0-6040 GCA_040007035.1 Betaproteobacteria bacterium | reverse complement strand
CTTCCGGAAGGGCAGCGAGATCCTTTCGAATCGTGTACGACAGGCCGACGTTGGTATTGCCCAGCGTTATCGTGGCATCAATCTCGATCGTGGTGCCTTGCAAGGTTATGCTCGACGAGTCGACGAGCGCGCCAACACCCGTGATGCCATCAATTTTGAAGTGAACCGGATCAAGCGACGTCGGAATCTGTGGAGAAATCGACAGCATTGGACGGAGGTATTCCGTTTGCGCAAGCGCCGTGTGAATGCAAAGCGCATTGAGCGCCAGGCAAGCGATAAAACCAAAGCGGATATTCATGGTGAGGGTGAAAGTGATTGCAGAAAAATAGCGGCATGGAAGAAGGGTCAGACTCGCCCTTCGCCGAGAAGAGGGTCGAGTCTGACGCTTTCCAGCGATCAGCCGAAAGTCGAGTCTGACCCTAGTAACCGGCTAACGAAATTCCAGTATCGGCTGATCCACCGCGAGACTGTCCCCCTGCGCGGCGCGCACTTCCTTGATCACGCCGTCGGCTTCGGCGCGCAGCACGTTTTCCATCTTCATCGCCTCGATCACGGCGAGCTTCTCGCCGGCCTTCACTTCCTGCCCGGCCTTGACGGTGATCTCGGTCAGCAGCCCCGGCATCGGCGACAGCAGGAAGCGTGAGAGATCGGGCTTGGGCTTCTCCGGCATCAGCGACAGCAGGTGTGCCGCGCGCGCGGTGAGCACGGTGATGTCGGCCTGCGTGCCCCAGTGGACGACCCGGTAGCGCCAGCCGACGCGCTGGATCTGCAGACAGACGTCCTGCCGGTCCCAGGTGCCGCGGAAGATCAGCTCGCCGAGCTTCCAGTCGGAGCGCAGCTCGTGGGTCTCGCCCTCGTACTCGATCGTGCAGCCGCCTTCGATCGGCGTGAGCCGCAGCGGAAAACGCTGCTCGCCCATCATCACGACCCAGTCGACGCCGACCTGCCGGCGATGGCCGCGAAGCTGGCCCGTCGTCTGCACGGCGCGCGCGATGTAGCGCCGCCGCGCCAGCGCCGCGACGGAGGCGAGAAGCAGCGGGTCGTCGTGGACGAGGCTCGACGGATGGAAGCCCTTGGGGAATTCCTCGGCGATGAAGCCGGTGTTGAAGTCGCCGGATACGAATCGCGGATGCTGCATCAGCGCCGACTGGAACGCGATGTTCGACGCCACGCCGCGGATCACGAACGCGTTCAACGCATCGCGCATCCGGGCGATCGCGACGTCGCGCGTCGCGCCGTGGCAGATGAGCTTGGCGATCATCGAATCGTAGTACATCGACACTTCGCCGCCTTCGTAGACGCCGGTGTCGACGCGGACCTGGCCGGGCACCTCGGGCGGCGGGATGAACTTGACGACGCGCCCCGACGACGGCAGGAAGTTGCGGAACGGATCCTCGGCGTTGATCCGGCACTCGATCGCCCAGCCGTTGCGCTGCACGTCCTTCTGCGCGAAGGGCAGCCGCTCGCCGGCGGCCACGCGGATCATCAGCTCGACCAGATCGAGCCCGGTGATCGCCTCGGTCACCGGGTGCTCGACCTGCAGCCGCGTGTTCATCTCGAGGAAGTAGAACGACTTGTCGCGGCCGACGACGAACTCGACGGTGCCCGCCGATTGATAATCGACGGCGCGGGCGAGCTGCACCGCCTGCGCGCCCATCGCGGCGCGGGTCGCGTCGTCGAGGAACGGCGAGGGCGCCTCTTCGATCACTTTCTGGTGCCGGCGCTGGATCGAGCACTCGCGCTCGTTCAGGTACACGATGTTGCCGTGCGCGTCGCCCAGCACCTGGATCTCGATGTGGCGCGGCTCCTCGATGAACTTCTCGATCAGCACCCGGTCGTCGCCGAACGCGTTCTTCGCCTCGTTGCGGCACGACACCAGACCCTCGCGGCACTGCGTGTCGTCGTACGCCACCCGCAGGCCCTTGCCGCCTCCGCCGGCGGACGCCTTGATCATCACCGGGTAGCCGATCTTCTTCGCGACGGCGACCGCTTCGTCCGGCGTCGCTATTGCCTCATTGTGCCCGGGAATCGTGCTCACCTTCGCGGCCAGCGCCAGCTTCTTCGACGCGATCTTGTCGCCCATCGCCTGCAGCGCGTGCGTCTTCGGGCCGATGAAGACGATGCCTTCCTTCTCCAGTGCGGTGCAGAACGCCGCGTTCTCCGACAGGAATCCGTAGCCCGGGTGGACCGCCTCGGCGCCGGTGTCCTTGCACGCCTTGACGATCCGCTCGATCTGCAGATAGCTCTGCGCCGACGGCGGCGGGCCGATCAGCACGGCCTCGTCGGCCATCTCGACGTGACGCGCGTCCTTGTCGGCCTCGGAGTACACGGCGACCGTGCGGATGCCCATGCGGCGCGCGGTGCGGATCACGCGGCAGGCGATTTCGCCGCGGTTGGCGATGAGGATTTTCTTGAACATGCGGCCTTCCTGCGGCTCGGGTAGCGCGGCGGCGCGCGTCAGAGCGGAATGTTGCTGTGCTTGCGCCAGGGGTTCTCGACCTTCTTCTCGCGCAGCATCGCGAGCGAACGGCAGATCCGCTTGCGTGTCTCGTGCGGCATGATGACGTCGTCGATGTAGCCGCGGTGGCCGGCGATGAACGGGTTGGCGAACTTCTTCCGGTATTCCTCGGTGCGCTCGGCGATCTTCGACGCGTCGCCGATGTCCTTGCGGAAGATGATTTCGACGGCGCCCTTCGGCCCCATCACGGCGATCTCGGCAGTCGGCCAGGCGAAGTTGACGTCGCCGCGCAGGTGCTTCGACGACATCACGTCGTAGGCGCCGCCGTAGGCCTTGCGGGTGATCACGGTGACCTTGGGCACCGTGCACTCGGCGTAGGCGTAGAGCAGCTTTGCGCCATGCTTGATGATGCCGCCGTACTCCTGCGCGGTGCCGGGCATGAAGCCGGGCACGTCGACGAAGGTGACGATCGGCACGTTGAACGCGTCGCAGAAGCGGACGAAGCGCGCCGCCTTGACCGACGACTTGATGTCGAGGCAGCCGGCCAGCACCAGCGGCTGGTTGGCGACGATGCCGACGGTCGCGCCGTCCATCCGCGCGAGGCCGATCACGATGTTCTTCGCGTAGTCCGGCGCGAGCTCGAAGAATGCGCCCTCGTCGACGACCTTGTAGATCAGTTCCTTGATGTCGTACGGCTTGTTCGGGTTGTCGGGCACCAGCGTGTCGAGCGACGGGTCGAGCCGGTCGGCCGGGTCCTCGGTGGGCACGACGGGCGGCTTCTCCTGGTTCGACGACGGCAGGTAGCTGAACAGCGTGCGCACCATCACCATCGCCTCGACGTCGTTCTCGAACGCGAGGTCGGCCACGCCGGATTTGGTTGCGTGCGTCACCGCGCCGCCCAGATCCTCGGCGGTGACTTCCTCGTGCGTCACCGTCTTCACCACTTCGGGGCCGGTGACGAACATGTACGAGCTGTCCTTCACCATGAAGATGAAGTCGGTCATCGCCGGCGAGTAGACGGCGCCGCCCGCGCACGGGCCCATGATCACCGACACCTGCGGGATCACGCCGGACGCCATCACGTTGCGCTGGAACACCTCGGCGTAGCCGCCCAGCGACGCCACGCCCTCCTGAATCCGGGCGCCGCCCGAGTCGTTCAGGCCGATCACCGGCGCGCCGACCTTCATCGCGTGGTCCATGATCTTGCAGATCTTCTCGGCGTGCGCCTCCGACAGCGCGCCGCCGAACACGGTGAAGTCCTGGCTGAACAGGAAGACCAGCCGGCCGTTGATCGTGCCATAGCCGGTGACCACGCCATCGCCCGGGACCGTCTGCTCCGCCATGCCGAAATCGTGGCAGCGGTGCTCGACGAACATGTCCCATTCCTCGAAGCTGCCGGGGTCGAGCAGCACCTCGATGCGCTCGCGGGCGGTGAGCTTGCCCTTCGTGTGCTGCGCGTCGATGCGCTTCTGGCCGCCGCCCAGCCGCGCGGCGGCGCGCTGTTGCTCGAGCTCGCGGATGATTTCGTGCATGCGTGGACTCCCCGCTGGAACGATCTTCTTCCCGGCCATCGGCGGCCGGGTTGTGCCCGAACCGATTCCGGCGCGCGGCGGCGCGTAATTCGGTTCGTGAATTCTAAGGGATTCCCGCGTCCCGCGGTGGCCGGCGAGGCGTGCGGGAATCGATACGCATTCAGCTGCTCCGCGCCCGGGCGAGCAGCCACTCCGCCGCCATCGCCGGCGTCAGCGTGCCCGCGGCAACGGCCGCCTGCGTTGCTTCGAGCAGCGCCCTCACGCCGGGGTGCGCGCGGAAGTCGTCGCGCAGCCGGTTGTCGATCAGCGTCCACATCCAGTCCTGCGCCTGGCTCCTGCGCCGGGAATCGAATTCGCCGGTGCGCCGCATCGTCTCCTGGAAGCGCAGGACCTCGCGCCAGAATGCGTCGATGCCGTCGCGCGTCTGCGCCGAAAGTGCCAGCACCGGTGGTTTCCAGTTGGGCGACGCGGGGCGCAGGATCGTGAGTGCGTTCTTCAGCGTGTGCTCGGCGTGCCGCGCCTGCTGCGGGTCGATGTCCGCCTTGTTGACGACGATGAGGTCGGCCAGCTCGACGATGCCCTTCTTGATCGCCTGCAGGTCGTCGCCGGCGTTCGGAAGCTGCAGCAGCACCATCATGTCGGTCATCCGCGCGACGGCGGTCTCCGACTGGCCGACGCCGACCGTCTCGACGATGATCACGTCGAAGCCCGCCGCCTCGCAGACGAGCAGCGCCTCGCGCGTGCGCGCCGCGACGCCGCCGAGCGAGCCGCCGGCCGGCGAGGGACGGATGAACGCGCGCGGCGAGCGCGACAGCTCCTCCATCCGCGTCTTGTCGGCGAGGATCGAGCCGCCGGTGACGCTGCTCGACGGGTCGACCGCAAGCACGGCGACGCGGTGCTCCGCGCCGATCAGGTGCAGGCCGAGCGCCTCGATGAACGTCGACTTGCCCACGCCCGGCGCACCGCTGATCCCGACGCGCATCGACTGGCCGGTATGCGGGAGCAGCGCCTCCAGCACTGCCTGCCCGCGCGCCTGGTGATCGCGGCGCGTCGATTCGATCAGCGTGATCGCCTTGGCCAGCGCGCGCCGGTCGCCGGCGCGGACACCGGCCACCAGCGCCCGGTCGGCGGCGGAAAGCGGCCGCGCACCGCCGGGAATCGGATCGGGCGTCGCGGCGGCGCGGTTCATCGGAATGATTGCCCGCGCCCGCGCGGTGCCGAAACGCGGGCCGCCTCGGCGCGGTTCACGCCGCCTGCTTCGTCCGCGCGGCGCGGATCGCGGCCAGCACCTGCCGCGCCGCCGTCGTGATCACGGTGCCCGGGCCGAACACGCCGCTGACGCCGGCGGCGGCGAGGAACTCGTAGTCCTGCGCCGGAATCACGCCGCCGACGACGACGAGGATGTCGGCGGCGCCCTGCGAGCGCAGCGCGGCGACGAGCTGCGGCACCAGCGTCTTGTGGCCGGCGGCGAGCGTCGACACGCCGACGACATGGACGTCGTTCTCGATCGCCTGCCGCGCCGCCTCTTCCGGTGTCTGGAACAGCGGCCCGATGTCGACGTCGAAGCCCAGATCCGCGAACGCGGTGGCGATCACCTTGGCGCCGCGGTCGTGCCCGTCCTGGCCCAGCTTCGCCACCATCAGCCGCGGCCGCCGGCCTTCCTCGTCGGCAAAGCGCGCGATGTCCTGCCGCAGCGCGGCCCACTCGCCGTCGCCCTCGAACGCCGCGCCGTAGACGCCCGACACGCTCTCGGTGCGCGCACGGTAGCGGGTGTACACCTGTTCCAGCGCATCGGAGATCTCGCCGACGGTGGCACGCACGCGGACAGCCTTGATCGCGAGGTCGAGCAGGTTGCCCTCGCCGCTGCGCGCCGCTGAGGTCAGCGCCGCCAGCGCGGTGGCGACCGCGCCCGAGTCGCGTTTCGCGCGGATGGCGGCGAGGCGTTTCAACTGCGCGTCGCGCACCGCGGTGTTGTCGATTTCGCGCGTCGTGAGTGGGTCCTCGGTCGCGAGCCGGTACTTGTTGACGCCGACGATCACGTCTTCGCCGC
>JBDTVU010000176.1:0-6128 GCA_040007035.1 Betaproteobacteria bacterium | reverse complement strand
TGGAGCTTCCTGCGCCAGTTCATGTACACGAAGATGATCATCGTCACCGACGACGACGTGAACGTCCGCGATTGGAAGGAAGTGGTGTGGGCGCTGACGACCCGCGTCGACCCGATCCGCGACACGCTGCTCGTGCCGTCGACGCCGATCGACTACCTCGACTTCGCGTCGCCGGTGTCGGGCCTCGGCAGCAAGATGGGGATCGACGCGACCAACAAGTGGCCCGGCGAGACGCAGCGACAGTGGGGCCGGCCGATCGCCATGGACGCTGCGGTGAAGGCGCGCGTCGACGCGATGTGGAAGGATCTGGGGCTGTAGCGACCCGGTGCCGCTTCACGCTGCCGGCGGGCGGGCGCGCGCTTCGAGCAGCGCCAGTTGCTCGACGGCGGCCAGCACCAGCGGCAGCGCGTCGGCGGGCTCGGCCGGCGTGTGCGAGAGCGCCAGGTCGGCGAGGAACGGATCGTCGACGAGGCTCACTGCGGCGGCGTCGATGCGCCGGTTCGCCGCCACGTTGAAATTGACGGCCGACGCGCGGAAGAACGCGGCGTCGAGCGCGCCGCCGGCGACGATGTGATCGTACGCCTCGCGCCGATCGAACTGCGCGGACCAGTCGCGGCCCGCGGCGAGCCGAGCCAGCCGCTTGATCACCGTCTTGGCGACGAACTGCGGCGCGTTGCGGAACGGCAGATGGGCGATCGCGATGTCGCCGGCAGCGATGACGTGGTGCGGCTCGAGATCCTCGAAGCGCGCCCCGTGCCACGGCACGACGCCGTGATTGCCGCTCGCAATCACCGCCCGCGGCGTCGTCGTGAAATGGCGGCCAACGACGACCTTGCCGTGCTGGTGGCGCTCCTCGGGCAGCCGGCGGGCGCCGCGGGCGCTGGCGATGACGTCGCGGTACGGCCGCCCGAAATCCGGCAGGTACGTATGCCACGTCATCAGGCCGTGCGTGCGCGGCGGGATCGCGGCCAGCGCACGCTCCATCGCCGCGCGCGACGGTGCCTTGATGAACTCGTCGGCGTCGAGCGGGAACACGAAGTCGGCCGCGGTCCGCGCGAATGCGTGTCGCACGGCGGATGTCGTGATCTCGACCTGCGCGTAGCCCGGCATCGCGTTGGCGAGCACGCTGACGGGCAACCCCTCGCGGGCGAGAGCGACGAGGATCTTCACCGTGTCGTCGGCCGAGCCGTGGTCGACGACGATGAGTCCGTCGAGCCGCGTGAGGTTGTGGCGGACGAAGGCCTCGACGATGTCGGCCTCGTTGCGCACCATCGCCACGCCCTGCAGGTTCATCGGTGGGGCCGTCGCGCGAGGCGGGCGCGGCGAGGGCACGCGCTCATGCCGCGGCTGGTGTTGACGCAGGTGCAGAGGCCGGGGCCGAGGCGCGTGCCGCCGCCTCGCGCTGCGCGAGCTGCTCGACGGCGGTGAGCACCAGCGGCAGCGGCGGCGTCTGTTCGGCCGGCGTGTAGCGCAGCACGACGTCGGCGAGGAACGGGTCGTCGACGAGGCGCGCGTCGTCCGGGTCGATCCACTTGTCGGGCGTAATCCCGAAGTTGATCGTCATCGCCCGGATGAACTGCGCGTCGACCGGCAGCCCGGCGCAGATCCGCTCGTAGGCGTGCAGCCGTGCGCGGTTCGGCTGCAGGTCGCGTCCGACGGCGATCCGCGCCAGGCGGTTGATGACGATCTTGACGACGAACTGCTGCGCGCTGCGGTGCGGCAGATGGGCGAGCGCGAGATCCTCGAGCGCGAAGAGGTGGTGCGGATCGAGGTCGGCGGGCGTCGCGCCGAACCAGGGCATGACCGCGTGGTTGCCGCCGGCCAGCAGCGCTCGCGGCGTGGAGGCGAAGCGACGGGCGACGATCACCTTGCCGTGCTCGTGCCGTTCCTCGACGACACGCCTTGCGCTCTTCGCGCAGGCGACGATGCCGCGCCACGGCAGATCGAAATCCGGAACGTACGTCGGCCAGTGCATCAGACCGTGGGCGCCGGCCGGCATCGCCGCCAGCACGCGCTCCATGTGCGCCCGCGACGGCGCCTTGATGAACTCGTCGGCGTCGAGCGGGAAGACGAAATCGGCCGGCGTGCGCGCGAGCACGTGCCGCAGCGCCGACGTCATGATCTCCTTCTGCGCGTAGGCGACCGCGTCGTTCGCGAGCACCATCAGCGGAAGCCCTTCGCGCGCCAGCGTCGTGAGGATCTTCATCGTGTCGTCGGCCGACCGGTGGTCGACGATTGCGAGCCCGTCGAGCAGCGTCAGATTGTGGCGGACGAAGGCCTCGATGATGTCGGACTCGTTCCTCACCATCGCCACGCCCCACAGCTTCATCGCGGCGGCCCCTGGCCCGTCGCGGGGCGGGCGAGCGCGGCGCCGGCGTCGGCACCGTGCAGCAGTTGCGCCTGCGCCCTGACCGCTTCGCTTCGCGCGAGCCGCTCGCCGAGCGCCAGCACCTGCGCCAGCGGGAACGGCGCGCGCGGCGGCGTGTGCGAAAGCGCGACCGGCGCGAGGAACGGATCGTCGACGCGGGCGACGGTCGCCGGGTCGACCCACTGCGCGCGGGCGGCGCCGGCGTTGACGGCCGCTGCGTCGACGAATGCCGGCGGCAGCGGCCGGCCGGCGCGCGCCTCGCGGTACACGGCATCGACCCACGATCCGTCGGGCTCGGGCCGACCCGCCGCGAGCGCGGCGAGACGCCCGACCGTACAGTCGGCGACCAGCTGCTCGCGGCTGCGGACGGGTACGCGGGCGACGGCGAGCACGCTCGCGGCGACCGGCGCGCGGCGGGTGGCGAGGGCTTCGGCCTCGCGACCGGCGAACGACCGCGACGCCGCGAGGCGCGTCGCCGGGTGCGGCTCCACGGCGAGCCGGCGGGCGGCCGCGAGCGGCGCAGGCGGATCGCTCGATGCGTCGGTGCCCGGCAGCGCAAAGTCCGGGACATAGGTCGCGCACGGGATCGCGACGGGCACCGCCACGTCGGCGCCGGTCATTGCCCGCAGGACGGCCTGCCGCGACGCGGGCCGCAGGAAATCGGCGGCGTCGAGGACGATCACCCAGTCGGCTGTCCCGTCGGCGAAGCCCTCACGGAGGAGTCGTGCCGCGAGCGCCGTGGGTTCCGGCGCAGGGTCGTCGTCGCGGACGACGGTGACGGGCAGCCCTTCGGCAACCAGCGCGTCGAGAATCGCCGGCGTGGCGTCGGTCGCCCCATGGGCCAGAACGACGACGCCGTCCATGGCCGCGAGGTTGTGGCGGACGGCCGCCTCGATGACGTCGGCCCCGTTGCGAACCCCGATTGCGCCGCGGACGCGCATCGTTGCCCGGTGCTACCGGGCGACGCTGCGCCAGCTCCGCGCGATGCGGAACGCGGTGACGGCGAGTGACGCGAACCGCAGCCAGCGACCGAAGCGGCTCATGCCGAGCACCGGCGCCAGCACGCCGACGAGCAGCGCAGCGACCGGGCGGACCCGGCCGCGCTGCGATGCATCGGGTGTCGGCACGACGATCGCCTTGATGTGCTGGACCGCCAGCTGTACCTGTGCACGGTCGAGCTCCGCCCGCGCGGCGAGCAGCACCTTGCGATCGGCGAGCGCGACGAGCCGTGCGCGGCTCATTCGTCGCCCCCGATCCGGCGGAGGAGCCATTCGCGGTCGCGCTCGAGCTCGGCCAGCGTACCGGCGAACGGCGACGGATCGTCGCGGCGGGCGGCGGCGAGCCGCCACACGGCGAGGCCGCCGATCACCAGGTAGAAGATCGCGACCCCGGCGATCGCCGGCAGCCGTTGGGTATCCCAGAACCAGACGACGACGAACGCCGACGCCGCGAGCAGCGCGAACGCGAACGCGACGATCGCGACCGCGAGCAGGACCAGCCGGTCCTGCGTGCGCTCGCGCTCCTCCGTGAACTCGACCGACGCGAGCTCGAGCCGGGTGCGCGCGAACCCGAGCGATACGGCCGCGAGCCGCGCGAGCGCCCCGCGCAGTCCGGACGGCGCGCCCGCGCCGGGCATACCGTCGCTCACCGAGCGGGCCGGGTTAGCGGCGGTTGATCAGAAGGCCGACGGCGAAACCGACCGCCGCGGCGATGCCGATCGCCTGCCACGGATGGTCGTGCACGTAATCGTCGGTGGCGCGGGCCGCGGCCTTTGCCTGGTCGATCGCCTGGCCTTCGATTTCCTGCAGCGCAAGCTTCGCGTGCAGCAGCTTCGCCTCGACCTGCGAGCGGAGGTCTTTCGCCTTCTCGCCGGTCTCGGTGGCGGCCTTCTTCAGCATTTCCTCGGCTTCGGAAAGGACGGTGCCGAATTCGTCGACGAGCCGTTCGCGGGTGGATTGCGGATTTTCGGACATGGCAGCACTCCGACGTGAGGGGTGGGCGTGCGCGACGCACCCGAAAGCAGGGCGCCGCCACACGGAAGTCAATTATAGCAACCGGGATCGCCCGTCCGGGATTTCCGGCCGTATTTTGCGTGCGGCGTCCCGTTGCGGCCGATTGGACGATAATCGGGGCCCCTGCCGCCTGCAGGAGACGCCGATGCCCCCGCTGCCCCTCCCCGCCCTCGATCCCGCGGCCGTCGCCGAGTCGCGCGGGTCGGGCTACCCCGAGCCGTTCCGTTCCCGGATGGGCGACCGCGCCAAGCGCAAGCTGGGCGACGCCTGCGGCCTGACGAAGTTCGGTGTCAACCTGGTGACGCTCGGCGCGGGCGGGCAATCGGCGCTGCGGCACTGGCACACGCTCGAGGACGAGTTCGTCTACGTGCTGTCCGGCGAGGTCGTGCTGGTGACCGGCACCGGCGAGCAGGTGCTGACTGCCGGGATGTGCGCCGGCTATCCCGCGGGCAACCGCGACGCGCATCAATTCGTCAACCGCGGCGCCGCGCCGGCGACGTACCTCGAGGTCGGCAGCCGAATCGACGGCGACAACGCGTTCTACCCCGACGACGACCTGATGTGGGTCGAGACCGATGCAGGCGTCCACGCCGCGCACAAGGACGGACGGCGGTATTGAGCGACGGGCCGCGAAGGGGAGCATTGACCCCGGCCGGTGGCGCCCACATATTGGGGCGTGCGGCCATCGGTGCCGCGTGAGGAGGACGTTTTCGCCATGGCCGACTTTCCCGCCCCTGTTGTTTCTACGCCTGCCCCCGGCACTGCCGGCAGCCCGCCGCTCACTGCCGCGCTGATCGCGTACGGCCTGTTCGCCGTCGCCGGCCTGGCGGGACTGGTCGGCTCCGGCCTCCACTTCATCGCGCCGCTGTTCCATGTGCTCGGCATCATCGGCGTCATCGTCTGTTACGTGAAGCGCAGCGACGCGCAGGGTACCTGGGCGGCGTCGCACTTCACCTGGCTGATCCGGACGTTCTGGTACTCGCTGCTGTGGAGCGTGGTCGGCTGGATCGTGTTCTGGGTGCTGCTGATCGTGCTGATCGGGCCGATCATCGCCGTCGTGATCTGGATCGCGGCGTTCGTCTGGGTGCTGTACCGGGTGATTCGCGGCTACCTGCTGTTCAACGACAGCAAGCCGATCCCGGGAGCGTGACGCCGCAGCCACCGGCATCGGCGTTCTTCCGCCCGGCGCAGCGCGTCGCGAGCCCGGTCAGCGTTTCTGCGTAGCGCCCCACGCGGCGCCGTCGCGATAGACCCACTGGACGAGGAAATCCAGCGCGCCCTGCGCCCGTACGGCGCTGGCGTGGTTGACCAGCGCGACGACGGTATAGCGGCGGCCCTCGGCGTCGAGTACGTAGCCCGCGATCGCGCGCACGCCCTCCAGCGTGCCGGACTTCAGCAGCGCCTGGCCGGCAACGGTGCCGTTCTGGAACCGGCGCTGCACGGTGCCGTCGGTCGCGGCGACGGCGAGCGAGCTTGCGAACTCGTCGCGGACGGGGCTCGCGTCGGCCGCCAGCAGCAGCCGGGTGAGGCCGCCGGCGCTGATCCGCTCGCTGCGCGAAAGGCCCGAACCGTTGTCGAGCACGAGCTCGGGCAGCCGGAGGTTTCGGCCGGCAAGCCAGCGCAGCACGGCGTCGGTGGCGCGTGCCGTCGTCGCCGGCGGCGGCGCCTTCGCCGTCGCCAGCGTCAGGAACACCTGCCGCGCCATCACGTTGTTCGACAGCTTGTTGACGTCGCGGACGACGTCGTAC
>JBDTVU010000175.1:0-6217 GCA_040007035.1 Betaproteobacteria bacterium | reverse complement strand
AACGAAAAATTGAGCGCCTACACGACGCAGAAAATGGCATGACTCGTCCGTTGGTCTTATTGGGGAGGGAGGGAAAGACCCCCCAGAATCAAACGCGGAGGTGAAATTCGTAGCTCCTAATGGCCGCCGTCGCTGATGGACCCGCCCGTCACTCCCCGTCTCGTCGATCGCGTCCGCGACCGGATCCGGTATAAGCACTACAGCCTGCGCACCGAGCAGGCCTATGTCGACTGGATTAAACGCTTCATCCGATTCCACGGCAAGCAGCACCCGTCCGGGCTGGGGGCACCGGAGGTCGAGGCGTTCCTGACGCATCTCGCGGTCGACCGAGAGGTCGCGGCGGCCACGCAGAACCAGGCCAAGTCGGCGCTGCTCTTCCTGTACAAGGAGGTGCTGGGCGCGGAGTTGCCGTGGCTCGGCGAGATCGCACCGGCGAAGACGCCGACGCGACTGCCGGTGGTGCTCACGCGCGAGGAGGTCGCACAGGTGCTGGGCCGGCTGTCGGGCACGCATCGGCTGATCGGGCATGTGCTCTACGGCACCGGGATGCGGATCATGGAGGCCGTGCGGCTGCGGGTGAAGGACGTCGAGTTCGCGCGCCACGAGATCGTCGTCCGCGACGGCAAGGGCGCGAAGGACCGGATGGCGATGCTGCCGCGTGCGATCGAGCGGCCGCTGCGCGCGCACCTCGCCCGCGTCGAGATGCAGCACCGGCAGGACGTCGCCGACGGCTTCGGCGCAGTGTACCTGCCGCATGCGCTGGCGAAGAAGTATCCGACCGCGGCGCGCGAGTGGGGCTGGCAGTACGTGTTTCCGGCGATGAAGTTCGCCGTCGATCCGCGCAGCGGCGAGGTACGCCGCCACCACCTCGGCGACCAGGCGTTCCAGCGCGCGATGCGGCAGGCGGTGCGCGACGCGCGCCTCGTGAAGCCGGCCACGCCGCACACGCTGCGCCACTCGTTCGCCACCCACCTGCTCGACGCCGGCTACGACATCCGCACGGTGCAGGAGCTGCTCGGCCACTCGGACGTCAGCACCACGATGATCTACACGCACGTCCTGAACCGCGGCGGCCGCGGCGTGGTCAGTCCGCTCGACCGGTTGTGATCGCCCCCCTGCGCCGAAACGCGCGTCCGCGACCCATATTTATGTATGGTATTTAATATGGCTTTACGCTAACATGCAGCAAGCGTCGGCGGCCCGATTCGAGTGGGATCTGGCAAAGGACCGCGAGAACCGTCGAAAGCATGGCGTCGGTTTCGCCGAGGCACAGTACGCGTTTGGCGACCCTCGGCGGGTGATCGCGCGCGACGTGGCGCATGGCAACCGCGAGGCGCGCTACTTCTGCTTCGGCGAGCTCGGTGCCGGCGTGCTGACCGTCCGGTTCACGTGGCGCGACGGAGTCATCCGGATCTTCGGCGCCGGCTACTGGCGCAAGGGCAGGGTCGTCTATGAGCGGAAAAATCAGATACACGAATGAGCGCCTCGGTAAGCTCGAGGTCATCCCGGATTTCCTCCCTCCGCCGGAGGCGCTGGCGTTTCGGGAAGAGGGCGTCAAGGTGACGCTGGCGTTGACGAAGCGCAGCGTCGACTTCTTCAAGCGAGAGGCATCGCGGCGCGGCACGCAATACCAGCGGATGATCCGCCGGCTGCTCGACGCCTATGTCGAGCGCTTCGAGCGTCCGGCGCGGGCCATGGCAAGTGTGCAGTCACGCCGTCCGCCGGCGCGCAAGGTCAAGCCGGCGCGCTGAAGCCGAATTCACCGGAGCGGGACGGCGACCCGTCCGGGCGCGGTCCGCCGCGCCGGCAACGAAACGGCCGCGCGAGTCGCCTCGCACGGCCGTCGTCGATGGCGGGCCCGCGCCGTTGCCGCGAGCCGGCAGGTCAGGGTGTTTCGGGTTCGGTCGGGGTCGCCGGCGCCTCGCCGTCGGGACTGGCGGGGGCCGTCTCTTCCTTGCGCCCGAGCTTCTTCTGGCGCTTTTCTTCCTGCTTGCGCTTCTTCTCGAGTTCTTTCTGCCGTTTCTGGAAACTGAAATTCGGTTTTGCCAAGGCGTCACCTGCGGTGGGTTGGAGTCTCGTCGCGCCGGCGCCCGGGCGCCGATGCTGGATGGTCGATAATACCGCGACTTTGACGTTCCCCGCCGACCGGATGCCCCCCACCCACCGCCTGCCCCTGTTCGCCGCCGCCGCCCTGATCGGGGGGCTGGTGGCCGCCTGCGGCACGGCACCGCCGAAGAAGCCGCCCGCGGCAACGGCCCCGGCCCCGACGCCGTCCGCCAAATACTATAAGGACGACGGCCCCGGACAGGATATTCCGGCTAACCTCGACGCCATCCCCGACGCCGTCCCCCGGGCCGAGCCGCTCAACCGCTTCGCCAACCGGCCGTACACGGTGTTCGGTCGCGAGTACGTGCCGGCGACGTCGTTGCGGCCGTACCAGGAGCGCGGCGTCGCGTCGTGGTACGGGAAGAAATTCCATGGCGAGAAGACCTCCAGCGGCGAGACCTACGACATGTACGCGATGACGGCGGCGCATCCGACGCTGCCGCTGCCGTCGTACGCGAAGGTCACCAGCGTCGCGACCGGGAAGAGCGTCATCGTCCGCGTCAACGACCGCGGGCCGTTCCTGCACGACCGGGTGATCGACCTCTCGTACGCGGCCGCGCACCGGATCGGCATCGCGCAGAAAGGCAGCGGCGAGGTCGACGTCGAGGCGCTTGTTCCCGGCGGGACCGTCATGGTCGCCGCCGTGCCGCTGCCGCCGGTGGCCGCCGCGCCTGCCGCTGCGTCGCCCGCCGGAACGCCGGCGGCGGAGGTCGGGGCGCCGGTGCCGGTCGCCGCCAGCGACGGCGGCTTTGTCGTGCAGTTGGGCGCGTTCGCGAACTACGCCAACGCCGAAAACTTCCTTGCGCATGTCGCGAACCAACTCGCGCCGGCCGGGGTCGAACCGAAAATCCGGCAGGTCGGCGGATTGTTTCGGGTGTTTGTCGGGCCCTACGCGGCGCGCGACGACGCCCGGCGCACCGCCGACAAGCTGCGCGACGCACTCGGGCTGCCGTCGACGATTGCGGTCCATTGAGAACAGGGACGACGACGTTCGCTGACCCGCCTGCCGCAGGTCGTTCGTTATAATTGACCATTGCGCCGCGGTTGCGCCGAATCGCCCCACGCAGTCCTACGGCCGACGACCGTTGCCTTCGCCAAGAACCCCCGCCACCCATCCGACGCCGTGCCCTCGCTGCCCCGCCTCCTCCTTCGCGTCTTCCTGCCGCTCCTCGCTCTGGCGCTGACGCTCGCCGCGCCTGCCCGCGCGCAGCTCACGATCGAGATCGTCGGCGGCGCAGGCACCACTGTCCCGATCGCCGTCGTGCCGTTCGAGGGCGAGAACCGCTTCCCGCTCGGCATCTCCGGCATCGTCGGCGCCGACCTCTCGCGCAGCGGCCTGTTCAAGCTCGTCGACGACACCGGCATCGTGCCGCGGCCGGCGCGTGGCGAGGACGTCCGCGCCGGCGACTTCCGCGCCCGCGGCGCCGACGCCGTGGTCGTGGGCTCGACGCGCCTTTTGGCCGACGGCCGGGTCGAGGTCCGTTTCGCGCTGGTCGACGTGGTGAAGCAGGTGCAGTTGGCCGGGATGACCTACACCGTCGCGCCGGCGCAGTTCCGTGCCACCGCGCACAAGATCGCCGACATCGTCTACGAGAAGTTCACCGGCGACGCCGGCGTGTTCTCGACCCGGATCGCCTACATCACCAAGCAGGGCACGCGCTACGAGCTGATCGTCGCCGACGCCGACGGCAACGCGCCGCAGGCAGTGGTCACGTCGAACGAGCCGCTGCTGTCGCCGTCGTGGTCGCCGGATGGCAGCCGGATCGCCTACGTGTCGCTGGAGAACCGGAAGCCGGTCGTCTACCTCCAGTCGCTCGCCACCGGCGCGCGGCAGGTCGTCGCCAACTTCCGCGGCAGCAACAGCGCGCCTGCCTGGTCGCCGGACGGCCGGCGGCTGATCGTCACGCTGACGAAGGATGGCGGCTCGCAGCTCTTCCTCATCAACGCTGACGGCACCGGCGTCCAGCGGATCCTTTCGTCGCCGGGCATCGACACCGAGGCGTCGTTCATGCCGGACGGCCAGTCGATCCTGTTCACCTCCGACCGCGGCGGCACGCCGCAGGTGTACCGGTTGAACCTCGCGACGAACGTCATCGAGCGGCTGACGTTCGACGGCGGCTACAACGTGTCGCCGCGCGCAACGCCCGACGGCAAGGGCTTCGTGTTCGTGCGCCGCGACGGCAACCGCTTCATGCTCGGCATCCAGGATTTCGCGACCCGGCAGGTACAGATGCTGACGGCGGGCCCGCTCGACGAGAGCCCGAGTGTCGCACCCAATTCGAAGCTCGTGATCTACGCGGCGCAACAGGGAGGGCGCGGCATCCTTGCTGCGGTATCCTCCGACGGTCGCGTCAAGCAGCGGCTGGTCTCGCCCGCATCCGACGTGCGCGAGCCGGCTTGGGGTCCGCTTTTGCGCTGACCCCCCATTGAGGAGACACACCATGCGCAAGTGGATTGTTGCAGCGTTCGTAATTGCAGCCCTCGCCGGCTGTTCGACCACCCCGACGCAGGACGCAGCGCCGGTCGAGGACCGCACCGCGGGCGCTGCCGCCGGCACCGGCACGTCGGGAACGACGACGACCGGCACGTCGACCGCCGGCGTCTCCGGCACCGCGACGACCGCCGCGGGGAGGAACCCGCTGAAGGACCCGGCGAGCCCGCTGTCGAAGCGCAGTGTCTACTTCGACTACGACCAGTTCGTGGTCAAGGACGAGTACCGGTCGCTGGTCGAGTCGCACGCGAAGTACCTGCAGGCGAACCGCAACGCGAAGGTCGCCGTCCAGGGCAACACCGACGAGCGCGGCACCCGCGAGTACAACATCGCGCTCGGCCAGAAGCGCGCCGACGCGCTGAAGAAGCTGATGCTGCTGCTCGGCGCCACCGAGGCGCAGATCGAGACGGTCAGCTTCGGCAAGGAAAAGCCCCGGCGCGAAGGCCACGACGAGACTTCGTGGGCCGAGAACCGCCGCGACGACATCGTCTACGCGGGCGAATGATGCGGCGGGTCGCGGCGCGCGCAGTCGCCGTCGCGCTGTTCGTGGCCTGCGCCGCGGCGCTGCCGGCGCGCGCGGCGCTGTTCGACGACGACGAGGCGAGGAAGCGCGTCGAGCAGACCAACCAGAAGCTGGCGCAGGTCCAGAAGCAGCTCGAGGACCGGATCGCCGCGCTCGAGCTGCAGTTGAAGAACCAGGGCCTGGTCGAGCTGTTCAACACCGTCGAGCAGATGAAAGCTGACGTGGCGAAGCTGCGCGGCCAGATCGAGGTGCTGGTTTACGAGCAGGAGCAGTCCGGCAAGCGGCAGCGCGATCTGTACGTCGACCTCGACTCGCGGCTGCGCAAGCTCGAATCGGGCCCGGTTGCAGCCGGAGGTGCGATGCCCGAGGGCAATCCGGGCGCGGCGCCGATCGGCGGCCTGTCCGCCTCGGGTCCGGGCGTGCCGGCGTCGGCGGCCGAGCAGCGTGCGTACGACACCGCGCTCGACCAGTTCAAGGGCGGCAGCTACGCGGCGGCGATCGGCAGCTTTTCGTCGTTTGTGAAGACCTATCCGCGGAGCCCGCTCGCGCCGTCCGCGCAGTACTGGATCGGCAACGCGCAGTTCGCGCAGAAGGACTTCCGAGGGGCGATCGCGTCGCAGCGGCAGCTCCTCGCCGCGTATCCGGACAGCGGCAAGGTGCCCGACGCGTTGCTCAACATTGCGTCCTGCCAGGTCGAGCTGGGCGACGGCGCCGGATCGCGACGCACGCTCGAGGATCTGGTGGCGAAACATCCGCAATCCGATGCCGCGGCGAAGGCCCGGCAGCGGCTCGCGGGACGCTGACTGCGCGCTGACCGCGCGTCGGCCGCACGCGGACCCACGTGACGCGCAAGCGGACCGCACTCGCGCCGCACGCCGACCGCGCGCTGACGTCGCGCCCCGCCCGCATCGCACCCGCGCCGTCCGCGCTTCGCTCGACTCCGTGAAACCGTTCTCCGCGCGCCTCGCCGCGTGGCAGGCCGCGCACGGCCGCCACGACCTGCCGTGGCAGCGCACGCGCGACGCGTACCGGATCTGGCTGTCGGAGATCATGCTGCAGCAGACGCAGGTCGCGACGGTCATCCCGTACTACGAGCG
>JBDTVU010000174.1:0-6233 GCA_040007035.1 Betaproteobacteria bacterium | reverse complement strand
GCATACGGCAGCTCGTTGTAGTACGCCTCGGCCTCGCCGCCGCCGAAGCCGATCGCATAGGTCTTGACCGGCCGGTCGCTGTGCGCCGACATGAAGGCCACGACGGCGCTCGAATCGACGCCGCCGGACAGGAAGGCGCCGATCGGCACGTCGCTGACCATCTGCATCCGCACCGATTCCTCGAGCCGCGCCCGGACCTGCGCCACCCAGTCGTCCTCCGTGCGCAACCGGTCGACATCGGCCGGCAGCCGCCAGTAACAGCGTTCCTCGACGCGCGCCTTCTCGACCGAAAGCAGCGTGGCAGGCGGCAGCTTGCGGATGCCGCGAAAGATCGACTGCGGCGCCGGCACGTAGCCCAGCGTCAGATACGACGACAGCGCCGCCGGGTCGAGTTCCGTGCGGACGCCGGGCAATGCGAGGATCGCCTTGGCCTCGCTGGCGAACACCAGCCGCCGTCCGTCGTTCCACAGATAGACCGGCTTCACGCCGAGCCGGTCGCGGCCGATCAGCAGGCGCCGCCGGCGCGCATCCCAGAGCGCGAACGCGAACATGCCGTTCAGATGCGTGACACAATCGTCGCCGTGCTGCTCGTAGAGGTGGAGGATCGTCTCGCAGTCCGAGCCGGTCCTGAACCGGTGGCCCTGCGCCACCAGTTCGTCGCGCAGCGCCCGGTAATTGTAGATCTCGCCGTTGGCGACGAGCCATAGCGAGCCGTCCTCGTTCGACAGCGGCTGATGGCCACCGCCGACGTCGATGATCGACAGCCGCCGCATGCCGAACGCCAGCGGGCCGTCCACGTGCGCGCCCTCGTCGTCCGGTCCGCGATGGACGATGAGCCGCCCCATCGCCCGCAGCGCGTCGGCCGGCGCGGCGGTGCCATCGAGTTGCAGGATGCCGTAGATGCCGCACACGGGGTCAGGCCCTCGGCAGAATCAACCGGCTCGCGCCCGCGGCCGTGGGCACCTGCAGCGATTGGTACACGCGCGCGTAGCTGCCGACACTGCGCGCCCAGGTGCGCTCGGTCTCGACGAACCGCCGGGCCTGTTCGCGAATACGCGGCCAATCGGCTGCACGCGCGAGGACCGACTCGATCGCCTGCGCCAGCGCATCGGCGTCTCCGGCGGCGAACAGGAAGCCCGTCTGTCCGTCGCGGACGAGCTCGCGATGGCCGCCGACGTCGGAGGCGACGAACATGCGACCCTGGGCCATCGCCTCGAGCGGCTTCAGTGGCGTAACAAGCTCCGTGAGCCGCATCCGGTGGCGCGGATAAGCCAGCACGTCGATGAGGTCGTAGTACCGCTGCACCTCGTCGTGGGGGACGCGGCCAGTGAAGACGACGCGGTCGGCGATGCCGTGTGCGGCGACGAGCGCCTTGAGCGCCTGCTCCTGCGGCCCACCCCCGACGAGCAGCAGCCGCAACCGGGGCAAGCGCGGCAGCAATCGCGTCGCGGCCTCGATCAGCAGGTCGAGTCCCTCGTAGGCATAGAACGAGCCCGCGAAGCCGATGACGGTGGATCCGTCGAGACCGAGCCTGGTGCGCAGCGCCGCATCGGGGGTGCCATCCAGCCGGAACTCGTCGACGTCCACCGCATTCGGGATGACGGTGATCCGCCCGGGGGAGATGCCGCGCGCGATGATTTCGCTGCGCAATCCCTCGCAGATCGTCGTGATGTGATCGGCACGCCGCAGCGCGTACGTCTCGAGCGCATGAGACAGGCGGTAGCGTGGGCTTCCCTCGCGCGTCGTGCCGTGGTCGACCGCGGCGTCCTCCCACAGCGCGCGGACCTCGTAGACGACCGGAATGCCCATGCGTCGTCCGACTCGGATCGCGGGCAGCGCGTTCAATACCGGCGAGTGGGCGTGCAGGACGTGCGGATGGAAGGATGCCGCGAGCTCGGCGATGCGCCTCGCGCTGGCGTGCATCTCCTGCAGATAGATCACGCCGGGAACGTTCGACCACCGATTGCGCTCCAGCGGTGTGCGATGAAAGCGCCAGCCGTCGGCTTCCTCGCTCTCCGCTGGATCGCCACCGTGGCGTGGCGTCGTGAGCTGCATCGTCTCCCAGCCGAGCGCGCGCTGCTCCCGCAGGATCGCAGCCGTCCGGAACGCATATCCGCTGTGCAGCGGCAGCGAATGGTCGAGGATGTGGAGAATCCGAAAGGTCATTGCATCACGCCGCACGGACGCGCAGCCCTGCGTCCTCCGTCCGGTCGGCGACGTTGCGCAGGAAGGCGTCGAACATCAGCAGCGTCCACAGCGGCGCGCTGTAATCGCGACGGCCCGACTCGTGATGCTCGATCAGCTCACGGAGGTAGGCGCCGTCGAAGATGCCGGTGTCAGCCAGACGCTCGCCCAGCAGCGCGTCGCGCACGCGCTGGCGGAGCGGCCCGCGGAACCAGCGGGCCAGTGGCACGGCAAAGCCCATCTTCGGCCGGTACAGGATCTCGCGTGGCAGGTGCGGCTCCATCGCCTTCTTGAGCAGCCACTTGCCCTCCTGCCCGCGGATCTTGAGCGACGAAGGGAGCGAACCCAGCCATTCGACGAGCGGGTGGTCCATCAGCGGCTCGCGGACTTCGAGCGAGTGCGCCATGCTGGCGCGATCGACCTTGGTGTTGATGTCGCCGACGAGGTACGTTTTCAGGTCGAGATACTGGATCAGCGCGAGCGGATCGTCGGTGCCGGCCGCCCTCGCGTGACGACGGAATACCTCGATCGCCTGATAGCCGGCGAGCTGCGCGCGGAACGCCGGCGTGAACAGGCGCTGACGCATTCCGTCGCGCAGGATCGACACGCCGTGGAAGTAGGCCCCGACCGAGTCGCGCCCCAGCGCCTCGAACGTCGATTTGGCCCTGAACACGCGCGGCGCCCAGTCCGCTTTCGGGTACACCCGCCCGAGCAGCCCGAACAGCGGCCGCCGCAGCCCGAGCGGCAGCGAGCGGCGCATCCGCTCCTCCATCAGGTGCAGCCGGTAGCGCCGGTAACCGCCGAAGCTCTCGTCGCCGCCGTCGCCCGAAAGCGCGACCGTCACGTGGCGCCGCGCGAGCTGGCAGACCCGGTAGGTCGGGATCGCCGAGCTGTCGGCGTACGGCTCGTCGTAGAGGCGCGCCAGATCGTCGACGAGATCGAAATCGTCGCTTTCCACGCGATCGACGAAGTGGCGCGTGCCGTAGCGTTGGGCGACGATCTGCGCGTAGCGCGATTCGTCGAACGCCGGGTCGGCGAAGGCGATCGAGCAGGTGTTGACCGGCTCGGCGGACACCCGCGCCATCATCGCGACGACAGCGCTCGAATCGACGCCACCCGACAGGAATGCGCCCAGCGGCACCTCGGAGATCATCCTCAGCCGGACCGACTCCTCGAGCCGCGCCTCGAGTTCCGCCGTCGCGTCCGCCAGCGACAGCGGCCGGTCGAGCGTGAACCGCGGATCCCAGTATTGGACCGGTTCCGCAACCGGCGCCCCGCGGCGCAGCGTCAGCGTGTGTGCCGGGGGAAGCTTGAATGCGCCCTTGAAGATCGTGCGCGGCTCCGGCACGTAGCCCAGCGCAAAGTATTCCTCGACCGCACACGGGTCGATGGCGCGGGGAAGAGCGTCATGCGCGAGCAGCGCCTTCAACTCCGAACCGAACATGAACGTGCCGTCGGCGAGCAGCGCGTAGTGCAGCGGCTTCACGCCGAGCCGGTCGCGGGCGAGGAACAGCGTTTGCCGGTTGCGATCCCACAACGCGAACGCAAACATGCCGCGAAGCCGCGTGACGCAGGCTTCACCCCATGCTTCCCAGGCGTGAACGATGACCTCGGTGTCGCTCTTCGTCCGGAAGACGTGGCCGAGCGCCGTCAGTTCGGGAATCAGTGACTGGTAGTTGTAGATCTCGCCGTTGTAGACGATGACCACGCTGTGGTCCTCGTTCCATAACGGCTGCTGGCCCGTCGACAGGTCGATGATCGACAGCCGTTTGTGACCGAAACCGAGCCCGGGCTCGACGTGCACGCCGACCTCGTCCGGCCCGCGATGGTGCTGGCGCTCGTTCATGCGGACCAGCAGCTCGCGGTCGATCTCGCGCCGGCCTCGCGTGTCGAACACCCCGACAATGCCGCACATCGCCCGTGGTCTCCGTGTCAGCCGTGGGTTCCGGACCGCGAGGTCGTCGTGGGTGCCGGTGACCCGAACGCCCGCTGCGGCAGGAGGTTCGTGTACAGCCGGTGGTAGCGCTCGACCATCCGTTCGAGGCTGAAGTGCTTAAGGACGAGTTGCCGCCCCGAGCGTCCGTGCCGCCTCGCGGTTACCGGGTCGTCGAAGTACCGGACGATCTCGCGCGCGAGGGCATCGCTGTCGGCGGCAGGGACGATGCGTCCGGTGAGCCCATCTTCGATCAGCTCGCCGTTGGCGCCGACCCGTGTGGCCACGACCGGGAGGCCGCAGGCCATCGCCTCCAGGATCGTGTTCGACACGCCCTCGGCGAGCGACGGCAGGACGAAACAGTCGAGCCCCTGCAGCAGCGGCACCACGTCGCCACGCTCGCCGGCGAACCAGGCGAGGTCGCGCGCGCCCCCTTCGTCGAGGATCGCCTCGACCTGCGGCCGGAGTCCGCCGTCGCCGACCAGGACGAGTCGCATTCGCGCGCGCGCGTCCGGGTGCAGGCGCAGCGCGCGCACGAAGGCCCGCGCGAGATTGGTCTGATCCTTTACCGCCTCCATGCGGCCGACGGTGCCGACGAGCCAGTGGCCGGGATCCTGGAACGGACATTCGCCGATCGGGGCGCGACGTCCCGCTCCCGGCCGAAAACGCTCGGTGTCGACGCCGTTGTAGATCTGCTCGACGTGACCTGCCGGGACGCCGACACGGTCGACCAGATACCGCTCGAGATCCGGCGACAGCGCCACGTAGCGCGTCACGAACGGCTGGAACGCACGCCGCACCCACTGGTAGCGGACACGGCTGCCGTCGAGATCGTTGACGTCGCGACCGTGCTCGCCGTGCACCCGCACGGGTACGCCGGACATCCACGCGGGCACGGTCGCTTCGAGCGCGGCGAGATTGCGGGTGTGGACGATGGCGGGTTTGAGTTCGCGCAACAGCCGGTAGATCCGCGGATAGAGCCGATACGCGTGGCCGGGACCTTTGCCCAGCGCGATGCAGTCCACGTCCGGACGCGTGATCCGCGCACGGAAGGCCGGATCGACGTCGGTCAACGACAGCACCGCGTGTCGCCACGACTGTACCGGCAACCTGTTGATCAGGTTCACGACGCCATTCTCGAGGCCCCCGACGGCGAAGCGGTAGACGACGTGGACGACGAGTGGCAAGGGCATGGGGGTCACCGGGCGCTCCGGCGCGCATCGGCGAGCGACCGCTCGATCGCCGGCGCGTTGGCGTCGACGAACGCACGGAGGGTCTCCCGCGCCCGGTCGTTCGTCTCCCCGGTCGGCGTGTAGATGACGATCAGCGCCGAGTCGTCACCGTGACCCGAAAGCTTCGACCAGGCGAGCAGTGCCTTCGCCACGTATTCGCTGCTCGTCAGTCGTCCGTCGACCCAGAACAGACGCCAGACGAGGAGCCGCATCGACAGCCCCGAGAGTTCCGCAGTGTCTGCGGTGACTCCATGACCCGCCCAGGGAATCTCGGTCGAACCTCGGCCTACAAGCTTCCACGTCCAGTCCTTCGGGGGGGTCAGCGAATTCCCCGACGTGACGAGTTCGCGGCCCTTCTCCTGCCGGACGTAGTAGGCGACATACACGCCCACGTCGGCCGCGTCCCGATGGAAGGTCTGCTGCAACTCGTTGGCGAAACCGACATAGTGCGGCTTCCACGACGCAATCGGCGCCGCCGACGGCACCCAACCGTTGCCCGCGACAATGGCCGGCACGACCGGAGTGCCGATTACGTCCTGCCGGTCGACCACAGCCAGAGCCGGCCGCCAGACGGCGGCCGCGAGGAACGCCGCGACGGCGGCGACGAACAGCATCTGCGTGGAACTGGAGCTCGTTCCGCCGCCTTGCGCGAACGCGGAGCGGCTCGCCGGGACCGCCACGGGCGGGCTGTCCTCGTTCCAGAACGATCCTACCCAGAACAGCAGCGCCATCACGAAGCCGAAGAAGATCCAGCCGTAGATGATGTGATCGACACCGACGGCCAGTTGGTTATCGGACAGGTGCCCGATCATCACGATCATGTAGGCGCGCATCCAGTTGGCGATGATCGGGACCAGGATCGAGGCCACCAGAAACAGGACGCG
>JBDTVU010000173.1:0-6252 GCA_040007035.1 Betaproteobacteria bacterium | reverse complement strand
TCGGGCGTGACCGCGTACAGCCCGCGCAGCAGCCGGACCCGGGCGCGCCGCCGCGCACGGGCGTCGTCAGTGGCTCCCGCGGGCATCGGACAGACGCGGCGCAGCGTCGTCGCCGGCGGGACCTTCGCCGTCGTCGCGCGCCCAGAACAGCCGGTCGGGAAGGAACTGGCCCATCCCCGGCCGGTACGCCTTTTCGAGCGTGTGCCAGGTGTAGTCCTGCGCTTCGCGCACGGCCTCAGGCAGATCGAGGCCGTTGGCCAGCATCGCGGCGATCGCCGCGGCGAGCGTGCAGCCCGAGCCGTGGTAGCTGCCCGGCAGCCGCTGCCAACTGTCGGTGCGGATCACGCCACCCTTGCCGTAGAGCGTGTTGATGACCTGCGCCGTCGCCTCGTGGGTGCCGGTGACGAGCACGTGCGCGGCGCCCATCTCGATCAGCCGCTCGGCGCAGACGTCGAGCGCGGGCTCCTCGTCGTCGTCGACCTCGGCGAGCCGCCGCGCCTCCATGCTGTTCGGCGTCAGGATCGTCGTCTGCGGGAGCAGCAGCTCGCGCATCGCGTGCATCATTTCCTCGCTCGCGAATTCGTCGCCGCGGCCGGAGGCGAGCACCGGGTCGAGCACCAGCGGCACGTCCGGATAGTCGGACAGGATCTCGGCGATCACGGCGATGTTCTCGACGCTGCCCAGCACGCCGATCTTGAACGCGTCGACCGGCATGTCCTGCAGCAGGCAGCGGGCCTGGTCGGCGACCCAGTCCGGGTCGAGCGCCTGGATGCCCTCGACGCCCATCGTGTCCTGCACGGTGATCGCGGTGAGCACCGACAGCGGATGGCAGCCCATGCTGGCGAGCGTCAGGATGTCGGCCTGCATGCCGGCGCCGCCCGACGGGTCCGATGCGGCGAAGGTCAGGACGACGGGAGGGAATTCGAGCTCGGGCGATTCGGGCATGGCGAGGGGCCGGTGGTCGCGGCGGATCGGCCCGCGGCGAACGCGCGAGTTCGCGGGAGCGCCGCCGACTTGCTAGAATTGGGCGATTTTACTCCATCGAAATCACGCCGAATGAAAAAGTACATGTGCCTGATCTGCGGCTGGATCTACGACGAGGCCGCAGGCGCGCCCGACGAGGGGATCGCGCCGGGAACGAAATGGGACGACGTGCCGCCGAACTGGACCTGCCCCGAGTGCGGCGCGCGCAAGGAGGACTTCGAGATGGTGGAATTCTGATGCGGATCCTGCACACGATGCTGCGCGTCGGCGACCTCACGCGCTCGATCGCGTTCTACCGCGACGTGATGGGGATGCAGGTCCTGCGCACGACCGAGCGGCCCGAGCAGAAGTACTCGCTCGCGTTCGTCGGTTACGGCGACGAGTCGACCGGCGCCGTGCTCGAGCTGACGTACAACTACGGCGTCGACCGCTACGACGTCGGCGCCGGCTTCGGCCACGTCGCGATCGAGGTCGCCGATGCCGCGGCCGCCTGCGCCGCGGTCAAGGCGAAAGGCGGGACCGTCACCCGGGAGGCGGGGCCGGTCAAGGGCGGCACGACGGTGATCGCGTTCGTGCAGGACCCGGATGGTTATAAGTTGGAGCTGATCGAGCGGCCGAGGACGTAGCGTATCGGGCTGCCGATCAGCCCTGCGTGCGCAGCAGCTCGCGGATGTCGTGCGCGAACACGGCGGGGCCCTGCCCGTAGCTCACGTACAGCCGCAGCTTGCCCTGCGGGTCGAACACGAACGTGCCAGCCGAGTGGTCGACGGTGTACGAGCCGGGCGTGCGGCCGGGCTGCTTCTGGTAGAGGATCTTGAATTCCTTCGCCGTCCGCTCGGTGGCCGCGGCGTCGCCGGAAAGGCCGAGGAAGCGCGAATCGAACGCCGGGACGTACTTCGACAGCAGGTCCGCCGTGTCGCGATCGGGGTCGACGGTGGCGAACAGCACCTGCACCCGGTCGGCGTCGCTGCCCAGCCGCTTCATCGCTTCGGCGAGCTCGGCCAGCGTCGTCGGGCAGACGTCGGGGCACTGCGTGTAGCCGAAGAACAGCACGACGACCTTGCCGCGGAAATCGGCGAGCGTGCGCGGCTTGCCGTTGTGGTCGGTGAGCTGGAAGTCGCGGCCGTACGTGGTGCCGGTGACGTCGGACGCCGTGAACTTCGGCGCATCCGGCCCGCAGCCGGCGACGGCCAGCGCGATCACGACAGCCGCCAACGCGGCAAGCGCGCGCATCAGCGCAGGTAGTGGTCGACGAGCAGCGCCAAGAACAGCGCCGCGAGGTAGACGATCGAGTACTTGAACGTCGCCCGCGCCAGCTCGTCGCTGTAGTCGCGGTAGAGCTGCACCGCGTACAGCAGGAACAGCCCACCCAACGCCAGCGCAGCGGCAAGGTAGAGGTAGCCGCTCATCCTGATCGCGAACGGCAACAGCGTCACCGCGACCAGCGCGCAGGTGTACAGCACGATCATCAGTTGCGTGTAGCGGCGGCCGTGGGTGACGGGCAGCATCGGCAGCCCCGACTTCGCGTAGTCCTGCACGCGGTAGAGCGCCAGCGACCAGAAGTGCGGCGGCGTCCACACGAAGATGATGAGGAAGAGAAGCAGCGGCTCCGGCGCCAGCTCGCCGGTCACCGCGACCCAGCCCAGCACCGGCGGCATCGCACCCGACGCGCCGCCGATGACGATGTTCTGCGGCGTCGCCGGCTTCAGCAGCACCGTGTAGACGATCGCGTAGCCGACGAAGGTCGCCAGCGTCAGCCACATCGTCAACGGATTGACGAAGCGGTCGAGCAGCAGGAGCCCGAGTCCGCCGACGACGAGCGCGAACGCCAGCGTCGAGCCCGCGGTCAGGTCGCCGCTCGGCAGCGGCCGTCGGCGGGTGCGCGTCATCAGCGCGTCGATCTTGCGCTCGACCAGGCAGTTGATCGCGGCCGCCGAGCCGGCGACCAGCGCGATGCCGACGGTGGCGAAGAACACGATCGACGGCGGCGGCAATCCCGGCACCGCGAGGAACATCCCGATCACGGCGCAGAAGACGATCAGCGACACCACTCGCGGCTTGGTCAGCGCGAGGAAGTGGCGGAACCGGTCTTCGGCGAGGGCGAGGGTGGTCATCGGATTCCGGGCGGCGCGGGACCGCAGTCAGGCGCGCGATTCTACCATCGGACGCGGCCGCCGCGGCCGTATTTCCACGGTGCCGGTCACCCGATCCGCGAGGCTTTGAGCAACCGCGAGAGGTCGCGCCCGATCCCCTTGATGTCCGGGTCTTCGGAATAGCGGAGCACGAGGTTGCCGAGCGGGTCGACGACGACGATCGAATTCGGCCCGCCCGGCAGCGCCGCGGCCGCGGCCGCCGGCACCCGCGCGACGACGAGCCCGGGATGCTCGTCGACGAGCCCCGGCGACGGCGTTGCGCCGTCGGTGACGAGCCACACGCGGACGATGCGTTCCTGGTCGCGGCCCTGCATCGTGCGTGCCTGCCGCGTCGCGTACAGCACGCGCGCGCAGGCGGCGTCGCAGCCGCCACCGGCCTTGGCGACGAGCAGCCAGCGGCCGGAGAGATCGGCGAGACGGAACGGCGCGCCGGAAAGGCGTGCGCCCTCGACGGTCGGCGCCAGCGCCGTCGGCAGCAGCGTCCCGTAGTTCACCTGCGCCTCGCGCGGAAACAGGTAGTACGCGGCGTACGACGCGACGACCGGCGCGATGCACACCGCGGCGATCAGCAGCAGCGTGCGTTTCGCGCGACGCGACGTGGCGGGGTCGCGCGGCGGCACCGGTTCACTCATGGCGGGACCGGCGCAGGTTGAGCACGAGCCACAACACGGCCGCCAGCGCGGCGAATGCGTACCACTGCATCATGTAGATCCGGTGCTTGTCGATGCCGAAATCGGGCGCGGTCCAGTCGCGGACGAGGCCGTCGCCGGTGTCGGCGGTCTGCTCGACGATTGCCGGCAGCACCGGCACGCCGGTCGCCGCCGCGTAGCGCGCGGGATCGAGGTTCTGCCACACGGCGCCCGGCGCGGCGTCGGACTTCAACTCCATGTAGCCGGCCGTCGGCAGCGCGAGGCGGCCGACGACGGTGACTCGGCCCGCGGGCGGCGTTGCGGCCGGCAGTTCCGCCCGCGACGCGCCCTGCGCGATCCAGCCGCGGTCGACCAGCACCACGCGGCCGTCGGCGAGCGCCAGCGGAGTCACGACGTCGTAGCCGGCGCGACCTGCGTGCACCTTGTTGTCGATGAGGATCTGCCGGCGCGCGTCGTAGTCGCCGGTCGCGGCCACCGGGCGGAAGCGCAGCGTATCCCAGTCGGTCGACGCCGGCAGCGCCGGCAGGTCGAGCGGGGCGTCGCGCGCAACCGCGTCGAACTGCGCGCGCAGCGCTTCCTTCGACTCCATCCGCCCGCGCTGCCAGTTGCCGGCGGCGACGAACACCGCGATCGCGGCCAGCGCCGCCAGCGTCGGCACGAGCGGCGGCCGGAAGCGACGCGCGCCGGCGGGCGCGGGGTTCGGGGACGCGTTCGAGTTTGGCATCGGCGGCACGTTCTCTTACACTGGCTGTGCGCCGCACCGGCGCCGGAAGCCGCGAATCATGAAGATCATCGTCGTCATCGGCCTCGTCGCCGTCATCGTCAGCCTGTTCAGCGCGCTCTACTACCTGTATCGCGACAAGGGGCACGGCACGCGGATGGTCAAGGCGCTGGCGATCCGCGTCGCGCTGTCGATGAGCCTCGTCGCGTTCCTCGTCGTGTCGTACTACATGGGCTGGATCGCGCCGACCGGCGTCCGCTAGCGCCGCGAAGGCCTCGAAACGAAAAGGCCGCACGCGATCCGTGCGGCCTTTCTCCGTCAGTCGGCGTGCTCAGACAAGCCAATAAACCAGCACGAACAGCAGCAGCCAGACGACGTCGACGAAGTGCCAGTACCACGCCGCCGCCTCGAACGCGAAGTGGTGGTCCGGCGTGAAATGGCCGCGGAACGCGCGGCCGAGCATCACCGTCAGCATGATCGCGCCGATCGTCACGTGCGCGCCGTGGAAGCCGGTCAGCATGAAGAACGTCGAGCCGTAGACGCCGGTCGACAGCTTCAGGTTGAGCTCGCTGTACGCGTGCGTGTACTCGTAGGCCTGGAAGCCGATGAACGTGCAGCCCAGCGCGATCGTCAGGAACAGCCACAGCTTCAACTGGCCGCGGTGGCCCGCCTGCAGCGCATGGTGGGCGACCGTCAGCGTAAAGCCGGAAGTGAGCAGGATGATCGTGTTGAGCAGCGGGATCCCCATCGCCGACATCGGCGTGAAGGTCTCCTTGAGGTACGGGCCGACGGTCGGCCAACCTGCCGCGTAGTCGGGCCAGATCAGCTTCGAGTTGAGGCTGCCGAGGTCCGGCACCGACAGATTGCGGATGTAGAACAGCGCGCCGAAGAACGCGGCGAAGAACATCACCTCGGAGAAGATGAACCAGCTCATGCTCCAGCGGAACGAGGCGTCGACCTTCTTGTTGTACAGCAGGGCCTCGGACTCGCCGATGACGGTGCCGAACCAGCCGAACAGCATGACCAGCAGGATCACGAAGCCGACGGCGACCAGCCACGGCCCGGCGCCGACGCTGTTGACCCACATGGCCGCGCCCATCCCCATGCAGAGCAGCGCCACCGCGCCGGTGATCGGCCAGTGCGACGGCTGCGGTACGAAGTAATAGGGCTTGGCGCCGGATTGTGCTGCGCTCATCGGTGACTCCTCGTTGTCGTGCTCTGTTGCCTTGCCGTCGCGCGCCGGAACCCGGGCCGCGCGCGTTCGATCAGCTCCCGTGCTCCACGCTGCCGCCCTCGACCTCGAAGAAGGTGTAGGAAAGCGTGATCGTCGGCACGTCCTGCGGCAGCGCCGGGTCGACGACGAACACCACGGGCATCTGCCGGCGCTCGCCCGGCTGCAGCGTCTGCTTGGCGAAGCAGAAGCATTCCAGCTTGCGGAAATACTGGCCGGCGTGCATCGGGCCGTAGCTCGGGATCGCCTGCCCGGTCAGCGTCCGGTCGGTGGTGTTGACGACTTCGAACACCACCTGCCGCACCTCCCCAGGATGGACGCTGGCGATCGGCTCCAGCGGCCGGAACGTCCACGCCAGCTTGCGGACGTTGGAGTCGAACTCGATCCGGATCGACCGCGCGTAGTCGACCTGCGTGCTCTTCGCCTCGTCCGCCTGCGCGATGTTGCGCAGCCCGGTGACCTCGCAGATCTTCTCGTAGAACGGCACCAGCGCGTAGCCGAAGCCGAACATCG
>JBDTVU010000172.1:0-6312 GCA_040007035.1 Betaproteobacteria bacterium | reverse complement strand
CGTCGTCGGTGACGATGATCATCTTCGTGTACATGAACTGGCGCAGGAAGCTCCACACGCCGAACATCACGCGCTTGGCGTGGCCGGGGTACTGCTTCTTCAACGAAACGACCGCGAGCCGGTACGAGCAGCCCTCCGGCGGCAGGTAGAAGTCGGCGATCTCCGGATACTGCTTCTGCAGCAGCGGCACGAACACTTCGTTCAGCGCGACGCCCAGCACCGCCGGCTCGTCGGGCGGCTTGCCGGTGTACGTCGAGTGGTAGATCGGATCGCGGCGCATCGTGATCCGCGCGATCGTCAGCACCGGAAAGCGCTCGGTCTCGTTGTAGTAGCCGGTGTGGTCGCCGAACGGGCCTTCGACCGCCGTCTCGTAGCCGGTCGGGTCGCCGGGATCGGGACGGATGAAGCCTTCGAGCACGATTTCCGCCGACGCCGGCACCGAGAGGTCGTGCGTCATGCACTTGACGATCTCCGTGCGCGCACCGCGCAGCAGGCCCGCGAACTGGTATTCGGACAGCGAATCGGGCACCGGCGTCACCGCGCCGAGGATCGTCGCCGGATCGGCGCCGAGCGCCACCGCGACCGGGAACGGCTCGCCGGGGGACTTCAGCGCGTGATCGCGGAAGTCGAGCGCGCCGCCGCGATGCGCGAGCCAGCGCAGGATCACCTTGTCGCGCGCGATCACCTGCTGCCGGTAGATGCCGAGGTTCTGCCGCGCCTTGTGGGGCCCGCGCGTCACCGTGAGCCCCCATGTGATCAGCGGCCCCGCGTCGCCGGGCCAGCACGTCTGCACCGGCAGCCGCGCGAGGTCGACGTCGGCGCCCTCCCACACGACCTCCTGGCACGGCGCCGACGACCGCTCCTTCGGCGCCATGTTCATCACCTGCAGGAACACCGGCCGCGTGTTCTGCCACGCGTCCATCAGCCCGTTCGGCGGCTCCGGCTCCTTCAGGAATGCGAGCAGCTTGCCGACTTCGCGCAGCGCCGCAACGGACTCTTCACCCATCCCGAGCGCGACGCGCTGTGGCGTGCCGAACAGGTTGCCCAGCACCGGCATCGTGTGGCCCTTCGGTCGCTCGAACAGCAGTGCCGGCCCCGCCTGCTTCAGGACGCGGTCGCAGATCTCGGTCATCTCCAGCCGCGGATCGACCTCGGCGCGGATGCGCTTCAGCTCGCCGCGGCGTTCGAGCTGGGCAATGAAGTCGCGGAGATCGGAATATTTCATCGGCGGGGCCTTCGGGGAGCGCAGGCCCATGTTATCAAACGCGCCGGCCGCCGCCGGTAGAATGCAGGATGGCATCCGCATCCTCGCCCGCCTCCACAGCCACATCGCCCGATCCCCGCTTCGTCCGCGCCCGCCGCGTCGTGTTCGGCATCGTGCTGGCGAGCTTCGTGCTCTCGTTCTTCCACCGGACGGCGCCGGCGGCGATTGCCGGCGAGCTGACGCGCGCGTTCGCGATCAACGGTGCGGTGCTGGGCACCCTCGCCGCGACGTATTTCTACGTCTACACGCTGCTGCAGATCCCCGTCGGCGTGCTCGCCGACACGCTCGGGCCGCGGCGGCTGCTCGCCGCGGGTTCGCTGGTCGCCGCCGCCGGCTCGCTCGCGTTCGCGCTGGCACCGACGTGGGAGGTCGCGGCGGCCGGACGGACGCTGGTCGGCGTGGGCGTGTCCGTCGCGTTCATCGCGATCCTCAAGGTCAGCGCGGTGTGGTTCCCCGCGAACCGGTTCGCCACGCTGAATGGCGTCACGATGTTCGCCGGCAATCTCGGCGCCGTCGTCGCCGGCGCGCCGCTGGCGTGGGTCGTCACCCAGACGTCGTGGCGCGTCGTGTTCATCGCACTCGCGGTGCTGTCGGCAGTGCTCGGGGTCGCGACGTGGTTCCTGGTCCGCGACCGGCCCGAGGCGCTCGGCTTTCCACCGGTCCACGCGGCGCCCGCGGGTCCGGCAGCGAACGTCCACTGGACAGACGCCCTCGCCACCGTGCTCCGCAACGGCCGGACGTGGCCCGGCTTCTTCGTCAACGCCGGCATCGCCGGCAGCTATCTCGCGTTCGCCGGGCTGTGGGCGGTGCCGTACCTCGTCGACGTCTACGGGATGTCGCGGGTGGTCGCCGCGGAGCACGCGAGCGTGCTGCTGCTCGGCGTCGCCTTCGGCTCGATGGTCGTCGGCATCGTCTCCGATCGGCTGGGGAGCCGCCGCGGCGTGATGCGCGTCTATGCGCTGCTCTACGCGCTGTCGTGGCTGCCGTGGGTGATGCACGTCGAGTGGCCGCTGCCGGCCACGCTCGCGTGGTTCGCGCTGATGGGCCTGCTGATCCCCGGCTTCACGCTGTCGTGGACGATCGCGAAGGAAGTCAATCGGCCCGAACACTCCGGCATCGCGACGTCGGTGGTCAACGTCGGCATCTTCCTCGGCACCGGGATCCTGCAGCCGGCGGCCGGCTGGGTGCTCGACCAGGGCCGCGCCGCGGGCGATCTCGCGGCTGCGTGGGACCGCGGGATCCTGCTGCTCGCCGGCGCGGCGGCGTTCGGAGCACTGATGACGCTGTTCGTGCGGGAGCCGCGGCGGCGCGCGTAGGTCCGCGCTAGAACAACCCGACGATCCTGCCGTCCGGCATGACGTCGATCTTCGCGGCAGACGGCACCTTCGGCAGGCCCGGCATCGTCATCACGTCGCCGCAGACCATCACCACGAACTCGGCGCCCGAGGCGAGCCGCACCTCGCGGACATTGACGACGTGGCCCGAGGGCGCCCCGCGCAGCAGCGGGTCGGTCGAGAACGAGTACTGCGTCTTGGCCACGCACACCGGGTAGTGCCCGTAGCCGTCGGCCTGCAGTTGCCGGATGCGCGCGCGGACCTTGCTGTCGGCGGTGACCTCCGACGCGCCGTAGATCGACTTCGCGATCTTGCCCATCTTGTCCCACAGCGTGTCGGCATCGTCGTAGACGAAGCGGAAGTCGGCGGGCACACGGTCGATCGTCTCGACCACGGTGCGCGCGAGCGCCTCGGCGCCGGCGCCGCCTTCGGCCCAGTGCTTCGCGACGACGACCGGCGCGTCGTGGTGGGCGATCTTCCGCCGCAGCAGCGCAATCTCGGCGTCGGTGTCGGTGGTGAAGTGGTTGATCGCCACCACGCACGGCAGCCCGTACTGGTTGCGGACGTTGTTGAGATGGCGCTCGAGGTTGGCCACGCCCTTCTCCAGCGCCGGCAGGTTCTCGCGCGTGAGATCGTCGGGCGCAACGCCGCCGTGGTACTTCACCGCGCGCACCGTTGCCACCAGCACGACGATGTCGGGCCGCAATCCCGACTTGCGGCATTTGATGTCGATGAATTTTTCGGCGCCGAGGTCGGCCCCGAAGCCGGCCTCGGTGACGGCGTAATCGCCGAGCTTCAGCCCGGCCTTGGTCGCGATCACCGAATTGCAGCCGTGCGCGATGTTGCCGAACGGGCCGCCGTGGATCAGCGCCGGGTTGTTCTCCAGCGTCTGCACGAGGTTGGGCTTCAGCGCGTCCTTGAGCAGCGCGGCCATCGCGCCGTGGGCGCCGAGGTCGCTCGCGTGCACCGGCTTCTGGTCGCGCGTATAGCCAACGACGATGCGGCCGAGGCGCGCCTTCAAGTCGGCCAGCGACTCGGCGAGGCAGAAGATCGCCATCACTTCGGAGGCGACGACGATGTCGAAGCCGTCCTGCCGCGGGTAGCCGTTGGCCGGCCCGCCCAGCGCGACGGTGATGTCGCGCAACGCGCGGTCGTTCATGTCGACGACGCGCTTCCACGTGATCCGCCGGACGTCGATCCCGAGCTCGTTGCCGTGATGGATGTGGTTGTCGATCAGCGCAGCGAGCAGGTTGTTGGCGACGCCGATGGCGTTGAAGTCGCCGGTGAAATGGAGGTTGATGTCCTCCATCGGCACCACCTGCGCGTAGCCGCCGCCGGCAGCGCCGCCCTTCATCCCGAACACCGGGCCGAGCGAGGGCTCGCGCAGGCAGACGACGGCCTTCTTCCCGATCCGGTTCAGCGCGTCGGCGAGGCCGACGACCGTCGTCGTCTTGCCTTCGCCCGCGGGTGTCGGGCTGATCGCCGACACCAGCACCAGCCGGCCGCCCGACCGCGCGCCCTGCGCAGCGAGCCAGTCGAGCGCCACCTTCGCCTTCGTCCGGCCGTAGGGCTCAATCGCGGCGTCGGGGATGCCGAGCCGGGCGGCGATCTCGCCGATGGGCGCGAGCTTCGCGCGCTGGGCGATCTCGATGTCGGACAGCATCGTGCCTCCTCCTTGCCGGCGCCGCCGCAACGGCATCGGTCGTGTTGTTCGTGCCGGGCGCCCGGCCGCAGGATTGGCGCGTCAGATCACCGGATTCGCCCCGCCGTCCATCGGCACGATCGCGCCGGTGACGTAGCTCGCCCGCGCCGACGCGAGAAACACCGCGACCTGCGCGACCTCCTCCGGCGTTCCCAGCCGCCGCAGCGGCAGCTTCGCCTGGCTCCGCGCGAGCAGCTCTTCCGCCGACAGCCCCGTCATCTTCGCCTCGACGGCGAGCCCTTCCTGGACGCGGCCGGTCAGCGTGCCGCCGGGATTGATGCCGTTGATGCGGATGCCCTTCGGCCCGAACGCCGCGGCGAGCCCGGTCGTCGCCAGCATCAGCGCGGCGTTGGCGGCGCCGCCCGGCAGGTGCACCGGATTCGCGACCTTGCCGCCGGCGCCGATGATGTTGACGATCACGCCGTGGCCGCGCGCCACCATCCGCCGCAGTACCGCGTCGATCGGATGGATGTAGCTGAAATATTTCGCGTCCATCGCGGCGTGCCAGGCGTCGTTGTCGAGGTCGTCGGGTGCATAGCGGCGGGCGGCGCCGGCCGAATTGACGAGCACGTCGATCGGCCCCAGCGCGCGCTCCGCCTCCGCGGCCATCCGTTCGGCGTCGGCAGCGCGAACGAGGTCGGCGTCGATCGTGATCGGCGCGTGCAGCGTTGCGGGAAAGCGCGCGAGCGCCGCGTCGAGGTTGGCGCGGCTGCGCGAGACGAGCGCGACCTTCGCGCCCTCCTGCGCGAACGCCACGGCGCACGCGTAGCCGATGCCCTTGCTGGCGCCGGTGACGACGACGATCTTTCCGGAAAGCCCGAGGTCCATGTCAGCCCTTTTTCGCGAAACGTTTTTCGAGACTCGCCATCACCGCCGGCCACGCGTTGGCGAAGTAGGCCTTCGTCTTCGCCCAGTCTTCGCCGTCGCCGTAGCCGAAATTGCGCAGCGTCAGCTCGGTGCGATTGCCGGGCAGCGGCTTGAAATCGAGGTAGACGAGCGTGCGCAAGGGCCGGATCACAGGAATCGTCGGCGGCGCGTTCCACTCGAACACCAACTGCTCCATCGGCGTCACGCTGTGGAACTTGCAGCCTTCGCTGCCGCGCGTGCCTTCCGGGAAATCGACGCCGAACCACAGTTCGAACGCACCACCGACGACCGGCTCGACCTTCGCCGCCTTCGGTGCGAAGAAGCTCTCGATCCCTTCCGCCGTCGTCCATGCGCGCCAGACGTCGGCCACCGGCGCGTCGATCGTCTTCGTCACGACGATGTCGGGGGCGAGGGCCTGCGCGAGGGCGGTAACCGGCAGCAGCGCGGGAGCGACACAGCCGAGCGTAAGCAGGCCCGCACCCGCGGCGGCGTACTGGAGGCGGTCGAGCAGAGTTGCCATGCGAATCTCCTCAAGGCGTGAAATAACCGGCACCGGACCTGCGCGCCGGGGCGTCCGGGACCCGCCCGATCGTCCGGCGCAGGATCTCGCGCACCCGTGCGTAAGCGTCGGCCCGTGCTTCCGGATTCGGCGCCGTCGTCACGCCGCGCCCCGGATTGACGCCGTTGGGCACGTCGTTGCGAACCCGCAGCCGTCCGACCGGCGCGTCGAAATCATGATACGTGCCCGGATACGTGTTGACCATCAGCGGCAGGCCGCGCGCAACGGCGGCCTCGCCCAGCGCGACGCAGGGCGCGGCCGGCGTCCAGTCGTCCTCGATGCCGATGTAGATCGACAGCGGCGCCGCCGGCACGTACGTATCGGGCCGGGTGTACGCGGTGCAGGACGGATAGAACGCGATCGCCGTCGCGAAGTACGACGCATTGTGCCCGCGACGAAACGCCGCAACCGCCGGCTGCCGCGCGCTATCGGCCGCAAGCACCGTGCCGCCGCCGTGCGACCAGCCGAGCAGCGCCACGCGGTCCGCAGCAACATCCGGCTGCACCTGCAGCCAGAGGAGCGCGCCGAGTGCGTCGAGCCGGCGGTTGACCTGCGTGATCGTCCGCCCCGCGAGCGGCTGCGTGCA
>JBDTVU010000171.1:0-6356 GCA_040007035.1 Betaproteobacteria bacterium | reverse complement strand
CCGCACACGCGCTCGACCCGGTCCACCATCTGCGCGGCCAGCAGCGAGTGCCCGCCAAGGTCGAAGAAGCTGTCATGGATGCCGATGCTGCGCACGCCGAGCAGTTCCTCCCAGACTTGCGCCACCATCTGCTGCGAGGGATCCCGGGGCGGAACGTGCCAGCCGGTTCGCTGCTGTTCGAGATCGCCGGGGTCGGGCAGCTTCGCGCGGTCGATCTTGCCGTTGGGCGTGAGCGGCCACGCAGCGAGGAACACGAAGGCGGCGGGAATCATGTATTCCGGCAGCGTCCGCCGCAGCTCGCGCCACAGGTGCGCCGCGTCGGGTGCCGTCGCATCCGCCGGTACGACGTAGGCGGTCAGCCGCCGGTCATCGGTGGTCGTGCCATGCACCACGATCACCGCCTCGCGCACCGCAGGAAGCCGCAGCAGCGCCGCCTCGACTTCCGCGGGCTCGATCCGATGCCCCCGGATCTTGACCTGCCGATCGAGGCGGCCGAGAAACTCGATGTCGCCGTCGGCCCGGTAGCGCGCCCGGTCGCCCGTTCGATAAAGGCGCGCGCCGAGTCCGGCGGCGAACGGGTGCGGCACGAATCGCTCGGCGGTGAGTTGCGGATGCCCGAGGTAACCGTTGGCGAGTCCCGGCCCGCCGATGAAGATCTCACCGGGGACGCCGACCGGCACCGGCGCGCCGTGCGGGTCGAGGATGTACACCTCGGTGTTGGCGATCGGACGACCGATCGGGATCGTGGTCTCGCCCGGGTCGACCGCGCGGACTTCGTGCCATGTCGCGAACGTCGTGGACTCGGTCGGCCCGTAGACGTGCAGCAGCCGTGCGGGCGGACCCGCCTGCAGCACCGCCCTGACCCAGCGCGGCTCGGATGCTTCGCCGCCGAACAGCACGTTTCGGCAGTGACGGAACGCCGCCGGTATCTCGCGCGCCATCTGGTTGAACAACGCCGTGGTGAGAAACAGCGTGGTGACGCGTTCCCGTCCGATCGTCGCGTCGAAGTCGCGCGGCGACAACACCACGTCGCGCGGGATCACGACGAGGCGCGCGCCGTTGAGCAGCGCACCCCAGATTTCGAACGTCGCGGCGTCGAACGCCGGGCTCGATGCGTGTGCGATCACGTCGTCCGGTCCCAGCGCAACGTAATTCGTGTCGCACACGAGACGGACCACGGCACGATGCGGAATCGCGACGCCTTTCGGCATTCCCGTCGAGCCCGACGTGTACATCACATAGGCGGTGCCCTCCGCGGCATCGCCGGTTTCGGGTTCGGTCGCGGGCTGCGGCGCCGCCTCGGGCCTGTCGTCGTCGATGCACAGCACGCGCGCGGCGGTTGCGGGCAGGCGCGGCGCGAGGTGCCGGGACGTGACCACCAGCGAAGCCTCCGCGTCCGCAAGCAGGCGCAGGAGGCGTTCGGGCGGCAGTTCGGGATCGAGCGGCAGGTAGGCGGCGCCGGCCTTCAGGATCGCGAGCAGCCCGATGACCAGCTCGCGCCCGCGCTCCAGACACAGGGCGATGGGCCCCGGCGAACTTCGACTACGGGCGCGCAGCAGTTGCGCCAGTCGATCGGAACGCGCCGCGAGCTCGCCGTAGGTCAGCGACCCATCGGCATCGACGATCGCGACCGCCCCCGGCCGCGCCGCCGCCTGCGCCTCGAACAGCCGCTCGATGCGGGCATCGTGCGGACAGTTCTCCGTGGTCCTCTTGCCGTCCGCGAGCAGCCGGTCGCGCTCGGCCGCGTTGTGCAACGGCAGGCGCGAGATGGCCTGCTGCGGATCGGCCACGATCGACGCAAGCAGCGCCTGAAAATGAGACGTCATCCGTTCGATCGTCGGTGCGTCGAACAGCGATGCCGCGTAGTCGAATCTCCCCCGCAACTCGCCCTCGGACTCCGTCAGCGCAAGGTACAGGTCGAATTTCGAGTTCGCGTCGCCGGTGTCGAGGACGCGTTCGACGATCAGTCCCGGCAGGTCCCATCGGGCGGGTGACGCAGACTGCAAAGCGAAGGCCACCTGGAACAGAGGATTGCGCGACATGTCGCGGCCGGGTGCGAGTTCCTCGACCAGCTTCTCGAACGGCAGGTCCTGTTGCGCGTAGGCGTCGAGGGCCCACCGCCGCACCCGCGCGAGATAAGCGCTGAAGCCGGGTTCACCGCGGAGGTCGCCTCGCATCACCAGCATGTTGACGAAGAAGCCGATCAGCGCTTCGAGCTCGAGCCGGTTTCGCCCCGCGACCGGCACTCCGACCGCAATGTCGTGCTGTCCACTCCACCGGTGCAGCAAGACCTGGAACGCAGCCAGCAGCGTCATGAACAGCGTCGCCCCTTCGCGCCGGCTCAACTCCTTCAGTCCGTGGGTCAGCGCTGCATCGACGGTGAAGGTCACTCGCCCGCCACGCGCACTTGCCGCCGCCGGGCGCACGCGGTCCGTCGGCATTTCCAGCACCGGCAGGTCCGCGAGCGCCCGTTTCCACCAGGACACGCGTTCGGCGAGCGCGGTCCCCTGCAACCACTCGCGCTGCCACACGGCGT
The DNA here is from genome assembly GCA_040007035.1 of Betaproteobacteria bacterium. Taxonomy (GTDB): domain Bacteria; phylum Pseudomonadota; class Gammaproteobacteria; order Burkholderiales; family Casimicrobiaceae; genus CAIWHR01. Next base: position 3,820 of record JBDTVU010000171.1, on the reverse strand, counting down.
AGTCGGCGTACTGGACCGGCAGTTCGGGGAGCGGCGGCGGCTCCCGGCGCAGGCCCGCACCGTAGAGCATCGACAGCTCGCGCGACAACACCGAGGTCGACCACGCATCGGTGACGATGTGGTGCAGCGTTAGCAGCAGCCAGTGCTCGGTCTCCGCCAGCCGGAGCAACCGCGCCCGAATCAGCGGGCCCCGCGCAAGGTCGAACGGCGTGCGCGCCTCCTCCCGCGCCCGCCGATGCGCTTCCCGCGTCCGCTCGCCCGGCGGCAGTCCGCCGAGGTCCTCGATCGGAAGCGGCAGCGCGAGCGCCGGCAGGATGACCTGCACCGGCTGCTCGTCCTCCACCGCGAAGTGCGTGCGCAACACCTCGTGTCGTCGGACCACTTCGTTGATCGCCGCGCGCAGCGCCGCCACGTCCAGCGTGCCGGACAACCGCATTGCGTGCGGCACGTTGTAGACCGAGCGGTCACCCAGCATCCGATCGAGGAGCCAGAGCCGCTGCTGGGCGAACGAGACGGGTGCCACGCAAACGCCGGCGGTTGCCTCCGCCGCAGCGGTGAAAGCGCCCGGTTCCGCGGGGTGTGCCAGCGCCGCGCCGTCCGCGGTCATCGTCTCATCCCGCTTTCCCGGGCTCGGTCGACCGAACGCGAACCCGCGGACTGCGCCGGACTTCAGGAATCGGCACCTGCGCCGGACGCCCGGCGTCGAGTGTGCCTGCCCTCGCCCCAATTTCCGTCTCGAGGCTTCGCGCCAATCCGGCGATCGTCGGTTCGGCAAAGAAGTCGCGCATCGGTACCTCGGCGCCGGCAATGCCCGCGATGCGCGACAGCAATTGCATGGCAAGAAGCGAGTGGCCGCCGATGTCGAAGAAATCCTGGTGCACGTCGATGCGCTCGATGCCCAGCAGGCCCGCCCATATCGCCGCCACCTGCTCTTCGAGCGCGTTGCGCGGCGCGACCCCGGCATCCGCGTGGCTGCGGTCGGCGGCGCCCGGCGCGGGCAGGCGCGCTCGATCGACCTTGCCGTGGGGCGTCAGCGGCAGGGCGTCCAGCATCACGTAGACGCCGGGCACCATGTAATCCGGCAACGTGGCTTTGAGGAATTGCCGCAATGCCGTCGCGTTCGGCGGCACCGCGCCCCGCGGCACGACATAGGCGACCAGTTGCCGGGCCGTTTCATCCCGCTCGTCCGCCGGTGCCGCGACGAGTGCCTCGCCGACGCCGGCGTGCCGGGCCAGCGCGGCCTCGATCTCCCCCAACTCCACGCGGAAACCGCGAATCTTGATCTGGTCATCGTCGCGGCCGAGCAATTCGATCACGCCGTCAGCGCGCCAGCGCGCGCGATCCCCGGTGCGATACATGCGCGTACCCGCCGGACCGAACGGGTCGGCAACGAATCGCTCGGCAGTCAACTCGGGGCGGCCGAGATAACCGCGCGCAACGCCCGCGCCGGCGATGTACAGCTCGCCCGTGACGCCGATCGGTACCGGCGCCATGCACGGGTCGAGAACATAGAGGCGCGCATTCCGGATCGGGCGGCCAATCGGAATGCCGGCAAGCCCGTCGACCGGTTCAACGATCTCGTACGTGCAACAGCCCACGGTGGCTTCGGTCGGCCCGTAGTGGTTGATGAGCCGGACCTCGGGAAATCGACGCTGCCAGTACGCGACGTCCCTGACTACCAACGCTTCGCCGCCGATCATCAGCACCGCAGTCGGGCATGCGGCGCCCGTTATGTCGAGCTGCTGATTGACGAGCTTGAGATGCGACGGCGTCACCTTGGCGAGCGCATAGCGGCCCGTAACCGTCGACGGCGGCCCGGCGGCGAGCGCGTCGATCTCGCCGTACGTCGGCAACAGGAACAGCGTCTGTCCGCACAGCAACGGGCCGAACAGCGTCGTGATGACGCCGTCGAAAGCGATCGAATGCACGAGTGGCGATCCACCGCGCCCCGAGCCATAACAGGCGTCCAGCGTCCACCGCATGTAATTCGTCAGGCTGCGGTGCTCGACCATGACCCCCTTGGGCTGGCCCGTCGATCCGGACGTGTAGATGACGTACGCGAGATTCGCGGCCGTGGCGGTCGGCGGCGGATCGACGTCGGGCGCCGTGGCGACCGTCGGCCAATCCGTGTCGACGCATACCGTGCGTCCTGCATACCCGGGCGTCCGGGCGCGCAGACGCTCCTGGGTAAGCAGCACCGGCGCCCGCGTGTCCGCCAGCATCCAGGCAATCCGTTCCGGCGGGTAGTCGGGATCGATCGGCACGTAGGCGCCCCCCGCCTTCAGGATCGCCAGCAGACCGACGACGAGTTCCGGCGAGCGTTCGATGCAGACGCCGGCGAACACTTCCGGTCCGACACCGAGCGCGCGCAGATGGTGCGCGAGCCGGTTCGACCGCGCATTGAGCTCCGCATAGGTCATCTCCTCTCCGGCATGCACCAGCGCGATGGCGGCGGGGGTATCGAGGGCCTGCGCCGCGAACATCCGGTCGACCGGCAGCGCGTCGCCGTCGTCGACTGCCGTGTCGTTCCATGCGACCAGCATCCGGTGACGTTCGGCGGCGGTGAGCAGCGGCAGGCGCGAGATCGGCTGCGCCGGATCGGCCACGATCCCCTGCAACAGGATCCTGAAGTGCCCGGCCATCCGCTCGATGGTTACGGCGTCGAAGAGGTCGACCGCATAATCGGCCCGCATCCTCAGCCGGCCCGCGGCCTCGTTCACCCCGATCGAGAGATCGTATTTCGCCGTTTCGCCGCAGAGCTCGTCGATCCGCTGCACCGAGAGTCCGGGCAACTGCAGTTCGGTCGATGGCGTGTTCGCCAACCGGAATGCCACCTGGAAAAGCGGGTTTCGCGAGAGATCACGTTTCGGAGCCAGCCGCAGGACGAGCTTCTCGAACGGCAGATCGCTGTGCGCATACGCGTCGAGCGCGGTGCCGCGCACACGCGCGAGAAACGCCCGGAACGACGGATTTCCGCGCAGGTCGCCACGCAGCACCATCGTGTTCACGAAGAAACCGATCAGCGGCTCGACCTCCACTCGCGTCCGTCCCGCGATCGGCGCGCCGACGGCCACGTCCTCCTGGCCGGACCAGCGGTACAACAGCACCTGGAACGCCGCCAGCAGCGTCATGAACAACGTCACCCCTTCGCGCCGGCTCAACTCCTTCAGCGAGTGCGTGAGCCCCTCGTCGATTTCGAACTCGACCTGCCCGCCGCGGTAGCTCGCCACCGGAGGCCGCGGCCGATCGGTCGGCAGGTCGAGCGCGGGAAGGTCCGCCAGCGCCGGCGTCCAGTACCCGAAGAGCCGTTCCAGCGTCTCGCCGATGAGGCGCTCGCGCTGCCATTCGGAATAGTCGGCGTACTGAATCGGAAGCTCGCGCAACGGCGTCGATTCCCGGCGCGAGAACGCCGTGTAGAGCGCGGAAAGGTCACCCGCTAGCACCGCCGACGACCAGCCGTCGAAAGCGATGTGATGCACCGTCAGCACCAACCAATGCTCACCGGGCGCGAACCGGTACAGCCGCGCGCGGAGGAGCGGCCCGCGCTCGAGGTCGAACGGCAGCGCGATCTCGCGTTGCACGCGGGTCCGCGCGTGTGCCTCGCGTTCCTCCGCCGGAATGCCGCCGATGTCCTCGATCGCCAATGCTTGTGGCGACGCCGGCGCCACCACCTGGTGCAGCTCCCCGCGGATCATCGCAAAGCGGGTGCGCAGCACGTCGTGGCGACCGAAGATCTCGCTGAGCGCGCGTTCGAGCGCGCCGACATCGAGCTGGCCCGTCAGCCGATGCACCCACCCCTCGTTGTAGACGGACTTGTCGG
>JBDTVU010000170.1:0-6440 GCA_040007035.1 Betaproteobacteria bacterium | reverse complement strand
ATCGTCAGCGAGCCGGTGGTCACCGCGTTGGCGATCGCCGACCCGGAGATCATCCCGAACAGCCCCGACGACACCACGCACACCTTCGCCGGACCGCCGGAGAAGCGCCCGGCGACGATCGTCGCGAGATCCATGAACAGCCGGCCGAGGCCGGTCATCTGCGCCAGCACGCCGAACAGCACGAAGTGGAACACGTAGGTGGCGACGACGCCGACGGCGATGCCGTAGATGCCCTCGGTGCCGATGTAGATGTGGTTGACGACGCGGACAACGGAGTAGCCGCGATGAGCGAGGATGCCGGGCATCCAGCGGCCCAGCAGCGCGTAGAGCAGGCACGTCATGCCGATGACCGGCAGCAGCGGACCCATCGTCCTGCGCGTGGCCTCCATCACCATCACGATCGCGAGCACGCCCATCATGTAGTCCTGCGCGATCGGCGATCCGACGCGCTTGATGAACACGTCGTCGAAGAAGACGAGGAAATAGAGCGAGACCGCCGCCGCGACGATCGCCAGCGGCCAGTCGGTCCACGACGTGCGGTCGCCGCTGCCGCCCAGTTGCGGGAACGGCAGCGACATCAGCGCAATGGCGGCGACGACGACGAGAAACGGCGTGCCGTTGGCGAGCTCTCCGGTCGCGGTCAGCCGGTCGACGAGGTTCCACGCGAGCCCGACGTAGAACGCGGCGAACATGATGCCCCATAGCCAGGCGCGCACGGCGAGCTTCGTCTCGGCGGGCAGCCGCGGCCGCGGGAACACGAGGAAGATCAGCGCCAGCACCAGCGCCAGGTGGAACGTCCGGTGCTTGATCTCGACCAGCAGGCCGAAGCCAGCGGTGTAGATGTGGAACGACGACAGCACGACGGCGAGTGTCGTGACCAGCAGGCCGACCGGCCCGACGAGCTTGCGGAAATTCGACTCGGCGTCGTACTCGCGGATCAGCTCGGCCTGCTTCTCGGCCGAGATCGTCTCGACGCCGGCGGCGATCGCGCCGCCTTCCGGGTGAGGGGCTGCGCTCATTTCGGCTTCGAGTCGCAGTACGCCGCGAACAGCGCCAGCGACCGGTTGCCCCACTGCGCCAGCGCTGTGCTCTTGCCGGCGGCGAACAGCGCCGGTTGCTGCTCGGAGGCCACGCGCATCCGGATTCCGGTGAACCGGCGTGCCATCGTCACCACGAAGCGGCCGTCGCGGAGCTCCCAGGTTTCGCCGGCGGCGCCTTCGGTGGGGAGACCGGGGCCGTGCTCGGTGAACGCGATCGACGTCTCGGTGATGCCTTCGTCGTCGGCGCGGTACGTCTCCTCGACCGGCGTGCGCGTCACCGAGTGGACGTAGGTAATCGTGAACACGGGATTGCCGGCGTCGAGCCTGACGAGCGCCAGCGGCTCGTTCTGAGGCGGCGCGGCGATGACGAGGCAGACGTCGGGCCCGGCCGCGCCGGCCGGCGCGGCCCACGCCAGCGCCGCGGCCGCGAGCAGCGCGAACAGAGCCGCGGCCTCGGCGGCGCGCGACCGGCGAGGGCTCCGGGCGCGACGCGCAACGGCGGCGCCGCGTCCGGAAAGTCGGATCACTTGATCAGGCCTTTTTCGCGGTAGTACTTCTCGGCGCCCGGGTGCAGCGGGATCGACACCGAAAGGAGCGCCGTCTTCAGCGAGATCTCCTTGCCCTTCGGATGGACCTGGCCCAGCGTCTCGGTATTCTCGTAGAGCGCCTTCGTCACCTCGTAGGCCATCTGGTCGGACAGGCCGTCGTGCGTCGCCCAGATCGCCATCACGGCGATCGTGTCGACCGGCGCCGTTTGCCCCTTGTACGTGTTGGCCGGCAGCACGACGTTCGCGTAGTACGGCTGCTTCTTGCGCATCGTCTCGATCTCGGGGCCGGCGAGCGGGACGATCCGGATGTCGTGGCTGTTGGCGAGGTCGACGATCGACGACGTCGGCGCGCCGGCGGTGATCAGCGACGCGACGAGGTTGCCGTCCTTGATCTTGTCGACCGACTGCGCGAACGACGACAGGTCCTCGCCGATGTCCTTGCGCGTCATGCCGTTGGCTTCGAGCAGGTCGCCGAGGAGTTGCCACTGGCCGGAACCCGGCGAGCCGGACGACACGCTCTTGCCCTTCAGGTCACGGAACGTGCGGATGTTGGACTTGGTCGCGGTGACGAGCTGGACCTGCTCCGGATACAGCGCGCCCAGCGCGCGCAGGTTCTTCACCGGCTTGCCCTCGAACTGGCCCTTGCCGGTGTACGCGGCGTCGAGGATGTCGGCGGCGACGAACGCGCTCTCGATGTCCTTGCGCGCGAGCAGTTGCGCATTGGCGACCGACGCGCCGGCGGTCTCGGCGGTCGCGGAGAGCTTCTTGCCGCCGATCGTCGCTTTGTTCGAGATCAACTGCGCCAGCATCCCGCCAAGCGGGTAGTAGGTGCCGCCGGTGCCGCCGGTGGCGATGCCGAAGAACACGCGATCCTGCGCCAGCGCTGCCACCGAGAACGCGAGTCCCGCGGCGAGCGCGACCGCCGTCGTCCTGAAGCCGATTGCCATGATGGTTTCCCCCGTGTCGTTGCGCCGCGACCGCGGCGTCAGCGGGCGATTATGCCGGATGGCACCGGCCTGCGCCATGCGGGCGTCAGGACACCGCGCCGGTGCCGTAGCGACCGGTCAGCAGCCGGCCCCCGCGGAATCGTTCGAGCGAATACGGCGCGAGCGGCGCGTCGGTCGGGATTCCCAGCGCTGCCTGGGCGATCAGCCGGCCGACGATCGGCGACAGCTTGAAGCCGTGGCCGGAGAACCCGTACGCGACGAGCAGGCCGTCGATGCCGGGCAGCGCGCCCAGCACCGGGTTCCAGTCCGGCGTGACGTCGTAGACGCCGGTCCATGAATCGACCAGCCCGGCGTCGGCGAACGACGGCACGCGGTGGCCGAGTTGCTCTCCGACGTCGACGATGTAGTCGAGCGGGACGTCGGCCTGCTCGGTGTCCGGTGTGGCGATCGTCTCGCCGTCGTTGCCTTCACCGACGAGCACCTGCCCGCCGCCATAGCCGCGGAAATAGAGCTTGCCCGCGGACGCGAGGTCCTTCACCACCGGCAGCCGGCGCGTATACGGCGTCTCGCCTTCGAGCGTGAACACCGCGTGCCGCGACAGCGTCAACGGCAGTTCGATTCCGGTCCACGCACCGACCTCCCCCGACCAGATGTTCTGCGCGCAGATCACGGTGCCGGCGGCGACCGGGCCGCTCGCCGTGTTCACGCCGGTGACGCGGTTGCCGCCGCGGACGAGCCCGGTGACGGCGACGTTCTCGCGGATCGTCGCGCCGCGCCGGCGCGCCGCGCGGACGAACGCGGAGAGCGTCAGGTAGGCGTCGGCGTAGCCCGCATCGGGTTCCCAGCCGATCGCCGCGATGTCGTCGAAGTTGAGCAGCGGGTGGATCCGCTTCGCGTCGTCGACGCCGATCTCGCGCGCGTCGACGCCGAGCCTGCGCTCGACGGCAAGCGTTTCCCGCATCGCGGTCAGCCGCTCGGTCGGCGGGGCGACGATCATCAGCCCGCAGCGGTTGAAGCCGCAGTCGGCCTCCGGATCCTCGAGGTAAGTCGGGAAGTCGTTGAACACCGCGAGCGCGGCCTTCGCCAGCGCCACGTTCTCCGGCACCGAGTAGTGGGTGCGCAGCACGCACGACGACTGGGCAGTGGTGCCGCCGCCCAACTGTCCGCGCTCCAGCAGCAGCACCGACGCCGCGCCGAAGCGCGCGAGATGACAGGCGATCGACGCGCCAGTGACGCCGCCGCCGACGATGACGAAGTCGAAGGTTTCCATGGCGCAAGTTTATCGCACACCGCGCGGGGGACCGCGTCCGGGCGGCCATCCTGCGGTCCGGCGGTCCGTCACTCCGCGGGCGGGACCTCGCTCTCGTGCCAGCGCACGAGCACGAGTCGCGATGCCCACACCGTCGACGCGAACAGCGCCACGCCGGCTGCGGCGATCAGCACCAGCGCGGCGAACAGCCGGGGAATGTTGAGCTGGATGCCGGCGAGCAGGATCTGGTAGGCGAGACCGGCGCCGGCGCCGCCGGTGCCGGCGACGAACTCGGCGACCACCGCGCCGATCAGCGCGAGGCCGCTGGCGATGCGAAGCCCGCCGAAGAAATACGGCAGCGCGCCGGGAATCCGCAGCCGCAGCAGCACCTGCCACCGGCTCGCGCGGCACATCCGGAACAGGTTCAGCAATCCCGGGTCGACGCTGCGCAGCCCGAGCGTCGTGTTCGAAATGATCGGGAAGATGGCGACGACGACGGCGCACAGCACCAGCGCGATCCGCGTGTCCTTCACCCAGATGATGATCAGCGGTGCGATCGCGACGATCGGCGTCACCTGCAGCAGCACCGCGTACGGGAAAAAGCTCGCCTCGATCCAGCGACTCTGGACGAACAGCAGCGCGACCGCGACGCCGACGACGACGGCGATCGCCAGCGCGGTCAGCGCGATGCCGAGCGTGACGGCGAGCGAATCGGCCAGGAGCACGCGGTCGGCGACAAGCGTGGAAAGTACCGTCAGCGGCGACGGGACGAGGTACGCCGGCACGTCGTACGCGACGACGAGTCCCTGCCACAGCGCGAGCGCGACGACGGCGACGGCCGCCGGTGCGGCATAGCGGAGCCAGCGCGACGCGGAATCGGGCCGCGACATCGGATCAGGCGCCGACGGCGGCCGTCGCGCCGGCGTGCGCGACGAGCCTGGACAGCCGCTGGCAATGCGCGGCGAACGCCGTCGACGTGCGGTACGCATCATCCCGCGGATACGGCGCGTCGATGGCGACGTCGGCGAGCACGCGGCCGGGCCGCGCCGCCATCACCGCGACGCGCGTCGACAGGAACACCGCTTCGACGACGCTGTGGGTGACGAACACGACGGTCAGCCCGCGCGCCGCCCACAGCGCGAGCAGTTCGGCGTCGAGCCGCTGCCGCGTGAATTCGTCGAGCGCGCCGAACGGCTCGTCCATCAGCAGCAGATCCGGCGCGGTGACGAGCGCGCGGGCGATCGACGCCCGCATCTGCATGCCGCCGGACAGTTCGCGCGGAAACTGGCGCGCGAACCCGGACAGGCCGACCAGCGCCAACGCCGCCGCGACGTCGCGATCCGCGCTGGCGCGGGGCGCGTGCGCGAGGTCGAGCGGAAGCCGCACGTTGGCGTCGACGCGCGCCCATGGCATCAGCGTCGGCGACTGGAACACCATCGCGAGCCGCCGGCCCGGCCCTCCGGTCGAGTCGAAATCGCCACCCCACCACGACAGCGAGCCGCCATCCGGCGAGTGCAGTCCCGCAATCAGGTTGAGCAGCGTCGTCTTGCCGCAGCCGGAGGGACCGAGCAGCGTGACGAAATCGCCACGCCGCACGACGAGGTCGACCGGGTCGAGCGCGCGGGTGCCGGTCGGATACGTCTTCGTCGCGCCGGCGACGGCGACGACGGGGACCGACGCGGTGCCGACGACAGATGCGGCGGCGGTCAGGGCAGGACCTTCACGTCATTGACGATCGACAGCGTGTACGAAAGTACGTAATCGACGCCGGACTTCGTCAGCCCGGCTGCACGCAGGAAATCGAGCGTCTCGCGCCAGCGCGCGTCGGTCATCGTCAGCAGGCCCTTCGCCGCGGCATCTCCGCCGGTGACGATCGCGTACTCCTTCATCTTCCGGTGGCTGTACGCGAGCAGGTCGTCGCCCATCTGCGGATTGTCGCGCTTGATCAGCGCATTGCCGGGAGCCGGATTGGCGAGGTAGCTCTTCCAGCCCTCGGCCGACGCGCGGACGAAGCGTGCGAATTCGTCGCCGCGCTTGCCGAGTGCATCGCGGCGGACGACGAGCGCCTCGGAGTAGGGCGGGTAGCCGAGGTCGGCGAGCAGGAACACGACTGGCTGCACGCCGCCCTTCTCGATCGAGAACGGCTCGGAGGTGGCGAAGCCCTGCTGCGACAGCGTCTTGTCGGCGAGGAACGGCTGCACGCTGAACGCGTACGGCCGCTTCTGGTCGTCGGTGAAGCCGTAGCGCTGCTTCAGCCACGGCCAGAACGTCGTATTGCTGGCGGCGGCGATCGCGATCGGCTTGCCCTTGAGGTCCGCGAGCTTGGTCACACCCGGGTGCGCGATGATCGCCGTCGGGTTCTTCTGGAACGTCGCCGCGATCGCGGTGACCGGGACGGCCTGCTCGATGGCGGAGGCGACCTGCAGCGCGTCGGCCATCACCACGTCGAGCTGGCCCGCGGCGAGCAGTTGCAGCCCGTTGACCTGCGGGCCGCCCATCCTGATCGTCACGTCGAGGCCGTGTTTCCTGTAGATCCCTTCCGCGACGGCCTGGTAGAAGCCGCCGTGCTCGGCCTGCGCGAGCCAGTCGGTGGCGAACACAATGCGGTCGGGCGCCTGCGCGGCGGCGTGGCCGGAGGCGAGCGCGAACGCCATGG
>JBDTVU010000169.1:0-6511 GCA_040007035.1 Betaproteobacteria bacterium | reverse complement strand
CCGCGTGCGACGCCGATGCGATCCGCAGCGCGGGCGACACGATTGCCGTCGACCCGCACCTGTGCCAGGGCTGCGCCGCCTGCACGCTGGCCTGCCCGACCGGGGCGCTCAGCTTCGTCGTACCGTCGCGTTCGGATCTCATGCAGCAAATCGATGTCGCGCTGGCCACGGCTGCGGCCAACGGCGTCGCCGCTCCGGCACTGATCATTCACGCCGCCGCAGTGCCGATGCTGCCGGAGGCAACGCCGCCGTCGGCGCAGGCGATCGAAGTGGACGCCCTGCCGGCGTTCGGCGACGAGCTCTGGCTCACCGCATTGGCACGCGGCGCATCCGCCGTCGCCCTCGTCGACGACGGCACGCGTCCACCGCGAGCGCGGGCGCAGCTCGAACGACGGATCGCCGAAGCGCAGGCGGTGCTGGCGGCGACTGGCGCCGCGCCATCGGCGATCGCGCTGGTGCAGCGGGACGCGCTGCCGGCCCTCGCCCCGTTCGCGGCGCCGGCCACGGTACCGACGCGAATGCCGGCGACAACCACCAACCCCACGAAGCGCGCCGTCGTCCTTGCGGCCATCGACGCATTGCTCGCGGCGCATCGCCCGACGGGCGACGCACCGCTGCCGGCCGGCTCGACATTCGGCGACGTCGTCGTCGATGTCGCCGCATGCACGCTCTGCCTCGCCTGCGTCCAGCTCTGCCCGACCGCGGCGCTTCGCGCGGGGACCGGCGTCCGACCGGCGCTCGATTTTGTCGAGGCGGAGTGCGTCCAGTGCAGCCTGTGCGCAACCGGGTGCCCCGAACACGCGATCCGTCTTGCACCGCGGCTGCTGCACGACCGCATTGCGCGGAACGCCGCGCGCACGCTGGCCGAGGACGAGTTGTTTCCCTGCCCCAATTGCGGCACGCCGTTCATCGGCCGCAAGCTGCTCGAACGCAGCATTGCCCACCTGCGCGACCACCCGGTGCTGCGCGACGGCGGACTGGAACGGCTGCGGCTGTGCCCCGAATGCCGTACGCGGGCGGCGCTCGACGCCGGTTGAACGCGGTCCGCCTCAGCGCGATCCCGCCGCCGCCACCGCCCGCCGGAACGCCGCCAGCGCGACGATCGCGAGCAGCAACAGCGCGTACGGGGTGAGCGTGCGCGCCGGGTCGAACGCGAACAGCAGTGTCAGCGCCACCGGCGCGATGGCCTTCAGGATGAACTGCGGCAGCGCGAGGCGGCCAAGAAGCGCGCCGTAGCCGCGGGTGCCGAACAGTTCCGCCGGCACGGTGCCGCGGGCGATCGTCATCACGCCGTTGCTCCAGCCGTAGGGAATCGCGAATGCGAGCGCGACGATCCAGAGGCCGTGCACCTGCGTGAACACCGCCAGCGACACCGCCATCAGCGCGAACGCCAGCGTGCCAACGGCGCGCGCGCGGACATGGCGGCCGAACGCGAATTCCATGATCCGCCCGGCGACCTGCATCGGGCCGATCAGCGAGCCGACGAGCACGGCGTCGCGCGCGCTCAAGCCGGTCGCGGTGAGAAGGCCGATCAGGTGCGCCGCCATCGCCGAGCCGATGAAGGCGGCCAGCGCGAGCGCCGTCGCGAGCCAACCGAACGTCGCGCCGCCGGAGCTGCTTGCCTGCGTCGATGGGGTCGATGCCGGATGCGCTGCCGCGGGTTCGCCCGCACCAGCGGGGACGCCCAGCACGTGCACCGGCAGGCAGACGACGATGTGCAGGACCGCGTAGATCGCGAACGCCGCGCGCCAGCCGACAGTGTCGAGCAGGTATTGCGACAGCGGCCAGAACACGGTGCTGGCGAAGCCGCCGAACAGCGTCAGCGCCGTCACCGCGCGGCGATACCGCGCACCGGCGATCTGATGCAGCGTGGCGAACGCCGGATCGTAGAGGCAGCCTGCCATCGCGGCGCCGGCGAGCAACCACCCGGCGAGCAGCGTCACCGGCCCCTGCGCCGTCGCGAGGACGACGCACGCGATCGCGCCGACGATCGATCCGGCCGAGAGCACGCCGCGACCGCCGTGCGCGTCGATCTGCCGACCGATCCGCGGCGACACGACGCCCGACAGGATCAGCCCGGCGGTGAAACTGCCGAACAGCATCACGTCGCCGACACCCAGATCGTCGCGCATCGCCGCGCCGAGCACCGCCGGCGTATAGAACAGCGTCCCCCACGACACGATCTGCGCGACGCCGAGCGCGGAAACGCGGCGCCAAAGGCCGGGGACGCCCGCCGTGGTGCCGGCCACGCCCGGAGGTGCCGGATTCTCGCTCACCGCGTCACGTTACGCCGGCGCGAGGAGGTCGGCGAGCGCGAGCGCGACGACTTCGGTTGCCTTGTGCAGGTCGTCGAGGACGAGCCGCTCGTCGGCGCGGTGGCCGTTGGCCTCGACCAGCGTCCGCGGCCCCGCGCCGTAGAGCACCGCGGGTACGCCCGCCGTCGTGTACAGCCGCGCGTCGGTGTAGATCGGCACGCCGTACGTCGCGAGGTCCTCGCCGACGATGGCGCGGCCGTGGCGCCGGATCGCTTCGACCAACTTCTCCTGCCCGGGAATCGGCACGAACGGCACCGCGAGCAGGATCCGCTTCACCTTCACCGTCACGCCCGGCCAATCCGCACCCGATCGGCGGATCGCATCGGTCAGCGCGGCCTCGACCTCCGGCGGATCCTCCTCGGGGATGATCCGCCGGTCGAGTCGGAACACCACGTTGTCGGGCACCACGTTGGTGTTGATGCCACCGTCGATCAGTCCGACGACGAGCGTCGGCGACCCGATCCCCTGCACGCTCGACTTCACTGCCGCGTATGTCTTCCGCAACGCGTACAGGTCGGACAGTATGCCGTTCGCGGCCTCGAGCGCGTCGACCCCCTTCTCGGGCTCCGCCGCGTGGCCGGACTTGCCGACGACCTCGACTTCCAGGTGCAGGCAGCCGTTGTGCGCCGTGGTGATGCCGTGGGCGAAGCCGGCCGAGATCGCGAGATCCGGCGTGCTGATCTTCCGCGCGAGCAGCCACGCCGGGCCGATCGCGCCGCCGACCTCCTCGTCGTAGGTGAAGTGCAGCTCGACCACGCCGTCGAAGCGGTGGCCGTCGGCGGCCGCCACCTGCAGCGCCCGCAGCGCGAACGCGTAGGTCGCGAAATCGGACTTCGACACGGCGACGCCGCGGCCGTACATCACGCCGTCGCGAACTTCGGCGCCGTAGGGGTCGGCGGTCCAGCCGCGGCCCGGCGGGACGACGTCGCCGTGCGCGTTGAGCGCGATCGTCGGCCCGCGGCCCGATCCGAAGCGAACACGGACGACGAGGTTGACGCAGCTCTGCATGTCGTTCGCGGCCACCTCCGCCGCCGGCACCACGTGACGCTCGACGGCGAAGCCCATCTTCTCGAGCAACTGCGCTGCGCGCTCCGCGTGCGGCGCGCAGTCGCCCGGCGGATTGTCGGAGGGCGTCTTCACCAGCAGCGCGAGGAAGCCCTCCTCCTCCGCGCGGTGGCGGGCGAGCCAGTCGTGAATGACGGCGGCGGGATCGGGCATGACGTTGCCTTGCGCGCGGGTGGGCGTTCAGCGATGTGGCGGCGTGAACTGCTCGATGAACGCGAGCAGCACGCGCGCGCCCACGCCGGCATCGTCGACGGTGATGGACTCGGCGGGGTTGTGGCTGATCCCACCCTTGCAGCGGACGAACAGCATCCCGATCGGCGCCAGGCCGACGAGCGCCATCCCGTCGTGGCCGGCGCCGGACGGCAGGTGATGGACGCGCACGCCCGCGGCGTGGATCGCCGCCGCGAACTGGCGTTGCAACGACGGCGCGCAGGCCGCGGTACGCGCCTCCCAGATCGGCGTCAGCGCAATGTCGACGTCGCGGCGGGCGGCGATCGCGGCGAACTCGGCGCGCATCGCGGCGACCGCGCGCTCCCGCAGTTCGTCGGTCGGCGCGCGGGTGTCGAGCGAGAACCGCACCTTGCCCGGGATCACGTTGACGGAACCCGGCAGCGCCTCGATCCGGCCGACGGTGCCGACGGCGTCCGGCATCTCCTTCGCGATCCGCTCGACGGCGAGCGCGCATTCGGCGGCGGCGGCGAGCGCGTCGCGGCGCAGCCCCATCGGCACGGTGCCAGCGTGGCCGGCCATCCCGCCGACTTCGACGTTGAACCGGTTGCCGCCGTTGATCGCGCTGACGACGCCGACCGGCAGTCCCTCGGCCTCCAGCACCGGTCCCTGCTCGATGTGCAGCTCCGCGTACGCGAGCACGTCGGCCGGCTTGCGCGCCGCGTCGCCGATGCGCGCCGGGTCGAGCCCGAACCGCGCGAGCGCCTCGCGCATCGTCGTGCCGCCGGCGTCCTCGCGGTCGAGCGCCGCCGCGTCGAAGGTGCCGGCGACGGCGCGGCTGCCGAGCAGCGTCGCCGAGAACCGCACGCCCTCTTCGTCGGCGAATCCGACGACCTCGACGGCGAACGGCAGCCGCCTGCCGCGCGCGGCGAGATCCGCGACGCACTCGATCGCGGTGACGACGCCGAGCATGCCGTCGTACTTTCCGGCGTCGCGGACGGTGTCGAGGTGCGAGCCCAGCATCAGGCACGGCAGTCCCGGCCGCTCGCCTTCGTAGCGGCCGACGACGTTGCCGATCGCGTCCAGTCGCGCGTCCATCCCGGCGTCGCGCATCCACGCCAGCACGATCTCGTTCGCCGCGCGCTGCTCGGGCGAGAGGAACACCCGCGTCAGCCCGTCCGGCTGCTCGGTGCAGCGCGCGAGCGCGTCGCAGCGTTCGGCGATCCGTCGGGCGTCGAGCGGCATCGGTTATCCGGGAAGAAAGGAAGGACGGGACCGCCGGATTCTACCCCGCGACCACGGGCACCGAAATGTGAAAGCCGTTTTCACGATGCTAGAATCGCGGCCGAAGCCGCTCCCCGACCATGACCGTCAAGCCCAAGCCGATCCGCACCGCCGTCCGCGCGCGGCCGCGACCGAAACCTGCGCGTGCCGCGGCGCGCGGCCGCAACGGCGGCGCCGGCCACACGCAGGCGCTGTCGCGCGGTCTCGCGGTGCTGGAGGCGCTTGCGACGACCGAGACCGGCGCGACGCTGACGGCGCTTGCCGAGCGGCTCGCGCTGCCGGCGCCGACGGCGCACCGGCTGCTCGCAACGCTGGCCGAGGCCGGCTACGTCGAGCAGGGCCCGGGCGGCGAATGGATGGTCGGTGTCCGCGCGTTCCGCGTCGGAAGCGCATTCCTCGACCACCGCAACCTCGTCGCGCAGGCCTATCCGTTCCTCAAGCGGCTGATGGAGCAGTCCGGCGAGACGACGAACCTCGCGGTGATCGACGACGGCGAGGCCGTCACCGTCGAGCAGGTGCCCTGCCGAGAGCTGATGCGGATGTCAACGAAGCTCGGCGCACGCGCGCCGCTGCACGCGTCCGGCGTCGGCAAGGCGATGCTGGCGGCGATGGACGACGCGACGGCGGCGACCGCGCTGGCGCGGCACGGGCTCGCCCGCCGCACCGCGCGCACGATTACCACCCGCGAGCGCCTCGCCGCCGAACTCGCGGCCACCCGCGAGCGCGGCTACGCCGTCGACGACGAGGAGCACGCCGCCGGAATGCGCTGTGTCGCGGCGGCGATCTGGGACGAGCACGGCGAGCCCTGGGCCGCGATATCGCTGGCCGGCCCGACGTCGCGGCTCACGTCCGAACGCGTCGCCGACCTCGGCCGCCTCGTGCGCTCGACCGCGGCCGACATGACGACGGCGCTCGGCGGCAAACCGCCTCGCCGGTGACGCGCCGGCAATGGTACGCTTGCGTCTGCAACCGATGGAGAAAGCGATGCACCGTTTGTTCGTCCTCGCCGTAACGCTGCTGCTCGCGGCCTGTGCCAATCCCGCGTCGGGCCAGGCCGCCGCCAGCCCCGGCGGCGCGCCCGCTGCCCTGACGTCCGCACCCGAAGGCGCGGCGCTGATCGGCGTCGTCTGGTCGTGGCAGCGCGAACTGACCGGCAAGGAGCCCCCCGACCCGCCCGAGCTGTTCACGGTCGAATTCCTTCCCGGCGGCAAGTTCACCGCCCACATCGATTGCAACAACGGCGGCGGCAGTTGGATGGTCGACGAGTCGAAGCTGCGGATGACGTCGGTCAGAATACCAAAGATGATGTGCCCGCCGGGGTGGAAGGACCGCCTCCTCACCGGCGGTCTCGAGGGCGCGCAGACCTGGGCCGTGCGCAACGGCGAGTTGGTGATCACGACCCGCGGCGAGGTCGGCACGCTGCGCTTCCGCCCGCTGCGCAAGTAGCGCGCGACGGTCCCCGCCGCGGCATCCGGCGTCATGCGATGCCGACCGACTTCCTGGCGGACCGCCACTTCTGGCTGACCGCTTTCGTCGCCGCCGAATGGGCGGTGCGCATTTCGATGCTCGTCGTGGTGCCGTTTCGCCGCTCGCCGGACGCGGCGAAGGGCTGGCTGCTGCTGATCTTCTTCGAGCCGTCGCTCGGGCTGCTGCTGTATCTGGTCATCGGCCGCCCGCGG
>JBDTVU010000168.1:0-6598 GCA_040007035.1 Betaproteobacteria bacterium | reverse complement strand
CCCTGCGTGCAGGACATCCCGCTCGGCCACAAGGTCGCGCTGAAGGACATGGCCGTCGGCGACACCGTGATCAAGTACGGAATCGACATCGGCAAGGTGGTCGCGCCGATACGCAAGGGCGAGCATGCCCACGTCCACAACTTTCGGACGAAGCGGTGGTGACTCGTGACTTGCGCGCGCTGTGGTGCGCGGGCGCGTTGCGCGCAAACTTGACCTGACACTGGACTCGACATGCAAACGACATTCCGGGGTTACCGCCGCGAAAACGGCCGCGTCGGCATCCGCAACCACGTCGTCATCCTGCCGGTCGACGATCTTTCGAACGCCGCCTGCGAGGCGGTCGCGCACAGCATCAAGGGCACGTTGGCGATCCCGCACCCGTACGGCCGGCTGCAGTTCGGCGCCGACCTCGACCTCCATTTCCGCACGCTGATCGGCACCGGCGCCAACCCCAACGTCGCTGCGGTGGTCGTCATCGGCATCGAGGAGCAGTGGACGAAGAAGGTCGTCGACGGCATCGCAGCGACCGGCAAGCCGGTGGCCGGCTTCGGCATCGAGCTCCACGGCGACCACGACACGATCATGCGGGCGTCGAAGCAGGCGCGCGAGTATCTGCAGTGGGCGAGCGAGAGGCAGCGCGAGGAGTGCGCGCTGAAGGAGCTGTGGGTGTCGTGCAAGTGCGGCGAATCGGACACCACGTCCGGCTGCGGCTCGAACCCGACCGTCGGCGACGCGTTCGACAAGCTCTACGCCGCGGGCTGCACGCTGGTGTTCGGCGAGACGACCGAGCTGACCGGCGGCGAGCAGATCGTCGCCGCGCGCTGCCGCGACGACCGTGTGCGCGCCGAGTTCATGCGGATGTTCGACCGCTACCAGGATGTGATCGACCGGCACAAGACGAGCGACCTGTCCGACTCGCAGCCGACGAAGGGCAACATCGCCGGCGGCCTCACCACGATCGAGGAGAAGGCGCTCGGCAACATCCAGAAGATCGGGAAGAAATGCGTCGTCGACGGCGTGCTCGACAAGGGCGAGGCGCCGACCGGCCCCGGCCTCTGGTTCATGGACAGCTCGTCGGCCGCCGCCGAGATGGTCACGCTGTGCGCGGCGTCCGGCTACGTCGTCCACTTCTTCCCGACCGGGCAGGGCAACGTGATCGGCAACCCGATCCTGCCGGTGATCAAGCTTTGCGCCAATCCGCGGACGGTGCGGACGATGTCCGAGCATGTCGACGTCGACGTGACCGGCCTGCTGCAGCGCGAGATCACGATGAGCGAGGCGGGCGACAAGCTGCTCGACATGATGTTCCGCACCGCCAACGGCCGCCTCACCGCCGCCGAGGCGCTCGGGCACCGCGAGTTCGTGCTGACGCGGCTCTACGAAAGCGCCTGACGCACGTCGATGGCGCTGCTGCCCGACATCGAGGCGATCCGGTCGGCCCACGCGCGGATCGCGCCGTACGTCCACCGGACGCCGGTGCTGACCTGCGCGTCGATCGACACCGAGGTCGGGGCGCGCCTGTTCTTCAAGTGCGAGAACCTGCAGAAGGTCGGCGCATTCAAGGCGCGCGGCGCGACCAATGCCGTCTTCCTGCTGCCCGGTGCCGAGGCGCGGCGCGGCGTCGTCACCCATTCGTCCGGCAACCACGGCGCGGCGCTCGCGTACGCCGCCGCGCGACGCGGAATCCCGGCGTGGGTGGTGATGCCCGACAACGCGCCGCAGGTGAAGCAGGCCAATGTCCGCCGCCACGGCGCGACGATCCGCTTCTGCGCACCGACGGTCGCGGCGCGCGAGGCGACCTGTGCCGAGATCCAGCGCGAAACCGGCGCCACGCTCGTCCATCCGTTCGACAACGAGCACGTGATCGCCGGGCAGGCGACGGCGACGCTGGAGCTGCTCGCCGAGGTGCCCGACCTCGACGCGGTCATCGCGCCGGTCGGCGGCGGCGGGTTGCTCTCTGGCACCGCCATCGTGGCCACGGCGCTGCGGCCGGGCATCCGCGTGTTCGGCGCCGAGCCGGCCAACGCCGACGACGCGGCGAGGAGCTTCCGTTCCGGCCGCATCGAGCCGCTGCCGGCGACGACGACGATCGCCGACGGGCTGCGGACTACGCTGTCCGAGCGCACATTCACCGCGATCCGCGCGCACGTCGAGACGATCGGCACGGCGAGCGAAGCGGCGATCGTGCGCGCAATGCGGATGACCTGGGAGCGGATGAAGATCGTCATCGAGCCGTCGTCGGCGGTGCCGCTCGCGTGCCTGCTCGAGCGGACGCTGGCGGTGCCGGGCGCGCGAATCGGCGTCATCGTGTCTGGCGGTAACGTCGATCTCGACCGCCTGCCGTGGCAGGGCTGAGATCGCTGGCCGCATGCACATCCTCATCTGCGAATTCATGGACGACGCGGCGGTGGCGAGCCTCGCCGCGCGATTCGACACGCGTTACGACAAGGATCTGGTCGATCGTCGCACCGAGCTTCTCGCCGCGGTCGCCGACGCCGACGCGCTGATCGTCCGCAACCGGACGCAGGTGGACGCGGCGCTGCTCGCCGCGGCGCCGAAGCTTCGCGTCGTCGGGCGGCTGGGCGTCGGACTCGACAACATCGACGTCGATGCGTGCCGCGCGCGCGGCATCGAAGTGATCCCGGCGACCGGCGCCAACGCGCTGGCCGTCGCCGAGTACGTGATCGGCACGGCGATGCTGCTGCTGCGCGGCGCGTACCTGTCGACGTCCGCTGTCGCCGACGGCAGCTGGCCGCGCGGGACGCTGTCGAACGGCCGCGAGATCGCCGGGAAGACGCTGGGCGTCGTCGGTTTCGGCGGCATTGGACGGCTGACGGCGCGGCTCGCGCGCGGGCTGGGAATGCGCGTGATCGGATTCGATCCGCAACTGCCGGCGGCGTCGCCGGTGTGGGCGGAGGAGGGCGCGTCGCCGTGCACCTTGGCGGAGCTTCTCGCCGACGCCGACGTCGTCACGCTGCACGTGCCGTTGACGGCGGCGACGAAGCATCTCGTCGACGCGGCCGCCCTCGCGACGATGAAGCGCGATGCGATCCTGATCAACACCGCGCGCGGCGGCGTGGTTGACGAGGCGGCGCTGGCCGCGGCGTTGAAGGCCGGCGCGCTCGGCGGCGCGGCGCTCGACGTGTTCGGCCGCGAGCCGCTGCCGGCGGACTCGCCGCTCGCCGGTTGTCCGAATCTGCTGCTAACGCCACACATCGCCGGCGTTTCGCGCGAGGCCAACACCCGGGTGTCGACGATGATTGCGGAACTCGTCGCGCAGCGGTTGGCGGCGCCGGCATAGGACGGAACAGATGCCGCGCTTCTCGCTGGATGAGCTGCAGGCATTGGCCACGCGTGCGTTGGCGAATGCCGGCGCGAACCCGCAGATGGCGGAGGCCACGGCCCGTGCCCTCGTCTACGCCGACGCCCGCGGACTCGCGTCCCACGGCGTCGCCCGCGTCCCGCAGTACGCGACTCACCTCAGGAACGGCCGCGCCGACGGCACCGCGGTGCCGGCCATTGTCCGCTCCAAGGGCGCCGCCGCACTCGTCGACGCGCGCTGCGGGCTGGCGTTTCCCGCTTGTGCGCTCGCTGTCACCGAGGCGATCGCCCGGGCGCGCCAATTCGGCGTCGCGTTCGTCGGCGTCACCAACAGCCACCATTTCGGCGTCGCCGCCTGCCACCTGGAGCCCGTTGCCGCCGCGGGGATGGTCGGCCTCGCGCTGGGCAACTCACCGTCGGCGATGCCCGTGGCCGGGGGAAAGCGGCCGCTGCTCGGCACCAACCCGATCGCGGCGGTGTTCCCGCGGCGGGACGGCGCGCCGCTGGTGATCGACCTGTCGCTATCCGAGGTCGCCCGCGGCAAGCTGATGGTCGCCGCGAAGGAGGGCAAGCCGATTCCGCTCGGCTGGGCGCTCGACCGCGACGGCCAGCCCACCACCGACCCGAAGGCCGGCCTCGAAGGCTCGATGCTGCCGGCCGGCGGAACCAAGGGCGCGATGCTGGCGTTTGTCGTCGAGCTGCTCGTCACGGCGCTGACGGGCGCGGCGATCGGCTTCGAGGCAACCTCGTTCTTCGTCGACGAGGGCAACCGGCCGCGGCTCGGGCAGGCGTTCCTGGTCGTCGACCCCGACGCCTTGGCGGGCCGCGACGTCTATCTGGAGCGGGTGGAGGCGCTGCTGGCGGAGATGGCGAAGGAGGAGGGCGTGCGTTTGCCGGGGGCGAGGCGCGGGACGCTGGCCGGACGGTCGGGCACGGAGGGGATCGAGATTCCGCGGGGACTGGCGGAACAGCTTCTGCTGCTGGGCGGATGATTTGCGGAGCGACGCCTATCCGGGTCGCCGCCCGACGCGCAGGCATGCGGACGGGTGGGTGAAACTGTCAGGGGCATCAAAGGCCCCGGAGGCCGACGACGGTTTTCGTGTCGAAACACCCATACGCCGATGTCGAAGAAATTTACAAACGGCCGCATCCAAATCGCTTGGAGATATACAAGTGTATGTAATAAAAAGACATTTTATATATGGCATGCTAGCTGCTTAATGATGGGCGAAGGCGGATTTGGCCATTCATCATTTGCACAAGGAGTCAGAGATGAAGAAGACACTCAAGACAGTTGCGGCAACGGCAGTCGTCGCGCTCGGGTTGGGCATGGGAAGTGCGCACGCCGGCCCAATCTTTGGCGGTATCTCGCCCTCGGACGGGTTGGGTTCGGTGTCAGCGAGCGCGGGCGCGGTCATAAATGACCTGAACTCCATAGACGTCGCGGTTTCTGCCAACACCAACGCTTCATGCGTGTTGTCGTTCGCGGGGTGTTCGGCCACCTGGAGCAGTTTTGACTTTAGTATCGTGCCAGTCGCTGCGGATACGATTATCTTTACAGGCGATGGATTTGCGGTCCATCTGACGGGGATTTCGAGCATCATCAGAACCGCGTTGGCGTGTGACACAGACGGGCTCTGCTCCGATTCCCTCGTTTTCAATTGGACAGGATATATAACCAAAGTTGGTTTCGACCCCACGCTTTTTGCGGGGAAGTGGACCGGGAACGGTGCTTGTTCTGACTTTACTGGAGATGGCCTTTGCGACCTGGGCACCAAGACTGGGTCATGGTCTTCTTCCGTGACTTCGCTCGGGAGAGTTCGCCAAGTTCCGGAGCCAGGTACGCTCGCGCTCCTCGGTCTCGGCTTGGCGGGCATCGGCTTCGCGTTCCGCCGGAAGCAAGCGTAGATCGCAAATACGGCTCCTCGCAATTCATACACCCCGCCCTCTGTGGCGGGGTTTTTTTTGGGCATTCCGATCCCGGTTGCTCGGCGTTCACGGCCGAGGTGACCGAACGGTGCTTCGACGGCGTCGTGTTTCGACTGACCGTACGTCGGGTTCCTGACGCCGTAGTTCGGTTGGTGGCGGGGCAAATACGGCTCACGCATTGCCGGCCAAAGGCGACCGCCTTCGGTCGATACGCTCGATCGCGATGCCCGAACCATATGTCGGGCACAGCATGTTCGACGCATTCCGACCGTCGTGGCGCAAGCGTCGGACATGGGAGGGCGGCCGTCCAGGCTTCCCCGTGCAAGTCGCGTCCCCCAGTGGCGGCGACCGACTGCGCCGACACCGCTGCTTAGCCCGTGCGAGTTGTGGCCGTGGCCGTTGTCGGATACAAAGGGCAACCTTTGTTCTCCACAGCGCGTATACGACGAATCCGTGGTCAAAGTTCTGGTTTTTCGCATTTTTGCCCGCGAGGCCATGCGGCCTGCGTCGGTGCGCGTTGCAGCCGTCTTCGCACTCTGGAAAAAATGATGAAAATGGCATAATGATGTCGACAGCGTGGAATTCCGCTTTGCCATCTCGCAGGCGGCGGCTATCATTTCCAGCCCCACAGACCATCCGGGAGGTGGCATGAACACGAACAATTTGAGTCTTTCGGTCCGGGCGCGGAGTGGCACAAGGCAGATCGCCGCGATTGTGGTCACGTGCCTCGTTGCACTAACCGTCGTCGGCTGCGCCGCGCCGACCTATCCCCCGGCGCCAAAAGCCGCCGGATCGTCCGACTACAACTACATCATCGGGCCGCTCGACACGGTGAACATCATCGTCTGGCGCAACAATGAACTTTCGATGTCGGTTCCGGTGCGGCCGGATGGAAACATCACTACGCCGCTCGTCGAAGATGTCCCGGCGCTGGGCAAGACGCCAACCGTGCTTGCACGCGACCTCGAGAAAGCCCTTGGCAAGTACATCCGGGATCCCGTCGTCACGGTGATCGTCACCAATTTCGTCGGGCCGAGCACCGAGCAAGTCCGGGTCATCGGCGAAGCGGCCAAGCCGCAGATCCTCGCCTTCCGCAAAGACATGTCCCTGCTCGACGTGATGATCGCCGTGGGCGGTCTCACCGATTTCGCCGACGGCAACAAGGCCAGCATTTTCCGGGCTTCCGAAGGCGGCAAGTCGTACAGCGTTCGCCTGCAGGACCTGGTCAAGCGCGGCGACATCACGGCGAACGTCGACATGCGCCCGGGCGACATCCTGATCATCCCGCAGAGTTGGTTCTAGGGAATCGACCGCAAGCGTCGTCAACCGCACCACCCCAATGTCTGGA
>JBDTVU010000167.1:0-6815 GCA_040007035.1 Betaproteobacteria bacterium | reverse complement strand
TCGGCGCGGCGCTCGTCGCCGGCCGCGCGCTCATCGCGCCGGCGCTGGCGCCGCTGACGGCGATTCTCGGCGCGGCGATCCTGCTGCTGTTCGCGATGTTCGGATTCGCCGATCTTCGCACCGCGCTCGCCGACACGACTCCGGTCAACCGTCTGCTGCTGCAAGTGGCGCCGCTGACCGTCGTGTTCACCGTCCTCGCCTTCGTCGCGTTCTCGACGCGCGCCGCGGCACCGGCGCCCGCGGCCGGCTGATGCCCGATGCAGGACCTCTCCGCCGTCACTCTCGTCTGCGTCGATTGCGTCAACCACGCACTCGCGCTCCGCGCGCTCGCGCGCTCGCAGGAGGGCGTCCGTTTCGCGCGCGCACTGCTGCTGACCGACGCCGTGCCGGCGGGGATCGACGTGCCGGCGGGGATCGACGTCGTCGCCATTCCGCCGATCCGCTCGCGCGACGAATACTCGCGCTTCATGATCAGGTCGCTGCTCCCGCACGTGGCGACAACGCACGCGCTCGTCATCCAGTGGGATGGCTACGTCGTGAACCCGGCGGCGTGGGACCCCGCGTTCCTCGACTGCGATTACCTGGGCGCCAAGTGGTATTGGGCACCGGAGGGCGAGCGCGTCGGCAACGGCGGCTTTTCGCTCCGGTCGCGGTGCCTGCTCGAGGCGCTGCAGGACCCGCGGATCGTCATCGACGACGTCGAGGACGTCGTGATCTGCCGCACTGCGCGGTCCCTGCTCGAGCGCGAGCACGGCGTCCGTTTCGGCAGCGAGTCGCTGGCCGACCGTTTTTCGTTCGAGGCGGCGTATCCGATCGGCGCGCCGTTCGGGTTCCACGGCCTGTTCAATTTCTGGCGGACAGTGCCTGCAGCCGAGCTCGCGACGCTGGCGTCGCAACTGTCGGACGCGATCGCGCGGTCGCCTCAGGCGATGCAGCTTGCCGGCAATTGCAGCACGATGGGCCTGTGGCCGGCCGCCGCCGCGCTCGCGCGTCGCATCGTCGCTGCCGCACCGGAGAGCACGAAGGCGGCGACGCTGCTGGCAAGCGCCGAGCGCAATCTCGACCAGCCGCCACCTGTCGGCCGCAATGATCCCTGCCCGTGCGGCAGCGGCCGCAAGTACAAGCAGTGCCACGGCACACTGTCCGACGGTCGCGACTTCGCGCCGGTTGCGCCGTCGCCGCCCCTGCCACCCGACGTCGATGCCGTCGTGCGCACGGCGCTCTCGCGCCACGAGCAGCGCGATCTCGACGCCGCCGAGCGCGGCTACCGCGAGGCGCTCGCGATTGCGCCTGGCCACCCGATCGCGTCGCACTACCTCGGCGTCGTGCTGTACCAGCGCAACCGGCTCGACGATGCGATGCCGCTCCTCGAATGGTCGTGCACGCGGATCCCGGGCGAGCCCGAGTTCCACAACAATCTGGGATTGGCGCTCGCCGCCGCGGACCGCAACGACGAGGCGATCGACGCGTATCGTCGTGCGCTCGAGCTGAAGCCGGACCACATGACGGCGTGGAACAACCTCGGCCTCGCGCTGGCGGCGACCAATCGGCCGCGTGACGCGATCGACGCGTACCGCAAGGCGCTCGCCATCGATCCCGACTTCGCACAGGCACACTGGAACCTGTCGTTGTCGCTGCTCTTGACGGACCAGTTCGCTGAAGGCTGGCGCGAATACGAATGGCGGCTGAGGGTCCCGGAACTCGGTGGTGCTGCCATCGAAACCGACGCCGAGCCGCTCTGGGACGGCAAGACGCAACCGGGACTCACGCTGCTGCTGACCTCCGAGCAGGGACTCGGCGACGCGCTGCAGTTCATCCGTCTCGCGGAGGAGCTGGCGCGCCGCGGCGTGCGCGTGATCGTCAGTGCGCCGAAGCCACTGGTCCGCCTGCTCGCGCGGGCACGCGGCGTCTCTGCGGCGATCGGGCCCGGCGATCCGGTGCCGGAGCACGACGCCACGCTGCCGCTGCTCTCGCTGCTGGGTCGGCTCGAGATCGACGGACGAACGCTGCAATCGACGGTGCCCTACCTCAGCGCCGATCCCGAGCGCCGCGCGATGGCGGCCACCGAGCTCGCTCCGTTTGCCGGCCGCCTCAAGGTCGGACTGGCGTGGGCGGGAAACCGATCACATGCGAACGACCGCCGGCGCTCGGCGCCGCTGGCGGCACTTGCCCCGCTGTTCGCGCTGCCGGGCATCGCGTGGTTCTCGCTGCAGAAGGGCGAGGCCGAGCGCGACGTCGACGCAGTGCCGGCGGCAAGGGCGCTGATCCCCCTTCCCGCGGGCTACACGTTCGACGACACCGCGGCGCTCGTCGCCGAGCTAGACCTCGTCATCACCGTCGACACCAGCATCGCGCACATCGCCGGCGCCCTCGGCCGGCCGACGTGGGTGATGCTCGCCTGCGCGGCGGAATGGCGGTGGCACAGCGACCCGACCCGTTGCTTGTGGTATCCGACGGCGCGGCTGTTCCGGCAGCCGCAGATCGGCGCGTGGGATGACGTCGTGCGGCAGGTGGCCGAGGCGCTGGCATCGTTTCGATGACGGTCGCCGCGCCCGCGTCGCGCAACGCGCCGTGCCTGTGCGGTAGCGGACGCCGATACAAGGATTGCCACGGCGCGATTCCCGCCGCCCCCGCGCCGGCGGCCGCATCGGACGCGGGCGAGGCCCACTTTCGTCGTGGCAACGCGCTACGCGAGGCGGGCGACGCCGCCGGCGCGATCGCGGCGTACGAGGCCGCGCTGGCCATCGATACCGACCACCCCGTGGCGCTGAACAACCTCGGCCTCGCCCGCGCGGAGACGGGCGATCGCGACGGTGCCGCGGTATGCTGGCGCCGCGCCTTGGAGCGCGACCCGGACAACGCCGACGCGCTCGCCAACCTCGCCAACGTGTTGTTCGCGCGCGGCGAGCACGCGGGCGCCGAAGGACTCTACACGCGGCTGTTCACTCTGCGCACCGACCTGCCCGCCTATGTCCACGCCCAACGCGGCGACGCGCTGCGGTCGCTGTGGCGACTGCCCGAGGCCGAGGCCTGTTACCGGCGTGCGCTTGCCGCGAGCCCGGGCGAATTCGGGCTCACTATCAAGCTGGCCGAGATCTGCATCGAACGCGGCAGATTCGCCGACGCCCGGCCGGTGCTCGCCGAGATCGTCGAGCGCGCCCCGAACTTTCCCTGGGCGCACGTCATGTACGCGCTGGCCAAGCTCCACCTGTGCGACTGGCCGGGACTCGATGTGCAGTTCGCTTGGACCCGGGACTTCCTCGTCCGCCATCCCGATGGCAGCCACACCTCGCCCAATCCGCTGTCGATCATGAGCATGCCGCTGGGGCCGGCCGAGCAGCGCGCGGCCGCGCGCGGCTGGGTGCGCGGCTTCGCCGTGCCGGACGCGCCACCGCCCGCGTTCACGATCCCCAGCGAGGCGAAGCTCCGGATCGGATTCCTCTCGTCCGACCTGCGCGAGCACGCATTGACGCACGTCGCGCTGGAACACTGGGAGCGCCTGCGCGGCGGCCGCCTCGAGACCTTTGCCTACAGCTTGGTGCCCGACGCACCCGGCGAGCTCGGCGCCAGGATCCGCAACGCGTTCGACCATTACGTCAACGTCGCGCACGAGTCCACGGACGAGACGACCGCGCGCATTCGCGCTGACGGCATCGCCGTGCTTTTCGATTGCAACGGCCACAGCGAATATTCGCGTCCCGAAGTGTTCGTCCGCCGCGCCGCGCCGCTACAGGTCAACTACCTCGGGTGCCCGTCGACGCTCGGCGCGCCGTGGTGGGACTTCATCCTCGCCGACGCGTTCGCACTGCCGCCGGCGCACGAACGGTGGTTCGACGAGAAGCCGCTGCGGATGCCGCACTCGATGTTTCCCTGCGACACGAGGCGCACACTGCCCGCGGCACCGCCGGCGCGTTCCACGCTCGGGCTGCCCGCCGAAGGCTTCGTGTTCTCCTGCTTCAACGCAAACTACAAGCTGCTCCCGGACGTGTTCGCGATCTGGATGCGCCTCCTCGACGCGGTCGGCGACGGCGTGCTGTGGCTGCTCGGGTCCACACCCGACGCCCGCGCCAACCTCGCCCGCGAGGCGGAGCGATCCGGCGTGGCGCGCGAGCGCATCGTGTTCGGCGCGATGTTGCAGCCGGCCGAAAATCTCGCGCGGCTCGCCGCCGCCGACCTCTATCTGGACACCTTCCCCTACGGCGGCGGCGCGTCGGCAGGCAATGCCCTGTTCGCCGGCGTCCCGGTGCTGACTTGCGCCGGCGACGCGCTGGCCTCGCGCCTCGCCGGCAGCCAGCTCCGCGCAGCCGGCCTGCCCGAACTGGTGACAGAAAGCGCCGCCGCCTACGAGGCACTCGCGGTCGGGCTGGCGCGCGACCGCGGGCGGCTCGCCGCGCTGCGCGCGCGGCTCGCCACGAACCGGGCGACGGCGCCGTTGTTCGACATGCGCCGCTACAGCCGCGAGTTCGAGGACGTCGTGCTGCAGGCGTGGTCAGACCACCTCGCGGGGGGTGCGGTACCCGCGGCCGCGCCAGGCTGACGCGGCCGTCCCCCGACGCCGACAGCGATGACATCCGCCCCCCTTGTTTCGCGCAACGACCCGTGCCCGTGCGGCAGCGGCCGCCGGTACAAGCACTGTCACGGCAGCGCTGCGGCGGCAGCGGATGGCGAAGCGTCCGTGGTGGCGCGTCCCGGTGGCGATGCCGTCGACGCGCTGCGGCGGCGCGCTGCGGTCGCCACCGATCCGGCGGCGGCCAAGGCACTGTGGACGAGCGTGCTCGACGCGCATCCGGGCGACGCGGAGGCGCTGTTCCATCTCGGCAATCTCGCGCAGGCCGGGGGCGACGCCGCGACGGCGATCGCGCGGTTCGAGGCGGCGCTCGCCGTGGACGCCGACCATCCTGCCGTACTCAACAACCTGGGGCTGGCCCACGAGCGCCGCGGCGACCTCGCCGCCGCCGAGCAGGCGTTCCGGCGCGCGCTCATCGCGGCGCCCGCCGGCTTCGACGCGCGGGCGAACCTCGCGCAGAACCTCTACCAGCAGCACCGGTATCAGGATGCGCTCGTCGAATTCGACCGGCTCGTCGCGAGCCACCCGGTGACGCATGCGGCGATCTGGGCGAACCGCGCCGTTTGCCAGTTGCGCTGCGGAGACGCCGAGGGGGCGCTGGCGGGCTTTCGCCGTGCGCTCGAACTGTCGCCGGACACCGCCTCGCTCCACTGCGACGCCGGCGCGCTGCTGTGGTCGCTGAAGCGGTTCGAGGAGGCGCATGCCGAGCTCACCCGCTGCCTTGCGCTCGAGCCGGGCCACGAGCTGGCGGGGCATCTCGTCGCGGTCGCGCAGTTCTACCTTGCCGACTGGGACGATTTCGCGCGGCGGCGCGCACAGCTTCTGGCGGCCGGGACCGGCATCGGCGACGCGGTGGCGAGAACGCGCACGTCGTTCAATGTGCAGGCGATCGCCGATGATCCGGCACTCGAGCTTGCGTTCGCGCGGCGCTGGATGCACGAGCTCGCGCCCACGCGCGTGCCGCGGCCGGCACGGACGCCGACTGCGGACGGACGGCTGCGGCTCGGGTTCGCTTCGCGCGACCTTTGCGACCACCCGGTGGGCCGGCTCGTTGTCGGCCTGCTCGAGCACCTCGATCGCAACCGGTTCAGCGTGACCGCCTATGCGATCGCGCAGACGGAGACCGACCCGGTCGGCGAACGCATCGCCCGCGCCGTCGACCGCTTTCGCTCCACCGGCCGCGCCGACGCAGCATCGGTGGCAAGCACGATCCGGGACGACGGCGTCGACGTGCTGTTCGACCTGAACGGCTTCACGCGCGCCCTCACCGACATCTTCGTGCTGCGGCCGGCACCGATGCAGGTCAACTTCCTCGGTTACACGGGAACGCTCGGGCTCGACTGCTACGACTTCATCGTCACCGACCGCTACTGCGTGCGCGACGAGGACCGAGTCCACTACGCCGAGCAGCCACTGTACGTCGACCCCTGCTACCTGCCGTCCGACCCGGTGCGCACGCTTGACCCGGGGCCGCTGCGCCGTGCCGACTATGGCCTGCCCGAGCAGGCGTTCGTGCTCTGCGCGCCGGCGGCGCCCTACAAGATCATGCCGGAGATGTTCGACCTGTGGCTGCGCCTGCTCGCCGCGCGCCCCAACGCGGTGCTGTGGCTGCGCGGCAGCGAGCCGTCGACGATGGCGCGGCTCGTCGCCGAGGCCAGGCGCCGCGGCGCGGATCCCGCACGCATCGTCTTCGCGCCCGTCGACCCGAATCCTCGCTACCTCGCGCGGATGCGCCTGGCCGATCTCGCGCTCGACACCTGGCCGTTCGGCGCGCACACCAGCGTCAACGACGCGCTGTTCGCGGGCCTGCCGGTGGTCACCCGCGCCGGCCGCAGCTTCGCGAGCCGCGCGTCCGCGAGCCAGCTCCATGCCGCCGGGCTGCCGGAACTCGTCGCCGCCAGCGCCGACGAGTACGTCGCCATCGGCCGGCGGCTGATGGAAGACGCGGCGGAGCTCGCGGCGCTGACCCGGCTGCGCGACGAAGGACCGACGAGCCCGCTGTTCGACATGGCCCGCTACGCGCGCGCGTTCGAATCCGCGGTGCTGTCGGCGTGGCGCGAGGGTTCCGCAACCGGCGACCAGGGCGCGGCGCGATGAATATCCCGGCGCGAAACGCGCCTTGCCCCTGCGGCAGCGGCCGGCGGTACAAGGATTGCCACGGCGCGCTGGCCGCCGCATCGCCGACGACCACCGCGGCCGCAATCGCGGAAGCGCACTTCCACCGCGGCAACGCCGCGCGCGATGCGGG
>JBDTVU010000166.1:0-6833 GCA_040007035.1 Betaproteobacteria bacterium | reverse complement strand
CCGGACCACATGATCAGCGCCGTCACGCACAGGTTGGCGATTCCCAGTGGCAGCATGAACTTCCACGCGAACCACAGCACCTGGTCGTAGCGGAAGCGCGGCAGCGTCCAGCGGATCAGGATCTGGAAGCTCGACATCAGCAGCACCTTGCCGAGGAACACGACGAGCTGGATGACGACGACTGCGCCGTGGCTCATCCGGAACTCGTGACCGCCCGGGAACATGAAACCGGCGTCGCTCATGTACGGCAGGTTGTAGCCGCCGAGGAACAGCGTGGTGAACAGCGCCGCGATGATCGCGATCTCGATGAACTCGGCGAACATGAACAGGCCCATCTTCATCGCGCTGTATTCGGTGTAGAAGCCGGCGATCAGCTCCGACTCGGCCTCTGGCAGGTCGAACGGGATCCGCTTGTTCTCGGCGATGGCGGCGGCCATGAACAGCGTCGCCGCGAAAGGCTGGTAGACGACCCCCCACGCCGGCAGCACACCGAGCACCGTGCCCGATTGCTGTTGCACGATTGCCGTCAGGTCGACGGTGCCGTAGATCAGGATCAGCCCCAGCACGGTGAGGCCCATGATCAGCTCGTAGGAGATCATCTGCGAGCCGGCGCGCAGCGCGCCCAGCATCGAGAACTTGTTGTTCGACGACCAGCCGGCCAGCATCGCGCCGATGATCGTCACCCCGCCGAACGCGAACACCATGAGAAGGCCGGCGTCGAGGCGGGCGATCTGCATCGGATAGGTGCGGTCGCCGAACCAGCCGGCGAGCGAAGGGAAGAGCTTCGCCGGCTCGAGCAACCCGCCGAACGGGATCACGGCGAACACCAGCAGCACCGGCGTGAACACCACCCACGGCGCGACGGCGTAGGCGTACCAGTCGACGGTGCGCGGCCGCCAGTCTTCCTTGACCAGCATCTTGAGGCCGTCGGCGAGGCCGTGGAACAGGCCCAGCCAGACAAGCTTTACCTGCGTGAACGGGATCCGGACGTAGGCGCGGTTGGCGCCGATCCGGTCCGACATCACCGCGGCCTGCTTGCGCTCGACCCAGGTCAGAATGGTGCCGAACGTCATCAGCACCGCCAGCGCGTAGCCGATGTAGATCGCGTAGACGACGAGGTCCTGGATCATGCGGCGGCCTCCGCGCCGGCATCGCATTGCGCCGCGTCGAGTTGTCGGCCGCGCGCAATCGCGCGCGGACGCGCCCTTCGGGCCTTGGCTACGCCCCGCGCGCTCATGCGGCTACCTCTGCAGTGGCACCGAGCGCGGCGAAGATCGTCTCGGCGTCGGCGACCGGCTCCCGCGCCTTGAAACAGCGCTCGAAGCGGCTGACAATGCCTTCGAAGTTGGTGTAGCTGCCGCTGCGCTCGGTCTGGACGCTGATCGGGAAGAAGACGTCGGCGTAGCCGTTCTCGGGATGCACGAACGCATCGAGGAAGATCACCTTCGCGCCGCGCGGCAGGTCGGCGAAGTTGAAGCCTTCGCCCCAGACCAGCACGAGGTCGGTGCCGTCGGGGAAGCGCAGCGGCGCGCTGCCGAACAGCGCCTGCGCACCGGCGGTGTTGGGATTCTTGTCGGCGCGGATGAGGATCTCGTCGGCGAGGGTCTCGCCCGGCTGCGGCACGTGGTCCGGCTTGACGAACGCCGTGACGCCGTCGCCGAATGCCGCCTTGAACGCGGCCAGTTGCTCGTTGCTGCCCCAGCTCGATACCAGCGCGACCGGATGCTTCGCATCGCGCAGCAGCCTCACCGCGGCGGCAGCGGCGACCTGCAGCGTGACCGGCTTGCCTTTCAGCATCGGGTCGGCGGCGCGGGCGCGCTCGAAGATCGCGGCGAGGTCGCGGCCCTTGTTGCAGATCCACGGGCCGTTGACGGCCGGATTGTCGCGCGGGGTCACGCGGGCGATCGCCTCGTTCTGGCGGGCATCGAGCGCGCGCAGCCGCCATTCCAGCTTGCGGTGCCAGAGGTCGACGGCGCAGCCGCGGGCGCATCCCGGGCACACCGACGGCGTCGGCTTCAGGTACCAGACGCGCGCCTGGTGCAGGAACGGGCGCGACAGCAGCGCGCCGACCGGGCACAGGTCGACGACGTTGTCGGAATACGGGTCGCGGTCGAACGAGCCGTCCTCGGCAGCGCGGACGAGCGAAGTGTCGCCGCGCTCCTTGATGCCGAGCGCGTTCGACTTCGAGATTTCGCGGGTGAAGCGCACGCAGCGCGAGCACAGGATGCAGCGCTCGTTGTCGAGCACGATCCGCTTCGACAGCTCGACGTACTTGGTCGACTGGACCTTGGCGTCGATCGAAATCGACCGCTCGCCGTTGTATTCGAAGTGGTAATCCTGCAGCGTGCACTCGCCGGCCTTGTCGCAGATGCCGCAGTCGACCGGGTGGTTCAACGTGATGAACTGCAGCGTCGCCTTGCGGTGCTCGCGGACGAGGTCGGAGTCGGTGAGGACGCGCAGCCCCTCGCTGACCGGCATGTTGCACGCGATCTCGACCCAGTTCTTGCCCTCCTGCTGGACGACGCAGATGCGGCAGTTGCCGGCGATCGACAGCGACTTGTGCCAGCAGAAGTACGGGATGAAGAACCCGTTCGCCAGCGCCGCCTGCAGGACCGTGTGGCTGGCCTCCGCCTGCACCGATTGCCCGTTGATGAAGATCTCAGGCATGGGCGATCGCTTCCAGGTTGCCGTCCAGACGCGAGCGCTTGTGCTCGATCCAGTACTCGAACTCGTCACGGTACTTGGCGAGGATGCCGACGGTGGCGTAGCCGGCGGCGTCGCCCATCCCGCAGATCGTCGTCCCGTCGTTCAGCTTCGAGATCGCGATCATCCGGTCGAGGTCCTCGGGGCGGCCCTGTCCGCCGACGATGCGGTCGATGATCCGGTGCAGCCAGCCCATCCCCTCGCGGCATGGCGTGCACTGGCCGCAGGACTCGTGGTGGTAGAAGCGCAGCATCACCTGCAGCAGGCGCACCATGCACGTGCCCTCGGCGATGACGATCATCCCGCCCGACCCCAGCGACGAGCCGGCGGACTCCAGCGACTCCTTGTCGTAGGTGAGCGGCTCGCACTCGGCCGCCGTCAGTACCTTGGTCGAGATGCCGCCGGGGATGATGCACTTGAGCTTCTTGCCGCCGAGGATGCCGCCGCAGTCGTCGTACAGGAACTTCTGCAGCGGGTAGCCGTATTCGACCTCGTAGACGCCCGGCTTCTCGATGTGGCCCGAGATCGACACCAGTTGCGTGCCCGGGCACTTCGGCAAGCCGACTTGGCGGAAGGCCTCGACGCCGTGGGTGATGATGCCGGCGACGTTGGACAGCGTCTCGACGTTGTTGACCACCGTCGGCCGCTGGAAGAGCCCCTTGACCGTCAGCCGCGGCGGCCGGTTGCGCGGGTAGCCGCGCTTGCCTTCGACCGAGGCCAGCAGCCCGGACGCCTCGCCGCACACGTACGAGCCCGCGCCGCGGATGACGTTGATGTCGCAGGCGAAGCCGGTGCCGAGGATGTTTTCGCCGAGCAGGCCTTCCGCATACGCTTCCTCGATCGCCCCGGCCAGCCGCCGATACGGGAGGTCGAACTCGCCGCGGATGTAGACGAACGCATGCCGGACCTGCAGCGCGTACGACGTGATCACCATCGACTCGACGAGGAGGTGCGGCGCGTGCTCGAGGATCCAGCGGTCCTTGAACGTTCCAGGCTCGCCCTCGTCGGCGTTCGCGCAGAGGAAGTGCGGCTGGTTGTCGTTGAGCTTGATCACCTGCCACTTGCGCCCGACGGGGAACGCGGCGCCGCCGTGACCGAGCAGGCCGGATGCCGTCACTTCCTTGGTAACGTCTTGCGGCGGCATCGCCAGCGCCTTCGGCAGCGCCTGATAGCCGCCGCGCGCGCGATAGTCGGCCAGCGCATGCGACGTCGCCGTGACCGGGAAGTTCATGATGAGCTGGCGGCCGGGCATTATTTCAACCCTTCCAGCAGCACATCGACCTTCGCGACGCTCATGTTCTCGTGATACGTGTCGTTGACCACCACCACCGGCGCCGTGCCGCAGGAGCCCAGACATTCGACGGTCGACAGCGTGAAGCGGCCGTCGGCGGTCGTCTGTCCCGGGGCGACGCCGAGCTTCTTTGCCAGGTGGTCGATCAGCTTTTCGGCGGACAGCATCGAGCAGGAGACGTTGCGGCAGCACTGGACGTGCCAGCGGCCGATCGGCTTCCTCCGGAATTGGGTGTAGAACGACAGCACTTCCTCGATCTGCATCCGCGACACGCCGAGGTATTCGACGAGGCCGTCGATGTCGCTGTCGGCGACATAGCCGCGGTCTTCCTGGATCCGGCGCACGCAGGGCATCACCAGCGACGACTCGTATCCCGCCGGGAACCGCCGCTTCCACTTCTCGAATTCGGGGATCAGGTGCTTCACCTGTCGCACTCCCCGCCGATCATGTTCACCGAGCCGAACGTCGGCACGATGTCGGCGAGCTGGTAGCCGTCGAGCATCTTGTGCACGCCGCCCATGTGGACGAACGACGGCGCGCGGACGTGGACTTTCCACGGCACGCCCTCGCCGGTGCTGACCAGATAGAAACCGAGCTCGCCGTTGGGCGACTCGTGCGCGCTGTAGACGTCGCCGGCGGGGACCTTCGGGCCGTCGATGATCACCTTGAAGTGGTTGATCAGCGATTCGATCTCGGTATAGACCAGCGCCTTCTCCGGCAGCACGCAGCGGCGGTCGTCGACGTTGATCGGGCCGGCGGGCAGCATGTCCGTCAGTTGCCGGATCATCCACACCGACTCGTCCATCTCGCGCATCCGGATGTAGTAGCGGTCGTAGTTGTCGCCCTTGATCCCGACCGGCACCTCGAAGTCGAGTTCGGCGTAGGCGAGGTACGGCGTGTCTTTGCGCAGGTCGCGCGGCACGCCGGTCGAGCGCAGGATCGGGCCGGTGTAGCCCCAGTCGAGCGCGTCGGCGGTGTTGATCACGCCGACGTTGCGCATCCGGTCGATGAAGATCCGGTTGCGGTCGACCAGGCCGTGGACGCGGCCGATGAACTCCTCGTACTGGGTGAGGATCTCGGCCAGGCGCGTCAGCCAGCCGTCGGGCAGGTCGCGGGCGAGGCCGCCGATGCGGCCGTAGGTGTAGGTCACCCGCGCGCCGGTGAGCTGGGCGAGGTGCTCGTACATGTAGTCGCGGACCATCACCAGGTAGAGGAACGCCGTCATCGCGCCCAGCTCCATCAGCCCGGCGGCGACGCAGGTCAGGTGATCGACGAGGCGCGAATACTCGGACAGCAGCGTGCGCAGGTAGCGCGTGCGCGGCGTGATCTCGATCCCCATCAGCTTCTCGACCGCTTCGCAGTACGCGAAGTCGTTGATCAGCGCCGACACGTAGTTCAGCCGGTCGACGTACGGGATCAGGTTGTGCCAGGTGTGCGACTCGCACTCCTTCTCGAACCCGCGATGCAGGTAGCCGGCGTGGACGTCGGTGCGCAGCACCCGCTCGCCGTCGAGCTCGGCGATGATCTGCACGGTGCCGTGCGTCGCCGGGTGCGACGGCCCGATGTTGACGATGACGGTGTCGTCGCGCTCGCTCTGGACGAACGCCGGGCGGACGGGGTTGGGGAGCTTCGTGTTCACGGAGGGCGTCGTCACTTGATGTAGGGCACGAGCGGCTGCTCGTGGTCCTTCGCGTAGTCCTTGCGCAGCGGGTGGCCGACGAAGCCCTCGTAGAGCAGGATCGGGCGCAAGTCGTCGTTGCCGCGGAACCGGATGCCGTACATGTCGTGGCACTCCCGCTCCATGAAGCGGGCGGAGTTGTACAGCGGCACCAGCGAGTCGACGGTCGGGTCGGCCTCGTCGACGCGCGCCTTCAGCCGGACGCGGACCTTGTGCTCCGTCGAGTAGAAGTGCCAGACGACCTCGAACCGGGGCGACTGTCGCGGCCAGTCGACGGCGGTGACGTCGAGGAAGAGGTCGAATCCAAACTCGGACTTGAGCCGCGCCACGACACCGGTCAGCGCAGCGGGCGGCAGCACGAACACGGCGACGCCGTGCGCGACCGACGCTTCGGTGGCCATGGGCCCCAGCCCCTGCTGCAGACGCTCGAGAATGTCGGCGGTCACGGTCAGAAGTCCCGGGTCACGATCGGGTGCGACGACCGTGCGATCAGGTCCTGCAACTGCATGATCCCGTCGATCACCATCTCGGGCCGCGGCGGACAGCCGGGGACGTAGATGTCGACGGGGATGATGCGGTCGATGCCGGCGACGGCGGCGTAGTTCTGGTAGAAGCCGCCGGACGTCGCGCAGACGCCGAACGCCATCACCCACTTCGGCTCGCACATCTGGTCGTACACGGTCTTGAGGATCGGCGCCTGCTTGTGCGTGACGGTGCCGACGACCATCAGCAGGTCGGCCTGCCGTGGCGAGAACCGCGGCAGCGCGGCGCCGAAACGGTCGGTGTCGTACGGCGACGAGCTGACGGCCATGAACTCCATCGCGCAGCAGGCGGTGACGAACGGGTACGGGAAGATCGAGAACTTGCGCGCCCAGCCGATCAGCTCATCCTTCTTCGTCGTCAGGTACTCGAACGGCGACGACTTCTCGCCGGCCGGCCTGATCGGGATCGTCGGGTGGCTCATCGTCACTCCGTCACGCCTTCGAGCAGCCGCGCCTTGTACACGTAGAGCAGGATCAGCACGAGCAGGAATACGAACAGGCCGAAGGTGGCGAGCATGAAGTTGGTCACCGGCTGCGCGCCCAGCGCCCAGATGAACAGGAACACCGTCTCCAGGTCGAACAGGATGAACACGATGGCGACCGCGTAGTACTTGATCGG
>JBDTVU010000165.1:0-6842 GCA_040007035.1 Betaproteobacteria bacterium | reverse complement strand
TCCTCCGCTGGCCCGGCGTGCTGGCCGAGCCGACCGTCGCGCCCGACGAACTCGCGACACGGGCGCACGCGCTCGTCGGGCAGGCGCTGGCCGAACTGGGCGCGTCGCGCGCCCGCGAAGGCGCGAAGCTCGCCATCGCGCTCGAGGAACGGTGCGCGGCGATCGAGACGCAGGTCGCACGCGTCGCGCCACGGATACCGGCACTGCACGCCGCGTACGTCGAAAAGCTCGCCGCACGGCTGCGCGAGGCCAGGCTCGACCCGGACCAGGACCGGCTGAAGCAGGAGCTCGCGCTGTTCGCCACCAAGATCGACGTCGCCGAGGAAGTGCAGCGGCTGACCGCGCACGTCGCCGAGGTCCGTCGCGTGCTCAAGGCCGGCGGCGCGACCGGCAAGCGCCTCGATTTCCTGATGCAGGAGCTGCACCGCGAGGCGAACACTTTGGGCTCGAAGTCGGTCGATGCGGAACTTTCGCAGGCGTCGCTCGAGCTCAAGGTGCTGATCGAGCAGATGCGCGAGCAGGTGCAGAATCTTGAGTAGCCGAGTCGGGCGATGACCGACGGCCATCCCACCAAGGCGCCGCCGGCATCGGGGTGCCTGTTCGTCCTCGCGGCACCGTCCGGAGGCGGCAAGACGAGCCTCGTCGCGGCGCTGATGGAGCGCGAGCCCGGGATCCGCCTGTCGGTGTCGTACACGACCCGCACGCCGCGGCCGGGGGAGCGCGACGGCGTCCACTACCACTTCGTCGACGAGGCGAAGTTCCACACGCTGAAGGATCGCGACGAGTTCCTCGAGCACGCCCACGTACACGGCCACTGGTACGCGACGTCGGCGACGTGGCTCCGCGACCAGGTCACGAACGGCTTCGACGTGCTGCTGGAAATCGACTGGCAGGGCGCGGCACAGGTCCGCCGGCTGATCCCCGAAGCCGTCCACATCTTCATCCTGCCGCCATCCCTCGAATCGCTGCGGGAACGGCTCGAAAAGCGTGGGCAGGACGCGTCCGAGGTGATCGCGCGCCGGCTCGAGGCGGCACGCGAAGAGATGCGACACTGTGGCGACTTCGATTATGTTATTATGAATCAGGACTTTGCACGGGCAGTTGACGACTTGAGCGCGATCGTCCGCGCAGCCCGGTTGACGGCGCCCCGCCAGGCGGTGCGTCACGCAGTGCTCCTGCAGCGGCTGCTCGCGCACTGAATCGTTCCGACACCGAACCCGAGGTTGCCATGGCCCGAATCACGATCGACGACTGTCTCGCCAGGATTCCCAACCGCTTCGAGTTGACGCTCGCGGCGACCAACCGCTCGCGCCAGATCTCGGCCGGCTCGACGCCGCTGGTCGAGTCCGACCGCGACAAGCCGACGGTGATCGCACTGCGCGAAATCGCCGCCGGCAAGGTCGGCATCGAGATGCTGCTGAAGCCGCAGTCCTGATGCGCCAGCGACAACGGTGATGAAGGCGGCGGGGAATGTCCGAGATCGCGGAATTCACCCGACACCTCGGCAATTACCTGCCGCCGCCTGACATCGCGCTGGTCGAGCGCGCGTTCGAGTTCTCCGATACCGCCCACCGCGGCCAGTTCCGCAAGTCGGGCGAGCCGTACATCACCCACCCGCTGGCGGTCGCCAGCATCCTGTCGCAGTGGCGCCTCGACGCGCAGGGGCTCGCCGCCGCGCTGCTGCACGACGTGATGGAGGACACCTCCGTCACCAAGATCGAGATCGAGACCACGTTCGGCAAGCTGGTCGCCGACATGGTCGACGGGGTGTCCAAGCTCGACCAGATCGAGTTCACGTCGCGCGAGGATGCGCAGGCCGAGAGCTTCCGCAAGATGCTGCTGGCGATGGCGCAGGACGTCCGCGTCATCCTGATCAAGCTCGCCGACCGGCTGCACAACATGCGCACCCTCGACGCGATGGCGCGGCCGCACCGCCGCCGGATCGCGCGCGAGACCGTCGACATCTACGCGCCGATCGCCAACCGCCTCGGCCTGAACGCGCTCTTCCTCGAGCTGCAGGACCTCGCGTTCAAGCACCTCTACCCGATGCGGTTCCGCATCCTCGCCGGCGCGATCAAGGCCGCGCGCGGCAACCGGCGCGAGGTGATGAACCGGCTGCTCGACACGATCCGCGACGGCTTCGCCAAGGTCGGCATCGCGGCGGCGGTGACCGGCCGCGAGAAGACGATCTACTCGGTCTACAAGAAGATGCGCGAGAAGCGCTACACGTTCTCGCAGGTGTTCGACATCTACGGCGTCCGCGTGCTGGTTCCCGACCCGACCGCGTGCTACGCGGCGCTCGGCGTGCTGCATGCGCTGTACAAGCCGATCCCCGGCAAGTTCAAGGACTACATCGCGATCCCCAAGGCCAACGGCTACCAGTCGCTGCACACGACGCTGTTCGGGCCGTTCGGCACGCCGCTGGAGGCGCAGATCCGCACCCACGACATGCACCGCATCGCCGAGGCCGGCGTGGCCGCGCACTGGCTGTACAAGTCGGGCGGCGAGCTCGACTTGGCCGAGGCCCAGCGGGAAACGCACCGCTGGCTGCAGAGCCTGCTCGAGATCCAGTCGGAGTCGCGCGACTCGAAGGAATTCATCGAGAACATCAAGGGCGACCTGTTCCCGGAAGAGATCTACGTGTTCACGCCGAAAGGCAAGATCATGGCGCTGCCGCGCGGCGCGACCGCCGTCGATTTCGCCTACGGAGTGCACACCGACATCGGCCACCACTGCGTCGCGGCCCGGATCAATTACGAGATGCTGCCGCTGCGCACCGAGCTCAAGAACGGCGATCACGTCGAGATCCTCACCGCGCCGACGGCACGGCCGAACCCGTCGTGGCTGTCGTTTGTCGCCACCGGCAAGGCGCGGTCGCGGATCCGCCACTTCCTCAAGGGGCTGCAACAGAAGGAATCGGCGGCGCTGGGCGAGCGCCTGCTCGACCAGGCGCTGGCAACGCTGAAGGTCGCGCCCGAGGCGATCACCTGGGAGCGCTGGGAGAGCCTGCAGCGCGAGTACGCCGCCAAGACGCAGCTCGAGATCCTCGCCGACATCGGCCTCGGCAAGCGGCTGTCGTTCGTCGTCGCGCAGGCGCTGACGCGGCCGGCGGGTCGCGCGGTCGACGACAGTGCCGCCGCGAGCGCTGTGCCGGCGAAGCCGTCCGCGCTCACGCTGCGCGGCGTCGAGGGCGTCGCGATCCAGTACGCGAAGTGCTGCAGGCCGATCCCGGGTGACGCCGTCATCGGCCAGTTCCGCAAGGGCCAGGGACTCATCGTCCACACCCGCGACTGCGTGACGCTGAAGAAGCAGCGGCCCGACCCCGACCAGCTTGTCGACGTCGAGTGGTCGTCCGACGTAATGGGCGTATTCGACGCCGGGATCCGGCTGCTGGCCGAAGACCGCCGCGGCCTGCTCGCCGCGCTCGCCACGGCGATCTCGAATGCCGAGGCCAACATCGACAACGTGTCGATGGAAAAACCCGACGGCGTGGGACTGCTGGCGATGTTCTTCAGCGTCCAGGTGCAGGACCGCCGCCACCTCGCCCGGGTGATCCGGGCGCTGAAGCGCGTACCGGAAGTCCGGCGGATTTACCGCGCGCGGACGTAGCCGGGCCGCCCCGCCGTCACCACGACGCCTCGCGCTCCGGGGTCGCCGTGATCTTGTGGATCGTGAGGTCCGCGCCGTTGAATTCCTGCTCCGGATCGAGCCGCAGCCCGACCGCCTTGCGCAATCCGCCATAGACGATCGCTGCGCCCGCGACGGCGACCGCGACTCCGAGCAGCGTCCCGACGACCTGCGAGCCGAACGCGACGCCACCCATCCCGCCCAGCGCCTTCGCGCCGAAGATGCCCGCCGCGATGCCGCCCCACGCACCGCAGACGCCGTGCAGCGGCCACACGCCGAGCACGTCGTCGATTTTCCAGCGGTTCTGCGTCAGCGTGAACAGGTAGACGAACAATCCGCCGGCGACGCTGCCGGTGACGAGCGCGCCGAGCGGATGCATGACGTCGGATCCGGCGCACACGGCGACCAGCCCGGCCAGCGGCCCGTTGTGGACGAAGCCCGGGTCGTTGCGGCCGGCGACGAGCGCCGCGATCGTGCCGCCGGCCATCGCCAGCAGCGAGTTGACGGCGACGAGTCCGGAGATCTTCTCCAGCGTCTGCGCGCTCATCACGTTGAAGCCGAACCAGCCGACCGAAAGCACCCACGCGCCGAGCGCGAGGAACGGGATCGACGACGGCGGGTGCGCCGACACGCCGCCCTCGCGCGAGTAGCGGCCCCGGCGCGCACCCAGCATCACCACGGCGACGAGACCGACCCAGCCGCCCATCGCGTGGACGACGACGCTGCCGGCGAAATCGTGGAACTCCGCGCCGAACACGCCCTTGAGCCACGCCTGGACGCCGTAGTGCTGGTTCCACGCGATGCCCTCGAAGAACGGGTAGACGAAGCCGACCAGCAGGAACGTCGCCGCGAGTTGCGGATTGAACTTCGCCCGCTCGGCGATCCCGCCCGACACGATCGCGGGAATGGCCGCGGCGAACGTCAGCAGGAAGAAGAACTTCACCAGCTCGTAGCCGTTCTTCTGCGCCAGCGTTTCGGCGCCGGCGAAGAAATGGACGCCGTAGGCAATCGCGTAGCCGATGAAGAAATAGGCGACCGTCGAGACGGCGAAGTCGACCAGGATCTTGACCAGCGCGTTGACCTGGTTCTTCTTGCGCACTGTGCCGAGCTCGAGGAACGCAAAACCCGCGTGCATCGCGAGGACCATCACCGCGCCCAGCAGGATGAACAGCGTGTCGCTGCCGGCTTTCAAGGCTTCCATGAATGCTCCCTTTCGATCGCGCCGGACGGCGCGCGTGGCTCGAATGTCCGGGGTCGACGCCCCGGTTCCGGTCGTCGGTTCGAATCGCGGGTCGGCCGCCGTCGAGCGCTGCTAGCGCGGCGGCGCGGCCGGAGGCGCGAACCATTTCGCCTCGGGCACTACCTTCGCTCCCTGCGGATCGCCGAGATAATGCGGCGACATGATCTGCACACCGTGCTCGTTGAACACGTCCTGCACGTTCGCGTGCAGGCAGGACAGCCCCTCGGCGCGCGGCCGCGGCGCGCTCTGCGTCGCCTGGCACACCAGCCGGTATTCGACGTAGAAATCCGAGAGCGCCGTCTGGAACACGCGCGGCTTCGGTTCGGCGAGGACGCCTTCGGTCCGCCGCGCCGCGTCGATCAGCATCGCGTGCACCTGCCGCCGTGGCGCGTCGTAGCCGATCGTCACGACGGTGTCGACGACGAAGCCGGCGCCATGGACGATGCCTGAGGCGCCGACGGACACCATCAGGCCGATCAGCGCCGACGGGCCCTTGAACGCGTCGCTGTCCGACCCCGGAATGTACGGGTAGGCCATCACGAGCGCGAACACCCAGATGGCCATCTCACCAGCCGGCGTGTCGGCGGCGCCGAATCGGCGTCCATCCAGTCGACGCTGACCCGCCCCGACTGGACGCCGCCGAAGAACGTCTTGATGACCCGGCTCACGGCGCGCGCGACGACGAAGATCGCAACGACGACGATCAGGTCCGGGATCGACCCGGCGATCGCCGTCAGCGCGCCGATCGTGCCGTCGACCAGGAACACGTTGAGTTGTTCGCCCCATACCCGCGTGAACGGGAAGCGCCCGAGCACGAAGCCGACCCATTCGTGCGTGACGAGCAGCACGACCGCCCAGAACCCGAGCCGCAGCGCTTTCGCGACGATGCCGGTCGCGCGTTCCCGCTGCACGACTTCGGCGCCGCCGATCGTCAGTCCACCCGCCGTGTCGCCCGCGAGCCGGATCAGGCGACCGGCCACCGCCCGCGCCAGCAGGTTGAGCAGCCAGAGCAGCTCGCCGTAGACGACCGTCGCGCCGAGCGCCCACAGCGCCGCCTTCAGCATCCGGTCGCCGCTGCGCGCCTCCTTCGACTCGTCGATCGCCTGCTTCAGCGCCCGCACTGCGTCGCGGCTGAGATCGTCCTGCGTCTGCCCGAACAGCGGATCGGCATCGCCGGGGGTGAGCACGAAGGCGAGCGAGTCGTCGATCTTGACGACATTGCCCTGTGGTATCTGCTCGACGCTGACGGTGCCGGCGCCCCCCGCGTCGAGCAGCGCGTCGATGCGCCGTCACGCCCTGTCCGCCCGCTGCAGCGGCGTCACACCGAGCAGATCCGCCCGGAAGGTGACGATCCGCCGGTTGAAGACGACCAGCGTGCCTTCCTCCCGGTGGGAAGCGGCGCGCGCCGGTTTCTTCGGCGCCGGCTTCGCTGCCGCCGCGGGCACGGCGGGCGCGACGGCCGTGGGTTGCGCGGGAGCGTCTGCGGCGCGGACCGGAGAGGGGAACAGCACGGCGGTAACGGCCGCCGCCGCCAACGCCCGCAACGGTGCACCACACGCGGATGGCCGCCTGCGCGGGACCCCGCCTGCCATCACCGTCGACGCCGGACCGCCGCGGGCGGCGTCGCGAGGGGCACGCCCCGGGGGCACGGCGTCAGGCCGCGTGCTTCGCGAACAACTGCTGCAACTCGCCGGCCTGGTACATCTCCTTGATGATGTCGCAGCCGCCGACGAATTCGCCGCCGACGTAGAGTTGCGGGATCGTCGGCCAGTTCGCGAAATCCTTGATTCCCTGCCGGATGTCGGCGTCCTCGAGCACGTTGACCGAGAAGTAGTCGCCGACGCCACAGCGCTTCAGGATCTCGGCCACCGTCGCCGAAAATCCGCATTGCGGAAACTGCGGCGTGCCCTTCATGTACAGCACGACGCGGTGCTGGCTGACCTGGTCGCGAATGGTGTCCTGGATGCTCATGGGG
>JBDTVU010000164.1:0-6844 GCA_040007035.1 Betaproteobacteria bacterium | reverse complement strand
GCGGCAGCCGCAGCAGCTCGAGCTCGTAGTCGCTCCTGCGCACCTGCGCGATCGTATTGCCAATCAGCACGGGGTCCGGGTCGGCCGCGCGCGGCGCGGCCGCGGTCGCGGGGGCCGGCGCGGAGTTCTGCGCCGGCGCATTGATCTGGGCCGCGGCGGGTGCGGCGGCGATGAGGAGCGGCAGCGCCGCGGCGAACAGGCGCCACGCAAACGCGCGGCGGTCGGGCAGGGTCGTGGGTTTCATCGGTCCGGGAAAAATGAAAGGCCCCGCGGCAGCGCGGGGCCCGGAAAACGCCGGCGGCGCGCGGGGCG
This sequence comes from Betaproteobacteria bacterium, assembly GCA_040007035.1. Taxonomy (GTDB): domain Bacteria; phylum Pseudomonadota; class Gammaproteobacteria; order Burkholderiales; family Casimicrobiaceae; genus CAIWHR01. The sequence continues at coordinate 6,532 of JBDTVU010000164.1, read as the reverse complement.
CCGCCGGTGTTCAGGTTGCGGTTACGGGCGCTTCACCGACACCAAGACGTCGCAGAACTGGCCCGAGGCGCAGCTTTGCCTGTTGAGGTCGAAGTCCCAGTTGCGGATGTTGACGTAGTACTTCTGGCCCTGCGTCAGCACCGGGAGCACGCCGGGCTTGCCGCTGGCCGAGAAGTTGAGGCTCGGCCAGGCGCCCTTCGACTCGGCGAACGGGCCTTTAACTCCCGTCGGATCGACCGGGCGGAAGTCGCACTGCTGCGTCGACAGCGTCATGTGGCGCGACGTCGGGGCGCCGGTGTACTCGGCCGCCGCCACGTAACCGGTGGTGGACTTCGGCGCATAGGACGGGACCGTCAGCGTGCCGACGTAGACGCCTTCGCCGTAGAAGCCGGGGCCGTCGAGGCCCTGCACGCTGGCCGTCTGGGCCAGGCTGCCCCAAGCGAGCGCCTGCGTTCCGACCGCGGTGTACTGCGCGCAGAAGCCGGTGCCGCCGCCGCCGGTGGCGGCCTGCACGGTTTGCGTCAGCGGCGAGCTCACCGAACTCGTGTTTGCGGCATCGCCAGCGTACGTGGCAACGATGGAGTGCACCGCAACAGAGAGCGATGACGTCGCGCAAGTGGCCGTCTTCGTGGTCCCGCTTCCGCTAAGTGACTTCGTACCGCAGCCGGAGATTGTGGTGCCGTCCGCAGAAAAATTGACGGTGCCCGTCGGGGTGACGGAGGTCGTGGCGACGGTCGCAGTGAAAGTGACGCTGACGCCGGACGTCGACGTCGCACCCGAGGTCTCAAGCGTCGTGGTCGACGCAGCCAGATCGTTCCATGCCAGCGTGACCGGGCCCTTCGCGCTGCCGTTCACGCCGGCATCGCCCGTGACGGTGTACACGCAGCCGCTGACGACGGCCGTCGCCCCGGCCACGCTTTGCGTCGCACTGGTACTGGCAGCCGGCACACCACAGCCACTCGGATTTCCGCTGGCGCCGTCGCTGGGTCCGGCTGTCCACGAGTACGTGTACGAATACGTGGTGGGCAGGCACGACGCAGTCAGCTGCGTCGAACGCGTATGTGGCGTGATGGCAGGCCCGGGGACGGCCGCGACCGTGCAGGTGACCCCTGCACGCTGGATGCAGGTGACGTTCAGGTCACCATTGCTGGACGTGGATCCGAACACCAGGCACGTGTTGTCGGTGAGCGTGAACGATGCCGCTTGGACGGGCGCTGCGGTCATTGTCGTGAACAGCACGGCCGTTGCAGCCAGCGTCTGGATCAGGGATCGGAAATTCATGGTTGGGCTCCTGGGCGGCTGGTGGACACTTCCCACTGCGATCACAGCAATATCCACGCCATTATAGTCGACGGCAGCACGATCCGGCAATCGACCGTCTATGCCAATGGCATGAACGGCAGACACCGGCCGACGGATGGAGTTCCCGGACGATCCCCCGCGCCCGCGGCCCCTTTCCTCCAGCGCGCGCATTGTAACCCCGCCGGGTACGCCGCGCCGAAAAAAAAGAGGGCGGGAATCGCTTCCCGCCCTCTCGAAGTACCGCAGTTGCTGTTGGCGCTAGTTGATGAGGCCCAAGATGCTGCGCGTGAACCTGTGGTTCTGGCGACCGGCGTAGTACACCGTCGAGCCGGCGGCCACAAAGCCGTTCTTGTACGTCGACGCGGCGAAGCCGATGACCGGCAGGCCGTTGTACGTCGTCGGGTTGATGCTGCTGGTCGAGCCGGAGGCCGTGTCGAACGTCGTCGAGTTGCCACCCACCAACTGGTGACGCGGCGGGACGTTGGTCGTGACCGGGAAGTTGATGCCGACCCAGCCGTTCTCGAACGTCGTCGGGATGTTCGCCAGGTTCTTCGAACCGAGAATGTTCCCGTTGTTGAACGTCACGACATTCGCTTCCCAGCAGATCGAGTCGGTGGCGGTGGGCGGCGGCGGCGAGAACGTCGTCGCCGACTTCACCGTCTTCTCTTCGCGGTCGTACCGGCTGATCACCACGTCGTCGCAGGCGCCCTTGGTGCCCGAGAAGTTACGCTGGAACAGCTTCGTCACCGCGACGCCGATCACGGCACCGGCGGTGTCGAGGATCTGACCGCCACCGTAGTACGCCCACTTGGTCGGGAACGTCACCACCCAGTCGGTCTGCGACTGCGTTGCCGCGTCGAGCACGAACTCGTTGTAGACATTGTTCCGCATCAGCACTGCCGACACGGCATCGACCGCGTTGGTCGTCGCCGACCAGTCGGTCACGTACGTCGTCGAGCCACTGGTGACGACCGACGTCTTCGGGCTGACCTTCGCCAGGTTCGGCTGGATCGAGCCTTCCGGCTGCATCAGGTTCTGGCCACCGAGTGTGAAGAACGCGTCCAGCGCCACCGCTTCGGTCGCGATGTCCACGCCCGAGCCGACGTTGATCAGCGTGATGCCGCCGAACAGGCCGGGCTGCATGACGTACGGGCTGTCGATCGGGCCGATGTCGCTGGCGAGCTGCGGGTTGAGCTTCGACAGGCTCGGCGACTGCAGGATGTCGAGGTCGCAATCCGGCGTGCCCGGCGTGGCGCCCAGTGCGTGGGTGATCGTCGTGTACGTCGGCGTGCCGGTGAAGATGTCGGCCATGCTGATGATTTCGACATACCCTTCACGCGTGCGGTCGAGCGTCTTGTCGCCGCCGTCGTCGTTGGTCGAGCCCGTGTACGCGTAGTTCACGAACGGGGTCGGCGAAGCCGGGTTGGCCGAGACCACCGGCACCGTGCAGGATTTGTCCGGCGTGAAGATGCCGGCGCCGTCCGCCGTCGGGATGACGTCGGCAACCCAGACGTCGTTCTTCGACAGGAACAAGTTGAAGTCAAGCACTTCGCGGCTGTTCTTGCCTTCCAGGAAGCGGACCTTGACCGCGCGGGCCGAATTGCCCGTGTTCACGACCGAGATCAGCGACTGGTACGCATTGCCCGCGGCATTCGTGCGGACCGTGTAGTACGGATAGAGCAGGACCTGGCCCAGGCCATCCAGGTTGACCGACACCGCTTGCGCGGCGCCCGTCGCGCCCAGAGCGCTCAGACCGGCAAGCGCGGCGTACAGGGACTTTTTGTTGAACGTGTTCATGGTTGGTGATGACTCCTCTGTTTGCGGTTTTACAGTGATCACTTTAGAACCAACAGCGCGGCAATGTTATTACAGCCAACTCCTTTTGTCCAAACGATTCCTTCCAATCCACGGTCCCCCTGTGGAAAATTTGCAACGGTCGCCGGTTTATCTACTGCCGCCAGACGTACCAAGCTTGACCTTTATCGACTATCCAGACCTCTTCCATCGGCGTCCGCGAACCTTTGATCATGCGGTGGTCGAACCAGACGAAGAGGTTGACGGTGCAGGATTCCCCCGTGCACTTGACCGATTCGGGCTCGACGTTGCGGTAGACGACTCCTGCCCCCCGTGTCCGCTGCTTGAACGCTTCGAACGACGCCACTTCCTTCGAGGCGGCGCTCATGTAATCGTTGTACGCCCGCTCCAGGTCGCCGTCGATCACCGCCTGCCAGCGGCCCAGCGCGCGCTCCTGAACCTTCGCCTTCAGCACGTCGGGCGGGGTGTCCTTGCCGAGGCCGCCGCCGGTGCTCGCGCAACCGGCCAAGACTGCCACCGCCACGACACCTGCACTCAAGAACCGGGCCACGCCGATCATCCGGCGGGCACACCACCCGAAACGCTGCTTCATCATCTGGATTGCCCCCTGCTTTCAGGTTATGCGCCGCAGTGCGCTTTCACGAGGACGGCTGAAATCTGCAACGGGAAACGCGCTACGGCGCAGCAATCCTCGAATGCAGACTAGCCAATCGGCGCCCGACCGTCAACGGGCGTCAAGCGTCATTTTCAAGCCTGTTGCTCGCCTGCAACAGCAACTTGTCGGGCTTTGGCGACGGACTGGCCGGATTTGGCCGATTTCCCGAAGTTTGTCGCTGAACGGCGACGGTTTTGGGCGCCTGCGACGTTTTGCGTCACTTTGCGCCGGGGTCGGGCGGCCCGGCGGACGGCTGCCGGGTGACCGCGCCGAACACGTCGTCCAGGCGCTCCATCCGGCGACGGAGGTCCTCCATGACGCCCCTCATCTCGGACTCGGTGTCCATCACCCGCGGCGTGATGAACAGCACCAGCTCGGTCCGGTCGTTCTTGATCTCCTGCTGGCCGAACAGGCCGCCGAGGATCGGAATCTTCGACAGCAGCGGCAGCCCGGACGACGACTGGCCTTTCGTGTCCGTGATCAGCCCGCCCATCACCATCGTCGAACCCGACTGCACCGACAGCAGCGACTGGATCGAGCGGGTGTTGATCGGCGGCGCATCGCCGACGTTGGCGACGGTGCCGGGGATGCTGACCTCGGCCTGCACGTCGAGCTGGACGAGGCCGCCGGCGTTGATGTGCGGCGTCAGCGCGACCAGCACGCCGGTGTCGATGTACTGCGCCGTCGTGGTGACGGTGCTCGTGGTGCCGCCGACGACCGTCTGCTGGTTGATCGGGATCTTGTTGCCGACCTTGATCGTCGCCTTCTGGTTGTCGAGCGCGGCGATGTGCGGATTGGCGATCACGCGCGTGTTGCCGGCGGTGCCGAGCAGCGTCAGCGCCGCCTGGATGCCGCCGGGGAATCCGCCCGCCAGCAGCCAGTTGAAGCCGGGCACCTTCGGCAGCAGGCCTACGGTTCCGGTGTTCGGCGTCGTCGTCGCGCTCGCCGGCAGGCCCGGGTTGGTGCCGGCGGCAAACAGCCCGCCCGTCGACCTGCCGCCGTTGGTGAAGTACCACTCGACGCCGAACTTGAAGTCGTCGGTGAGCGCGACCTCGGCGATCGTGATCTCGACCAGCACCTGCCGCGATGGCTGGTCGAGCTTCTTCAGCGCCGCCTCGATGACCGAATACTCGGCGGCGGTGGCGACGATCAGGATCGTGTTCATGTCCTTGTCGGCGACCGCCTGGATGTTGCGGACGATGCCGAGGCCCTCGCCCGCGGCGCGCGCGATCGCGGCCGCCGTCTGCGCGTTGGCAAGCCCGCCGGCGACCCCCGACGCGGCGGGGGCGGGCGCCGGGGCCGGCGCCGGCGCGTTGATGCCGCCCGGCGTGAACACCGGCGGCGAGACGATCGTGCCGACCGGCGTGCCGGGGGCGAGCGTAGGCGGCGCCGGTGCAGCGCCGGGCGTCACCCGGCCGGTGAACGCCTGCTGCAGCAGCGGCGCGAGGCGCTCCGCGCGCTGGTTCTGCAGCGTGTACACGTAGAAGCGCTGGCCGTCGCCGCTGCCGCCCCGGTCGAGGCGCTCGATCCACTTCCTCGCCTCCTCGAGGTACGCCGGCTGCGGCGTGATGACGAGCAGCGCGTTCATCCGCTCGATCGGGACGATCTTGAGGATGCCCGACAGCGGGCTGGCGTTGCGGTCGCCGAACACCTTGTCGAACTCGGCCATCACCGTCTTCACGTCGGCGCTCTGCAGCGTGAACACGCCGGCCGACATGCCGGACATGAAGTCGACGTCGAACATGTCGATCGCGTCGAGCAGGTGGCGCAGCTCGAGCTCGGTGCCGGCCAGCACCAGCAGGTTGCGCAGCTCGTCGGGGCGGATCGCCTGCGCGTCCTTCGCGAACGGCTCGAGCAGCCGCAGCATCTCGCGCACGCCGACGTAGCGCAGCGGCACGATCTGCACCGAGTACCCCTGCGGCAGCGCCCGCTGCGAGTTGCCGAGCTGCGGCGCGAGGTTGCCGCGCAGCACCGCGGCGCCGGGGACGATCTTGTAGATGCCGCCCTCCTTCACCATCGCCGCGCCGTTCATCCGCAGCAGCATCTCGACCGTCGCGGGAAGCGCGTCGCGCGGGATGCCGGTCGCCGTGCGGATCGTCACCTGGCCGCCGACGGCCGGGTCGATCGTGTAGCTCTCGTTCAGGATGTCGCCGAGGATGTTGCGGACCACCTCGCGCAGCTCCGCGCCCTCGAAGTTCAGCACCACGCCGCCGCCGGCCTGCGTTACCGCCGGACCCGGCGGCAGTCCGCCGCCCGGGGTCTGGCCCTTCACCACGATGCCGGTGCCCTTGAAGATCTTCGCGCGGTCGGCGGCGGCGTCGGCGCCCGGCGGCGGCTTCAGAGCGGCTTCGAGTTGCGCCGGCGGGATCGAGCCGGGGTTGCGCAGCGCCGTCGTCCGCGCGCTCGGCACGCTGGCGCCGTCGGTTGGCGTGCCCTGCTGGGTCGCGCACGCGGTCAGCAGGATGGGCGCCGCAAGAAAAAGGGCGGCAAGCAAAGGTCGGATCGTCGTCATTTTTTGTAGTCCGGAGTTCGCTCGGCGCGCGACGGCGCCGGCGGCGGGGCGCCGTCGGTCATCGGGCCGGGAATTCGCTCGGTTCATCGGGATCGCGCGGAAGTCGTGGGCGTCAGCGGCGGCGGCCGTTCGCGGCCGGAGGCGCGGGCGCCTGCTGGGCCTCGGTGGCGGCGCGCTGCCGGTACATTTCGGCGAAGCCGTCCTGCACCGGGGCGGCAGGGGCAGGCGCGGCGGCGGCACCGCCGGTG
>JBDTVU010000163.1:0-6891 GCA_040007035.1 Betaproteobacteria bacterium | reverse complement strand
CCGCCGCAGCTCCACGTGTTCGTCCGCGACTGGCTGTCGGCGAACCACGTGGTGCTGAAAAGTCGCGACGGACACGTGCTGATCGACTCCGGCTACGGGCGGCACGTTCCGCTGACGCTGGCGCTGCTCGCATCGCAACGCGGGCTCGGCGGGCAGCCGCTGGCGTGGCTCGTCAACACCCACTGCCATTCCGACCACATCGGCGGCAACGCCGCGGTCGCGCGCACGTACGGCTGCCCGATCGCGGTGCCCGAAGGCGAGGTTCCGCTGATCGAGCGCTGGGACCAGCAGGCGCTGCTGTACGACTACGCCGACCAGACGGTGGAACGGTTCCGCGTCGACCGGGCGCTCGTCGCCGGCACCGTCCACGTCTGGGGCGACCTCGAGTGGCGGCTCGTCGCGGCGCCGGGCCACGACATGCACGCGCTCGTCTTCTACAACCCCGAGCACCGGATCCTGATCTCGGGCGACGCGCTGTGGGCGCACGGGTTCGGACTGGTGATGCCGCCGGAGATCGACCCCGCCGCGCTGCCGGCGACGCGGGCGACGCTGGAGACGATCGCTGCACTCGACGTCCTCGTCGTGATCCCGGGCCACGGCGAACCGTTCGTCGACGTCGCCGCCGCGCTCGACCGCGCAATGCGCCGGGTCGAGGCGTTCGAGGCCGACCCGATGCGCATGGTGCGGCACGCGCTCAAGGCGCTGCTGACATTCACGCTGCTCGACCGCCAGCGGCTGCGGCTCGCCGACCTGCCCGCGTACGTCGACCGCGTGGGCTTCTACCGCGACTTCAACGCGCGATTCTTCCGGCTTCCGCCGGCGGCGTTCGCCGAGTGGCTGGTCGGGGAGCTGGAGAAGGCGGGAGCGATCCGCCGCGAAGATGGCTTCGCCATCCCGGTGTAGCGGCGGTGATGCCGCCTGCGCAACAGGCGGCGCCCGGTGCCCCGTCGGCGGCGGCGTCCGCTACAATCGCGGGTCGCTCAGATCGTCAAGCCGCCCCCTCCCGAGGAATTCGTCGTGACCAGAGTCGTTGCCGCACTCCTGCTCTTCGCCGTTGCGCCGCTCGCCGCGGCGGTCGACAGCTACACGCTCGACCCGCACTACCCCATCCATTTCTCGGCCGACCATCTCGGCATGGCCACGGTCTACGGCCATTTCAGCCGCTACACCGGCAAGTTCACGATGGACCGTTCGGCGCGCACCGGGTCGCTCGAGGTCACCGTCGAGACGGGCTCGGTCGACACCGGCGACGGCGACAAGGGCAGTCGGCCGCGTTCGCGCGACGAGACGCTGCGCTCGGCGGAGTTCTTCAACGCCGCTGAATTTCCGCGGATGTCGTACCGGTCGACCAACGTGATCTACTCGACCGACAGCCCGTCGCTGATCGAGGGCACGCTGACGCTGCTCGGCGTGACCCGGCCGCTGAAGCTCACGGTTCAGCGCTTCAAGTGCACGCCGGCGACGGCATCGGCGCCGGAGCGCTGCGGTGGCTACGCGGTCGGCAAGCTCAGGCGGTCGGAGTTCGGCATGAGCCGCGGAATACCGGCGGTCGGCGACGAAATCACGCTGCTGATCGGGTTCGAAGCCGACAAGGACTGATCGCAAGCGCGACGCGGGCGGCGCGCGGGCCCGCGACGCGGGCGGGCCCGCGACGCGGGCGGCCCCGCGGCGAGCCGGCGTCGGCCGGCCGGCCGGAAATCGCACTATCCGAGGCCGCCGGGCAGGCGCCTACTCCTTGTACGCCTCCACGGGAATCCTGAGCGTGACCTCGTCGGCCGGATTCCCGATCTGGAGGCCATTGATCATTCCCCAGTCCGACCGCTTGATGGTCGCCGTCGCATTCGCGCCGCACATCGGCCGCTGGCGGAACGGATCCGCGCCGCACTTGAAATCGGCGATCTTGAGGGTGACCGGCTTCGTCACGCCCACCATCGTCAGCTCGCCATCGACGCCGGTTACGCGGTCGCCGTCGAACCGCACGCTCGACGACTTGAACGTGATGATCGGAAACTTCTCGACGTTGAAGAATCGCTCGCCTTTGAGGATTGCATCGAGCCTCGCATCGTACGACCGGACCGACGCCGCGTCGATCGTGATGTCGACCGTGCCCTTCTTCGCGGCCCGGTCGAGCGTCACCTTGCCGGCCACCTTGCCAAAGCTGCCGTACTGCAAAGTGAAGCCGATGTGACTGGCTTCGAACTGCGGTTGCGAGTGCGCCGGATCCAGCGCGTAGGTCTCCTGCGCCGCCGCCGGAAGGGCAGCAGCGGCAAAGAGCGAAAAAACCAACATGCGAATGCTCACGGCCTCTCCTCCTGTTGCTGACTGTAACCCGGTTCGAAAACACCGGCGCGAAGATTCGCTCCGTCGGCAAACAGCTCTTGCCCGGCGGCTATTCCCGCGCTCAACCTGTCGGCGGCAGCACCATCCGGACCCGGACGATGACCTCGTCGGCCACCGTCCCGGTGTCGGCCCACAGCCCTTCGCCGATCCTGTATTCGAGGCGCCGCAGCGTGACGCTGCCCTCGGCCGCGCTGTTGCCTGCGGCGTCCTTCCGGAGCACGACCGGCACCACGACGTCCCGCGTGAGCCCCTTCATCGACAGCTGGCCGGCCACTTCGTACTTGTCACCGCCCAAGCTGCGGATCGACGACGAGACGAAACGCGCGGTCGGAAACCGTGCCGTGTCGAACCACAGCCGGCCCTTGACCTCGTTCTCCGAATCGTCGCTGGCCAAGTCGATGCTGCCGAGGTCGATGTCGAGCTCGACTTTCGACTTCGCCAGATCCCCGGGCAGGAAAGTGACGTTCGCCTTCCACTTCCGGAACCGGCCCTCGACGTTGACCCCCAGCTGCTTCGCCACGAACCGGATCTCGCTCTTGTCGACGAGTACGCCTTGGGCGAGGACCGGATCCGCGGTGAAGTGCAGAAGCCCCAACGAAAGGACAAGAGATCGAAGCAATGCGTTCATGAAGCGTTAGCCTTCGATTTCGACGCCGGCAGCATCCGGGCCAGCACCGCGTCGCGGTCGACGAAGTGATGCTTGAGCGCGGCCGCCACGTGGACGCAGACCAGCGCGAAAAGCGAAAAGTTCAATGTCACGTGCACCGCCTTGAGCACGCTGGCTAGCACCCTGTCCTTGGGCACCAGATCGGGGAGCGGGACGATGCCCAGATAGACGACCTGCACCCCGGTCGACGAACTGTAGATCCAGCCGGAGATCGGGATGAGGACAAGCAGCGCGTACAGGATTGCATGCACGGCGGCGGCAGCCCGGTGCTGCCATTCCGGCATGGCCACGAGCGGCGGCGGCGGATGGATCTTCCGCCAGAGAAGCCGGCCGCAGGTCACGAGAAAGACCGTGATGCCGATCCACTTGTGGACGATGTACCACTCGAGCTTCTTCGGCGATATCGGCAACGGGACCATCGACAACCCCAATATCAGATTGGCGACGATCAGGGCAGCGGTCAACCAATGCAGTGCAACTGCCACCCCACCGTATCTTTTGCCGGATTCCGCTGCCATGGTTTGCCGCCGCACCGTAGCTTGTAATTCGGGAACGAACGGGCTGTCAAGCATGGTTGCGGTGGCACGGCGCGCCCGCCTGGTCGTCGCCATGGCCGCTGCATCCGGCGCCGATCTGCCGAGGCGGAATCCACGCTTGGAGTGCTCCATCACGACTCGCTCGAGCCTGCGGAATCATCGGCCAAGGCGAGCCTGTCGGCGAATCCTGTGCCGCGTTTGGCAGCGTTGGACGGCGGCTTGCCCGGCCAGACTCCGAGGCGAACGTTCCCGCCGCTTCCGTCAATGCCCGAGCTGCAGGACGAAGCTGCGCACGCCGGTCATCAGCATCTCGACGGCGAGCGCCGTCAGCACGAGGCCCATCAGCCGCTCCAGCGCCAGCACCGCCCGCTCGCCGAGGAAGGTCTGCAGCCGGTGCGCGCCGACGAGCACCACCGTGGTCGCCGCCATCGCCAGCGACAGCGCCAGCGTCCAGTGGGCGAGGTGCGCCGGGTCGCGCGACGCCATCAGCATGACGGTGGCGAGCGCCGAGGGCCCGGCGATCGACGGCACCGCCAGCGGGACGAGGAACGGCTCGGCGCCGGGCGCGTCGCCGAAAATCCCCTCCGGCCGCGGGAACACCATCCGCAGCGCGATCATGAACAGGATCACGCCGCCGGCGATGGAGAGCGACGTCTCCGACAAATGGAGCCACTGCAGGAACGTCGTGCCGCCGAACATGAACGCGAGCAGGATCGCGTAGGCGGCCACGCACTCGCGGGCAACGATCCGCGCCCGCCGCTCGGGCGCGACGTTCTTCAGTGCCGACACGACCAGCGGCACGTTGCCGAAGGGGTCGATGACTAGCACCAGCAGGATCGTCGCGGAAAAAAGTTCGGCGTTCATCGGTACCGCGGACGGTTCGTCGGCCGGGGCGGCAGTATATCGCGGCCGCCCCGGGCGTGGCGGCGCTGGCATAATCAGCGGCTTTACCGCTCGCCCGAGGGTCACCCCATGCCGCATCTCCATTCCCCGCTCGTCCGGTCCGCCCTGGCGCTGCTTTTCGCGGCGACGGCCGCCGCCGCCGCCGCACAGGCCAAACCGCCGGTTGCGCCGGTCAACGACGTCACCGACACCTACTTCGGCGTTGCCGTCCCGGATCCGTACCGGTACTTCGAGGACCTGAAGAACGACGGCGTCGCGTCGTGGATGAAGGCGCAGGCCGGCCACACCCGCGCCATCCTCGATCGGATTCCGCCGCGCGCGGCAGTGTTAAAGGAAATCGCGAAATACGGCGACGCCGCATCGGCGCGCGTCTCGAACGTGCAAGTCGTCGGCGACCACGTCTACTACGAGAAGCGGCTCGCAAGCCAGAACATCCCGAAGCTGTACGTGCGCAGGGGCTTCGCCGGCAAGGAGCGGCTGCTGGTCGACGCCGAGGCGACCAAGGGCGCCGCGGGCGAGCACTACTCGCTCAGCTATTACGCGCCCTCGCCGGACAACAAGTACCTCGCCTACGGCATCTCGGCGAGCGGTTCCGAAGAAGCCGTGCTTCACGTGCTCGACGTCGCCACCGGCAAGAAGGTCGGCGACGGCATCGACCGCGCGAAGTTCGCGTCGCCATCGTGGCTGCCGGACGGACGCGTCCTCTACGAGCGGCTGCCCAAGCTCGCGCCGGGCGCGCCGGAGACCGAGCGCTACCAGAACATCCGCGTCTACGCGCACAAGCTCGGCACCGACGCCGACGCCGATCCCGAGCTGCTCGGACCCGGCTTCTCGCCGCGGATCAAGGTCGCTCCGGTCGAGAATCCGTACGTGTTCCACGTTCCCGGCTCGCGCCACGTGATCGCGCTCCTCATCAACGGCACGCAGCGCGAGTACCGGATCTACGCGGCGCCGCTCGACGCGCTGGCGGGCAAGGACACGCCCTGGGTGCAGATCGCCGACACCGCCGACGAGGTCACCGATTTCACGGTTGCCGGCGACGACATCTATCTGATGACGCACAAGGACGCGCCGCGGTTCAAGGTGCTGCGGACGTCGCTCGCGACCGAGGGCCTCGCCGGCGCCACCGTCGCGATCCCGCAGGGCGAGGCGGTCATCACCGGGCTCGGCGCGGCGAAGGACGCGCTCTATGTCCGGCAGATGAACGGCGGCCTCTCGGACCTCTGCCGGCTCGGGTTCGGCAAGGACGCACGGCCGACGAAGGTGACGCTGCCGTTCACCGGCGACATCGATTCGCTGGCGACCGACCCGCGCGTCGCGGGCGTCGTGTTCAACGCCAGCGCGTGGACGCGGTTCGGCGGCTATTACGCGTACGACCCCGCGACCGCGGCGGTCCGCGACACGAAGCTGCAGCCGCAGGGACCGTACGACAATCCGGCCGGCCTCGTCGCCACCGAGGTGCGGGTGAAGTCCCACGACGGAACGATGGTGCCGCTGTCGATCGTCCACAAGAAAGGGTTGAAGCTGGACGGCACGAACCCGACGATCCTCTGGGGCTACGGTGCGTACGGAATCTCGCAGACGCCGTTCTACCGGCCGACGTACCTGCCGTGGTTCGAACGCGGCGGGATCTTCGCCGTCGCCCACGTCCGCGGCGGCGGCGAATATGGCGAAGAGTGGTACAAGGGCGGCTACAAGGCGACGAAGCCGAATACGTGGAAGGACGCGATCGCCGCTGCCGAGTGGCTCGTCGCCAACAAGTACACGGCGTCCTCGAAGCTCGCGATCATGGGCGGCAGCGCCGGCGGCATCTTCGTCGGACGGTCGATCACCGAGCGGCCGGACCTCTTCGGCGCGGCGATCGACGCAGTGCCGGTGTCCGACGTCGTGCGGATGGAGTTCTCAGCCAACGGCGTCGGCAACATTCCGGAGTTCGGCACGGTGAAGGAAGAGGCCGGCTTCAAGGGCCTGTACGCGATGAGCGCGTACCACTGGGTGAAGGACGGCACGCCCTACCCCGCGGTGCTGGTGACCACCGGCTTCAACGATTCGCGCGTGCCGGCGTGGCAGGCGGGCAAGATGGCGGCGCGGCTGCAGGCGGCGACGTCGTCGGCCAGGCCGGTGCTGCTGCGCATCGACTACGATGCCGGCCACGGCATCGGCTCGACGAAGAAACAGGCCTACGAGGAGCGCGCCGACATCTTCTCGTTCCTGCTTTGGCAGTTCGGCGTGCGGGAGTTCCAGCCGAAGCCGTAGGAACGCTGCCGCCGCGACCCTTTCGACGGAGACAACGATGACCAGAAAATTCGCATCGCAAGCCGATCTCGAAGAGAAGACGATCAGCTTCGACAAGCTGTCTGACCACGCCTGGGCGTACACGGCGCAGGGCGACCCGAACACCGGCATCGTCGTCGGCGACGACGCGGTGATGGTGATCGACACCCA
>JBDTVU010000162.1:0-6940 GCA_040007035.1 Betaproteobacteria bacterium | reverse complement strand
GGACAGCCGTACTACGTGATGGAGTACCTCGACGGCGTGACGCTGGCCGAGCTGGTCGCCCATTCCGGGCCGGTGCCGGCGGGGCGCGTGATTCATGTCCTGCGCCAGGTCGGCGCGGCGCTGCGCGAGGCGCACGAGCACGGGATGATCCACCGCGACGTGAAGCCGGAGAACGTGATGCTGTGCCGCCGCGGCGAGGACGACGTCGTCAAGCTGCTCGATTTCGGCCTGGTCAAGAACCTCGAGCGGGCGCAGACGCGCGACATCACGAAGCAGATCAGGATTCTCGGCACGCCGCGCTACATGGCGCCCGAGCGGATCGTCAATCCCGCCGACGTCGACGCGCGCTCCGACATCTATGCGCTCGGCGCCGTCGGTTATTTCCTGCTGACGGGGAAACCGATATTCGAGGGCAACGACAATCTGGAGATCAGCAATCAGGTGCTGCACGCGCCGGCGCCGCGCGCGTCGGCGAGCGGCATCGACGGGATTCCGGAGGGGCTCGACGCGCTGATTGCGACGTGCCTGGAAAAGGACCGCGCGCGGCGGCCGCAGTCGATGGAGGCGGTCATCGAGGCGCTCGACCGGCTGTCGAGCCGCCTCGCGTGGACCCAGGTCGATGCCGAAGCCTGGTGGGCGACCTATCGCGAGGCGCAGGCGTCGGCGCAGGCGTCGCCGGGCCAGTAGTGCCGTCTCCGGCGTTCGACACCGGCACTCGCGGAGGCTAACGCGCCCCGGCCTTCTCCAGCAGCGCGACCATCTCGCGGTAGCCGCGCGCCTTCGCGAGCTGCAGCGGTGTCGCGCCGCCTCGATCGGCAAGGTTCACGTTGGCGCCGGCGTCGACCAGCGCTTTCAGCGTCGCCGTGTGACGGGCAGCGCCGTTGCCGAGCACGATCGACTCGATCAGCGCGGTCCAGCCGAGGTTGTTGACGTGGTCGAGCGGCGCGCCGGCGCGGATCAGCTCGCCGACGACGGCGTCGTGGCCGAGATGCGCGGCGGCGATCAGCGCGGTGCCGTCGTAGCGGCTGGTCACGTTGGTCGCGCGGCCGCCGATCCGGAGCGCGACGACGAGCGTGGGCGGGTCGTCGGCGACGGCGGCGATGGTGACGATGTCGTACCGGTCGTTCTCCAGCGCGTTCGGATCGGCGCCGGCGCGGACAAGCGCGCGCATCGCGTCGTGGTGGCCGGCGAATGCAGCGACGTGCAGCGGCGTCCGGCCGTGGCCGTCGCGGGCACGGACATCGGCGCCGCCGGCGGCGAGTTTCGCGATGCCGGCCGCGTCGCCGCGGGAGGCGGCGGCGAACAGGTCCGCATAGCCGGCGACCTCGGCGGGAGATGGGGCGACCTGCGCGAACGCGCAAGTGCAGGCGACCAAGGCAGCGCACGACGCGGCGACGACACGCATGGGAAAACTCCGGCGAAGGCTTCGACGCCCGGATTCTGCCTCAGTCGCCGCGCGTTGCCCACGCCGCGCCGCCGCGTCGGGGGCCGCGCACGCGAATCCCGCGGCGGGCCGCGAGTCGCGTAACATCCGGATTGCGGCCGGCGCTCGCCCGAGTGCCGTTGCCCGCTCCCTGCGATGGCCGAATCCTCCGACTGGTCGCTTCCGTCGAGCCTGCAACCGAAGGCGAGCGAGGTCGCGTTCGACCTCGGCGCGGTGCTCGACGCCGTCGTGCTGCTGAAGGCGGAGGTTCCCGAGGACGCGTTCACCGCAGCGATCCTCGGCACCGAGCGCGTCGGCAACGGCATCGTCATCCGCGACGACGGGCTGATCCTGACGATCGGCTACCTGATCACCGAGGCCGAGTCGATCTGGATCACCGCCAACGACGGCACCGTCGTGCCGGGGCATGCGCTGGCGTTCGACTTCGCGTCCGGGCTGGGGCTGGTGCTGCCGCTCGGCCGGCTGCCCGCGCCGGCGCTGCCGCGCGGGTCGGCGGCGACGATCGCTGCCGGCGACGACGTGCTCGTCATCGGTCGCGGCGGCCGCATCCACGCGCTGAAAGCGCAGGTGTTCGCCAAGCGCGAATTCGCCGGCTACTGGGAGTACCTGCTCGACGACGCGCTGTTCACGACGCCGCCGCATCCGGAATGGAGCGGCGCCGCGCTCGTCGACGACGCCGGGCAGTTGGTCGGCGTCGGCTCGCTGTTCGTGCAGGAGGAGTTCGACGGCGAGACGGTCAAGGGCAACATGTTCGTGCCGGTCGACCTGCTCGCGCCGATCCTGGACGATCTGCTCGCATCGGGGCGGCCCGCGGGGCTGTCGCGACCGTGGCTCGGCATGTACACGATCGAGGACAAGGGACGGCTCGTCGTCAGCGCGCTCGCCGACGGCGGGCCTGCGGAGCAGGCGGGTGTTCGCACCGGCGACATCGTGATCGAGGCGGCGGGCGAGCGGGTCGAGGCGTTGGCGGACTTGTATCGCCGCGTGTGGCGACAAGGCCCCGCCGGCACCGAAGTCCCGCTGATGCTCGCGCGCGACGGTGCACCGACGCCGGTGAAGATTCGCTCCAGCGACCGCCGCGACTTCCTCAAGAAGCCGCGGCTGCAGTGACGCGGCGGAGTGCGCAGCACGAAGGCAGGTCAATGAGCCCGTCGGGCCGCCCCAAGGGCGAATGCCGGAGTGCAAAGCACGAAGGCAGTTCAATGAGCAGGCGCTGGTACGCTTGTGCCGCTGCACCGGTATCGGCTATCGTCCGTGAGCGCGCACCTCGTCGATCCGGCATCGAGCTGGGCCCGCGCGCGAGGAGGACCGAGATGATCGTCGCACGCTTCGTCGCACGCATCGTTGCCGTGCTGGCCGGCATTCTGGTCGCCGCCGCTGCTCAGGCGCAGGGCGCCCCACCGGTGCCGACCCCTCTCAAGGTCATCGCCTTCGACGGCGGATGGAACCTGCCGGTCTGGGCGGCGTAGCGGCAGGGTTTCTTCGAGGCGAACGGCGTCTCGGTCCAGTTGAGTTTCACGCCGAACTCGGCCGCGCTCGTCACCGGTCTGTACGACGGCCGCTACGACATCGCGATCGCGACGATGGATAACTTCATCGCCTATCAGGAAGGTCAGGGCGAGGCGAAGCTCGCCGGTGAGCCGGATTTCGCCGTGGTGATGGGCGGCGACGGCGGGTTCCTCTCGGTCGCTGGCGGGCCGGGGATCAAGTCGTTCGCCGATCTCAAGGGCAAGACGTTGTCGGTCGACGCGATGACCACGGGGCTGGCGTTCGTGCTGCGCGAACTGGTCGCCCGGTCGGGACTTTCCGAGTCGGACGTGACGTACGTGCGCGCGGGAGGCACTCCGCTGCGGCCGCACGTCCGCGAGGGCAAGCTGGTCGCGCTCGCCGTCAGCACCGGCAAGCGCTCGAGCGTGCTGCCGAACGTGCCGACGATCGCCGAGAGCGGGCTGCCCGGCTTCGACTACAACCTGTGGGTCGGCATGTTCGCGCCGGCCGGCACGCCAGCCGACGTTGTCGACAAGATCAACAAGGACGTGCTGCGCTCGCTGCGGACGCCGGATGCGAAGGAGCGTTTGACCGCGCTCGGCGCCGAAGCGATGCCGATGACGCCGGCCGAGTTCACGCGGTTCGTCCACGGCGAGATCGAGGACTCGGGCAAGGTGATCAAGGCAGCGGGCATCAAGGTGCAGTAGCGGCGCCGGGCGCGTCCGGCGCCGCGGGGCGCAGCCCGTTTGCCCGCTTCAGCGATTCGAACGTCGACCCCGCCGCGTAGGGGACGTCCTTGTCGAGCCCGTCGCGCCGCCACATCTCGTTGAAGCAATGCACCGCCAGCGTGGCGCCGTCGAGCGCCAGCGGCGGACCGTCAACCAGACGCCGGAATTCCCACCAGCCGAGCGGCGAAAATTCCGCCGGCGTCCGCAGATACGGCTCGAGCCGGTGCTTCTGCACCAGCCTGGTCACCAGCGACGGGCCGAGCTCGCCCCAAGCAACCGTTTTCGGATCCGCCTGCATCGCGATGTCGCGGCACTCGGCGATGAACGGCGCCGCGGCGGGCACCTTCAGCAGGCAGTTGTTGGCGAGCAGAACCTGCCTCGATGCGCTGTGGTATTCGGTCGGGATGACGTAGTCGGTGATCGTGGCCGCGGCCAGCGATTGCAGGCAGACGACGTCGCAGTCGCTCCAGATGCCGCCGTGACGGTGCAGCAGTTCATAGCGAAACAGGTTGGCGAACAGCGCAAGGCTGCCGGCGCCGGGCCCCGCCGCCGGGCCATAGCGGCAGATTCGATCCTCGGGCAGGATCGCTCGCCCGTCCAGCATCGTCACGCCGTCGGGTATGCCGGTGACGTCGCCGTAGACGTAAAGGTGGACCGGATGCCCGCAGCGGAGAAAACTGGTGATCGAAAGCCGCTCGAGCGCGCTGAGCGGCCCGTCCACCCACAGCATCCGGACCGGCAACGACATCGCGCCTACTTCGCCGCCGCAAACGCTTCCGGGCTCCAGCCGCCGCCGACCGCCTTGGCAAAGTCGACCAGCGAGAGCTTCGCATCGCGTGCGGCGACGATCCGCTGCGTCTCGGCGAGGAGCAGCGTCCGCTGCGCGTCGAGCACTTCGAGGAACGACGTGCGTCCCGCCTCGTAGCGGAGCTTCGCCACGTCGAGCGCGGCCGCGAGCTGGTCGCGGCGCGCGCTTTCGGCGTCGAGCACCTCGCGCGACGTGCGGTTGGTCACCAGCGCGTCGTGCACCTCGCGGAACGCCGTCTGCACCGTCTGCTGGTACTCGACCAGCAGCTGGTCGCGGCGCGCCGTCGCCGCCTGGACCGAGGCATCGACTTTCTTGATACCAATGATCGGCTGGACGAGGGCGAGGCCGAAGCGCCAGACGGACGCCGGCGACGTGAACAGGTCGGCCAGCGCCGCCGACTCCGAGCCGAACGCGGCGGTCAGCGACAGCGACGGGAAGTAATCGGCGCGCGCCTCGGAGATGCGCAGGTCCGACGCGGCGAGCAGCGCCTCGCTGCGGCGGATGTCGGGTCGCCGCTCGAGCACGCCCGACGGCAGGCCGGACGGCAGCGGCGGCAGCCCGGCGGACTGCAGGACGGGCTGGCCGCGCGCCACGTGCGGCGCGAATACCGCCCGCGGCGAGCGGCCGGTGAGCACCGCCAGCGCCGACTCGAGCTGTCCGATGCCGCGCCGCGCGCGTGCGATGTTGGCGACGACCGCCGACACTTCGGCCTCGGCCTGCCGCAGGTCGTATTCGCCGACGATCCCGGCGTCGAAGCGGTCGCGCTGCAGCGACAACGTGTCCCGGCGCGATGCCAGCGTGTCCTGCAGCAGCGCCAGCTCGGCGTCTGCGGCCCGCAGCCGGAAGTACGCGCCGGCGACGTCGCCGACGACGGTGATCCGCACCGCCTCGCGGTAATAGCGCGCCGCGGTCAGGTCGTTCTGCGCGGCCAGCGCGCCGCTCCTATACTTGCCCCAGACGTCGAGCTCGTACGAGAGGTCGAGCCCGACCGCATAGTTGTTGCTGACGAGCGGGGTGCCCGCCGGCAGCCGCTGCGAACCGGCGCCGGAGATGCGCGAGCGTCCGGCGTCGGCGTTGAGGTTCACACTCGGGTAGAGATTGGAGCGGGCGAGCAGGATCTGCGCGCGCGCCAGCTCGATCCGCGCGAGCGTCGCCCGGAGATCGAGGTTGTTGGCAAGCGCTTCGTCGATGAGGGTCGTGAGCGCGGGATCGTCGAACGCGGTCCACCAGTTTTCGAGCACCGCGTTCTGCGCCGACGACTCCGTCGCCGCAGGAAGGTCGAGCGTCGGCGGCGCCGGTTGATTGACGGCGCAGCCGGCGAGCGCGGTGGCGAGCGCCACCGCCAGCAGTGACTTACGCATGATCGCCTCCTTGTTCGGGATGCGGCGGATGCCCGGGTGCGGCTTCCGGATGCGGCGGATGGCCGGGCGTTGCGACCGGCAACCGCGCATGAAGTTCGCGCGCGTGGTCGATCTCCTGATGCAGCTCCGCTTTGCTGCGCGGCTCGGAGATCCGGCGTTCGAAGATCAGCCGGAAGAACCACGGCACGAAGAAGATCGCGAGGAACGTCGCCGCCATCATCCCGCCCATCACGCCGGTGCCCACGGAGTGCCGCGCGCCGGCGCCGGCGCCGGTCGAGATGGCGAGCGGCAGCACGCCGAGGATGAACGCGAGCGACGTCATCAGGATCGGCCGGAACCGCAGCCGCGCCGCCTCGATCGCCGCCGCCGACGTCGACAGCCCTTCCTCGTGTTTCAGCAGCGCGAACTCGACGATCAGGATCGCGTTCTTCGCGGCGAGTCCCAGCAGCGTGACCAGGCCGATCTGAAAGTAGACGTCGTTGGTGAGGCCGCGCAGCCATACGGCGGCCAGCGCGCCGAACGTGCCGAACGGCAGCGCAAGCAGCACCGACAGCGGCAGCGACCAGCGTTCGTACTGCGCGGACAGGATCAGGAACACCATGATCACCGCGAGCGCGATCGCGAAACCGGAGGCGCCGCCCGAGCGCTTCTCCTGGTACGACGTGCCGCCCCAGTCGAAGGTGAAGCCCGCCGGAAGCACCTCGGCGGCGATCTGCTCGACGCGCGCGATCGCCTGGCCGGAGCTGAAGCCCGGCGCCGCCTGCCCGATCACCTTCACCGCCGGCAGGTTGTTGAAGCGGTCCAGCGCGTCGGGCCCGGACGAGAACCGAACCGTCGCCAGCGACGCGAGCGGAATCATCTCGCCCTTGCCCGAGCGCACGTAGATGCCGCCGATGTCGTCGGGCCGCTTGCGGAACGACGGGTCGGCCGACATCAGCACCTGCCACGTGCGGCCGTACTTGTTGAAGTCGTTGACGTAATAGGTGCCGAGCGTGCCGGCCAACGCGTTGTAGACGTCGTCGATAGGCACGCCGAGCTTCTTCGTTTTCTCTCGATCGACGTCGACGTAGAGCTGCGGCACGTTGGCGCGCCACAGCGTCTGCGCGCCGCC
>JBDTVU010000161.1:0-7000 GCA_040007035.1 Betaproteobacteria bacterium | reverse complement strand
CTCGCGGCCTCAAACCAACCGGGCGCTCGGCATGACGCGGCGCGGGGACGGCAGCGTCTTGCCGTCCGAGTGGGGTTCCGAGGGCGGCAAGGCGCTGCCGCCGCCGCGACCCCCGATGGACTGGGGGGTGGGTGGAGGAGGCAGAAAATGCGAAGCGCGGCCGGAGCCGCGCTTCGGCCGACTCAGGCGCCGGTCAGAGCTTGCAGCCGCGCGGCGGGTCGGTGAGGTTCTTCACCGCGACGCTGACGACCTTGTTCTCCTTGCCTTCGACCTTGCGCAGGTAGATGTCGTGGATCGGGTTGTGGCCCTTGTTGAGCGCCAGCGGACCGCGCGGGCTGTCGATCTTCGCCCCTTCCATCGCCTTGACCAGGTCGGCGCGCTTGCTGGTGTCGCCCTTGACCGCGTTCATGCCGATCACGAGGAGTTGCGCCGCGTCGTAGCCCTGCATCGCGTACACGTCGGGCTCCACCTTGTACGCCTTCGAATACGCCGCGCGGAACGCGTTGTTCTTCGGGATGTTGAGGCCGTCGCCGTAGTGCAGCGTCGTCAAGAGCCCCTGCGCCGATTCGCCCTGCGCTTCCAGCGTGCCGTCGGTGAGAAAGCCCGGGCCGACCAGCGGGATCGTCTTGCCGAGCCCGGCCGCCGCATAGTCCTTGACGAATTTCACGGCGCCGCCGCCGGCGAAGAACGCGTAGACGACGTCGGGCTTGAGCGCGGCGATCTCGGTCAGCAGCGCCTGGAACTCGACCTGCGGGAACGGCAGGTAGAGTTCCTTCGTCACCTTGCCGCCGCCCTGCTCGAACGACTCCTTGAAGCCGCCGATCGATTCCTTGCCCGCCGCGTAATCCCAGGTGATCGTGACCGCGGTCTTCTTCTTCTGATCGGCCATCACCTTGCCCATCGCAACGCCGAGCTGGCCGTTCGAGAACGACGTGCGGAAGACGTTGGCGGCGCACAGCGGGCCGGTGATGTCGTCGGCGCCGGCGTTGGGGATGATCAGCAGCGTGTTGTTGTCGCGGGCGACCTTCGACATCGCCAGCGCGACGCCCGAGTGGACGGTGCCGACCATCACGTCGACGTTGTCGCGCTTGATCAGCTTGTTCGCGTTCTCCGGCGCCTTCGCCGGGTCGGACTCGTCGTCGACGGTGAAGTACTCGATTTCGCGGCCGCCGAGCTTGCCGCCGTTCTCCTCGACGGCGAGCTTGAAGCCGTTGGTGATCGCGGTGCCGAGCGCCGCGTAGGTGCCGGTGTACGGCAGCATCAGGCCGACCTTGAGCTTTGCCTGTGCAACGGCGGGGCCGGCGGCCAGCAGCAGGCCGGCTGCGGCGAACGCCGCGGCGAGCGTGCCGAGCGCGCCCGGACGGAACGGTGTGCGTGAAGTCTTCATTGCGGTCTCCTCCTGTGGTCTTGTGTGTTGGCCCCGGTCGCGGCCTCGGCAGCGCACCCGGGGGTTCGTCACTGGTTCGCGCTCGCGCGAAGCTTGAAGCGCTGGATCTTTCCGGTGGCGGTCTTCGGCAATTCGTCGATGAACTCGATCCACCGCGGATACTTATACGGCGCCAGCCGGGACTTTACGTGCTGCCGCAGTTCCTCGGCAAGTGCTTCGGACGCCGTCTGTCCGCTCTTCAGGACGACGTAGGCGACTGGCTTGATCAGCTCCGCCTCGTCCGCCTTGCCGATCACGGCCGCCTCCAGCACCGCCGGATGGGTCACCAGCGCCGACTCGACCTCGATCGGCGACACGTAGATGCCGCCGACCTTCAGCATGTCGTCGCTGCGCCCGGAGTAGATGAACTGGCCTTCCGGGCTGACCGAGTACTTGTCGCCGCTCCGGGTCCACGGCCCCTGGAACGTCGCCCGGCTCTTGTCGAGGTTGTTCCAGTATGCCGTCGCCGCGGTGGGTCCGCTGATCTGCAACTCGCCGACCTGCCCCGCCGCGACCGGCTGCCCGTCGTCGCCGACGATCTTCAGCTCGTAGCCGGGCACCGGCGTGCCGCTGGTCCCGTAGTGGACCTCGCCCGCGCGGTTCGACAGGAAGATGTGCAGCATCTCGGTCGAGCCCAGCCCGTCGAGGATCTCGACGCCGAAGCGGTCGGTCCAGCGCTTGCCGATATCCGCCGGCAGCGCCTCGCCGGCCGACGTGCAGCGGCGCATCTTCAACTCGCCGCGCGCCGGCAGGTCCGGGCTCGCCAGCAGCGCGGCGAATAGCGTCGGCACGCCGTAGAAGATCGACGGCTGACGCTGCTTCAGCCGCGCGAAGACCGCCGCAGGTGTGGGCCGCTCGGCCATCAGGATCGCGGTCGCGCCGGCGCCCATCGGAAATGTGAGGCCGTTGCCGAGGCCGTAGGCGAAGAAGAGCTTCGCCGCCGAGAACACGACGTCGTCCTCGCGGATGCCGAGGATCGGCTTCGCGTACAGCTCGTACGTGTTGATGAGGCTCGACTGGATGTGGACGGTGCCCTTCGGCGCCCCGGTCGAGCCGGACGAGTAGAGCCAGAAGCAGGCGTCGTCGCGCGTCGTTTCCGCGGGGTCGAACGCGGGCGCGCCTGCGGCGACGAGCTTCGCGAACGATAGGTGCGCCCCCGGCGCGTCGGGCCCGGGTGCGCCGGACACGATCACGTGCTTCAGGTGCGGCATCCGGCCGAGCAGCGGAGCGAGTGTGGGCAGCAGCGCGGCCGACACGATCAACGCGCGGGCGCGGCTGTCGCGCAGCATGTACTCGTAGTCCTTCGTCGTCAGCAGCGTGTTCGCCGCGACGGGCACGATGCCGGCCTTGATCGCGCCGAGGAACGCCGTCGGAAAGTCGATCGTGTCGAGCAGGCACAGGAGCACCCGCTGCTCCGGCTCGACGCCGAGGCCGGTGAGCGCATTCGCGCAACGGTTGACGAGCACGGCGAGCTCGCCGTACGTGTGCGCCCCGTTTTCGTCGATGAACGCCGCCTTGTCCGCGCGCCCGGCGCGCAGGTTGCGCTCGATCAGGTCGTGCGCGGCGTTGTAGTCGCGCGGAATCTCGATCCGCGGCGGACTCAATCGGTGGTCCGCCGTGCTCAGTCCGGACATCGTGTCCTCCTCCTGCGGTTCCGGCCGTCGGGCGTCTGCGGCCCGTTCACGCCTTGGTGAATTCGATCGCGCCCTGCGGCAGCAGATACAGCACCAGCGCCCTGCCGTCGCTGACGGTCGGGCAGTGCGCGGTGCCGGCACCGTAGACGAGCCAGCCGGCGCCGCGGCCGTCGAACTTCGCCGCCGGCGTCAACGGCATGATCAGGTCGATCTCGCCGGCCGGATGCCGGTGGTGGCCGCCGGCGACGTCCGCCATCTCGACCACGTCGACCGAAAAATCGTGCGTCGCCGGGCCAGACTTGACGACGCGGCCATACTTTATCCCGGCGTGCTCGCGACTGCACATCCAGCCTGCGGCAATCCCCGCGCGACACGCGTCGACCACCGAGCGGAACACGTCGCCGTCCGCCGGGAACATGCGGTTGAGGTCGGCTTCGAGTCCGGCGTCGAGTGCCCGGCCGTCGATGCGGCCCGTGATCGACGCCATCAATCCGGCGAATTCGTCCTGCGTCATCGTCCACCCGGTGGAGTGAAGGCCGTGCGACGGGTACCGGCGTCGGCAGGGATGGACAGAACCACCCTGCCAAGCTCCGAAAGCCATGGCGACAGGTACTTTGGATCATGCTCCTGCCGGTGTCAAGCACAATACAGCATGAGCGGACAGGACGCCGTTCGGGCACCGCGAGTCCGATCCGGCTCAGCGGCGCGGAGGATACTCGACCGGAACCTCGAATCGGACAAGCCACGCCACCCGGATTCAAAGTGCTTGACATCGATCAAGAATATGCATTATAGTGCATTGCACTGCAACACAGTTCCGCGCCACCGATTCGAGCCCCGTTTCCCTCGCCCCCTCGACTGCCATGCCCGACCAACGCGACGACGCGACCGCCACGCCCGACAGCCATGCCGCCGAGGACGCCGAGTTCCTCGCCGCGATGGGCCGGCAGGTGCGCACCGCGCGCGAACGGCGCGGGATGGCGCGCAAGGTGCTGTCGCAAAACGCCGACGTGTCCGAACGGTACCTCGCGCAGCTCGAAGCGGGGGAAGGCAATGCGTCGGTGCTGCTCCTGCGAAACGTCGCGCGCGCGCTCGGGATGCCGATGACCGAACTCCTCGACCAGCGCGAGAACCCGGTCGAGCAGCGGCTCATCCGGCGTTTCCTCGAGCGGCTGCCGGCACACCGGCTGGAGGACGTCGTGTTCCGCCTGATGCGCGACTTCGGCCAGGAGGAGGCGGCGCGCAAGCGGCGCATTGCGCTGGTGGGCCTGCGTGGCGCCGGCAAGACGACGCTCGGCAGCGCGCTGGCGAAGGAGCTGAAGTTCCCGTTCGTCGAGCTGGACCGCGAGATCGAGCGCGAGGCCGGCATCAGCCTGTCCGAGGTGTTCCTGCTGTACGGACAGATGGGCTACCGGCGGATCGAGCGCCGCTGCCTCGAACGGATGATCCAGACGCACGAGCAGATGGTGATGACGGTCGGCGGCGGCATCGTGTCCGAGCCGGAGACGTTCAACCTGCTGCTGCTGTCCTGCTTCACCGTCTGGGTCAAGGCGGCGCCCGACGAGCACATGGCGCGTGTCGTCGCGCAGGGCGATCTGCGCCCGATGCAGGGCAACGTCGAAGCGATGGAAGACCTGACGCGCATCCTCGCCGCGCGCGAGCCGCTGTACCGCAAGGCGGACGTCACGCTGGACACCTCCGGCGAGCGTCCCGAGCACAGCATTGCCAAGCTGCGCCAGGCCGTGCTGGCCTGAGCGGAGCCCCCGGGAGAAGACAATGGCAGACGCGGCAATCTCGAATCGCGACGTCCCCGCCGGGACGAAGCCGTACGTCACCTACGACACAGAGCCGGACCGCTACGCGCACTGGAAGCTCGTGTTCGACGGCGCGATCGCGACGCTGACGCTCGACATCGACGAGGACCGCGGCCTCATGCCCGGCTACAAGCTGAAGCTCAACTCGTACGACCTCGGCGTCGACATGGAGCTCCACGACGCGCTGCAGCGGATCCGCTTCGAGCACCCGGAAACGAGGACCGTGGTCGTCACCAGCGGCCGCGACCGCATCTTCTGCTCGGGCGCCAACATCTTCATGCTCGGGCTGTCGACGCACGCATGGAAGGTCAACTTCTGCAAATTCACCAACGAGACGCGGAACGGCATCGAGGATGCGAGCCGCCACTCGGGCCTGAAGTTCGTCGCCGCGTGCAACGGCACGACGGCCGGCGGCGGCTACGAGCTGGCGCTCGCCTGCGACGAGATCGTGCTCGTCGACGACCGCTCGTCGGCGGTGAGCCTCCCCGAAGTGCCGCTGCTCGGCGTGCTGCCCGGCACCGGCGGCCTCACCCGCGTCACCGACAAGCGCCACGTCCGCCGCGACCACGCCGACATCTTCTGCACGCTGGTCGAAGGCGTGCGCGCGCAGCGGGCGAAGGACTGGCGGCTGATCGACGACTTCGCCAAGCCGCAGCAGTTCGCGGCGAAGGTGCGCGAGCGCGCCGACGCGCTCGCCGCGCAAAGCGACCGGCCGCAGGACGCGAAAGGCGTGCCGCTGCCGCCGCTCGCGCGGACGATCGACGCCGGCGGCCCCCATTACCGGCACGTCGACGTGGCGATCGACCGCAACGCGCGCACCGCAACGATCACCGTTTCCGCGCCGAAGTCGGCGCCACCCGCCGACGTCGCCCGGATCATCGCAGAGGGCGCCGCATGGTGGCCGCTGGCGATGGCGCGCGAGCTCGACGACGCGATCCTGCTGCTGCGCACGAACGAGCTCGACATCGGCACCTGGGTGCTCAAGACCGCCGGCGACGCCGCGCACGTACTGGCCGCCGACGCGTCGCTCGAGCGCCACGCCGCGCACTGGTTCGTCCGCGAGACGACCGGGATGCTGCGGCGGACGCTTGCGCGGCTCGACGTAACGTCGCGCACGCTCTATGCGCTGATCGAGCCCGGCTCGTGCTTCGCCGGCACGCTGCTGGAGCTGGCACTGGCTGCCGATCGCAGCTACATGCTGGCGCTGCCCGACGACGCGGAGCGCGCGCCGAAGATCGTCCTGTCCGCGATGAACTTCGGTCCGTATCCGATGGTCAACGGCCGGACGCGGATCGACGCCCGGTTCTACGGCGAGGCCGCCCCGATCGACGCGGCCAAAGCCGCCATCGGCCGCGCGCTTGACGCGAACTCCGCCGTCGCACTCGGCCTCGTCACCACCGCGCCCGACGACCTCGACTGGGGCGACGAGATCCGCATCGCCATCGAGGAGCGGGCGAGCCTGTCGCCCGACGCGCTGACCGGGATGGAGGCGAACCTGCGCTTCGGTCCCGGCGAGACGATGGAGACACGCGTCTTCGGCCGGCTGTCCGCATGGCAGAACTGGATCTTCATCCGTCCGAACGCCACCGGCGAGAGCGGCGCGCTGAAGATATTCGGTACCGGCAACAAGGCCCGCTTCGACCGCAACCGGGTCTGACCCGGCAGCGCCCGTCATCCCGACTCCACGATCCCCGCCCCTTATCCGAGGTCACGATGAGCATCGACTACAGCGAGAAGATCCCCAACAACGTCGAACTGGCGAGCAACAAGACGCTGCAGCGCGCACTCGAACACTGGCAGCCCGCGTTCCTCGACTGGTGGGGCGACATGGGACCGGACGGCTCGAAGGACTTCGACGTCTACCTGCGCACCGCGATCAGCGTCGAACCTAAGGGCTGGGCGCACTTCGATTACGTCAAGATGCCCGATTACCGCTGGGGGATCTTCCTGACGCCGCCGGAAGCGGAGCGCAAGGTGAACTTCGGCGCGCACAAGGGCGAGCCGGCGTGGCAGGAAGTGCCCGGCGAGTACCGATCGAACCTGCGCCGGCTGATCGTCACCCAGGGCGACACCGAGCCGGCGTCGGTCGAGCAGCAGCGCCACCTCGGCCTCACCTGCCCGTCGCT
>JBDTVU010000160.1:0-7093 GCA_040007035.1 Betaproteobacteria bacterium | reverse complement strand
CGCCACCGGGACGTGCAGATACGACGGCGTGCCGAGGCCGAGCAGTTGCTGAAGGAGGATCTGCCGCGGCGTCGACGCGAGCAGGTCGGCGCCGCGGACGACGTCGGTGATGCCCTGCGCCGCGTCGTCGACGACGACGGCGAGCTGGTACGCGGTGAGCCCGTCGGCGCGGCGGACGACGAAATCGCCGACGTCGCGCGCGAGATCCTGCCACTGCGACCCTTGCAGACGGTCGCGATATCCGATCGTCGCGTCGCCGACGCGGGCGCGCCACGCCCGCTGCGCGCGCGCTGCGCGGTCCGCGGAGATGCCGTCGCGGCAGGTGCCCGGGTAGACGCGCTCGCCGCCGACGCCCGGCGGTGCGGCGTCCTGCTCGCGCCGCGTGCACGCGCATTCGTACACGACGCCCTGCGTGCGCAATGCGGCGAGCGCCGCGGCGTACGCGTCGGCGCGCTCCGACTGGCGGACGACGGCGCCATCCCAGGCGAAGCCGTGGCGCTCGAGCGCTTTGATGATCGCCACCTCAGCGCCGGGCTCGACCCTCGGCACGTCGACGTCCTCGACGCGGATCAGCCACTCGCCGGCCGCGGCGCGCGCGTCGCAACAGCTCGCGAGCGCCGCGACGAGCGAACCGAAGTGTAATGGACCGGTGGGGGACGGGGCGAAGCGGCCCCGGTACCGCGGCGACGAAGGCGGCGTCGCCGCGCTCACCGCGCGGAGATGGGCGCAGCGATGGGCCCGGCGGCGGTGCCGACATTCGTCGCCGGCAGTTGATCCCAGTGCCAGTGGCGGCTTATCGCGGCGACGACGGCACTCGGGTATTCCGGCCGTCCGAGGCTGCCGTTGTAGCGGCCCAGCGCGCGATAGAGGTCTCCGCTCTCGATGGCGAGGTAGTGGCGCAGGATCACGCAGCCGTAGCGAAGGTTGATGCGCAGGTTGAACAGGTTCTGGTCGGGCGAGCCGATCTGCTTCACCCAGAACGGCATCACCTGCATGAAGCCGCGGGCACCGACCGGCGACACCGCGAACTTCTTGAAGCCGCTCTCGTGGTGCATGACGCCGAGCACCAGCTGCGGGTCGAGGCCCGCGCGCCGCGCCTCGTAATGGATGGTGGCGAGGAGCTCGCGGCGCTCGCGCTCGTCGGGCATCCGCGGCGCGAGCCGGCGCGACATCTCGACGAGCCACGGCTGCAGGTCGGCGCGGTTGACGTAATCGGCGGCGATCGGCGCGTCGGAGATCTCGCGCTGCAGCCCGGCCGCAACCGACGGCGCCAGTTGTTCCTCGATCTGCGCGCCGGCCTGCGCCGGCAGCGGCGCGAGCGCCACCGCGGCCGCGAGGGCCGGGTACACGAACGAGCGGCGGATGCCTTGCTGCGTCATGCGCGAGCGAGTTTTCCCTTGACGAACGCTGCGATCTCCGCGACCGGCACCGCGGTGGCCGTCGTGTCGCGACGCGACTGGTATTCGACGTTGCCTTCCTTCAGGCCGCGGTCGCCGATCGTGATCCGGTGCGGGATGCCGATCAGCTCCAGATCCGCAAACATCACGCCGGGGCGCTCGCCACGGTCGTCGAGCAGCACCTCGACGCCCGCCGCGGCGAGCTCGTCGTGCAGCCGGTCGGCCAGCGTCTTCACCGCCTCGTTGCGGTCGTAGCCGACGGGCGCGATCGCCACCGCGAACGGCGCCATCGCCTCGGGCCAGATGATGCCGCGCGTGTCGTGGTTCTGCTCGATCGCCGCGGCGACGACGCGGGTGACGCCGATCCCGTAACAGCCCATCTCGATCAGGTGGGATTGACCGGCCGCGTCGAGATAAGTTGCACCCATCGCCTCCGAATAGCGGGTCCCCAGCGCGAACACGTGGCCGACCTCGATTCCGCGCAGGATCTCGAGCGTCCCCTTGCCGTCGGGCGACGTGTCGCCGGCGACGACGTTGCGCAGGTCGGCGACCCGGTCCGGCTCGCGGCAATCGCGGCCGAAGTTCACGTCGCGCAGGTGGAAGTCCGACTCGTTGGCGCCGCAGACGAAGTCGCCCATGACGGCCACCGAGCGGTCGACGATCAGCGTCAGTTCTTTCGGTATGCCGACCGGGCCGAGATAGCCGGGAGGGGCGCCGATCGCCGCGCGGATCTCGGCTTCGGTTGCCCAGCGGAATCCGCCGAGCTCGGCGATCTTGCCGGCCTTCACTTCATTCAGCGTGTGGTCGCCGCGCAAGAGCAGCATGAAGACCCGTGCCGGCAGGCCCTCGGTGTCGACGGCGAGCATGATGCACTTCACCGTGCGCGCGAGCGTCAGGCCGAGCAACGCGGCGACTTCCTCGCACGTCGCCTGGCCGGGCGTGGGCACC
Source organism: Betaproteobacteria bacterium (assembly GCA_040007035.1). Lineage (GTDB taxonomy): Bacteria > Pseudomonadota > Gammaproteobacteria > Burkholderiales > Casimicrobiaceae > CAIWHR01. Next base: position 4,748 of record JBDTVU010000160.1, on the reverse strand, counting down.
TTCTGCATCGGCGCGGCAGGCGCCGGACGCGGCGTCGGCGGCGCCACCGCTTCCGCCTGCTCGACGTTCGCCGCGTACTGCGACGCCGGGCACCACGCGATCGCATCCTCGCCGGAGTCGGCGAGCACCTGGAACTCGTGCGACGCGAAGCCGCCGATCGCGCCGGTGTCGGCCTCGACCGCGCGGAACCTGAGGCCGAGGCGGGTGAAGATCCGCTCGTACGCGGCGTACATCGCGCGGTAGCTCGCCATCAGCGCGTCACGGTCGACGTCGAACGAGTACGCATCCTTCATCAGGAACTCGCGTCCGCGCATCACGCCGAACCGCGGCCGGATCTCGTCCCTGAACTTGATCTGGATCTGGTAGAGGTTGACCGGCAGTTGGCGGTAGCTGCGGATGTCCTTCCTCACGATGTCGGTGATGACCTCCTCGTGCGTCGGGCCGAACAGGAAGTCGCGCTCCTGCCGGTCGCGGATCTTCAGGAGTTGCGGGCCGAACTTGTCCCAGCGGCCCGTCTCCTGCCACAGCTCGGACGGCACGACGTGCGGCATGTAGACCTCGATCGCGCCGGCGCGGTTCATCTCCTCGCGCACGACCTGCTCGACCCGGCGCAGCGTGATCAGGCCGAGCGGCATCCACGTGTAGATGCCCGAGCTCGCCTTCTTGATCAGCCCGGCGCGCAGCATCAGCTTCTGGCTCGCGATCTCCGCTTCGGCAGGGGCTTCCTTCAGCGTCTGTACATAGAACTTGGAAATGCGCATGGTGCTGTTTTTCTTGGGGAAATCCGGATTGTATAGCAACGGGCCGCAGCGCCCCGGCGCTCGCCGCGGACGGACGTCAGGGCGCGCTCGTCGCGCGCGGGGCGCGGGGCGCCGCGTCACGCGCCTTCGCGGCAGCGTTCACGTACGCCATGCTCTCCTTCGCGGCATCGGCAAGCTGAAAAGACCGGGGGCGCCGCAGCGGGCGCCCCCGGGGGCGGCGGCGGGGCCGGGAAGCCCCGCGCATCCGCTTTATCGGACGACGATCACCGGCAGCTTGCTGTGCGTCAGGACCTTCTGCGTTTCGCTGCCGAGCAGGAGCGCCGACATGCCGCGGCGGCCGTGCGAGGCCATCACGATCGCGTCGCACTTGTGCTTTTTCGCGCCGGCCAGGATCGCTTCCCAAGGCGCGGCGGCGATCGTGTAGGCGGTCGCCGTGGCGACGCCGGCGGTCGCTGCCTTCGCCGCGGCGGCGTCCAGGATCTTCTCGGCGTCGGCGGCGGCGAGCTTCGCGTACTCCTTCCGCGACACCGGCTCGTAGACGACGCCGTCCGCGTACGCGGGTAGCGGGTAATCGGGCGCAGCGTAGAAAATCGTCATCTTCGCGCCGACGGCTTTGGCGAGGTCGATCGCGTGCGTCACCGCCTTTTCAGAGAGCTTGGACCCGTCGGTGGCAACCAGGATGTTCTTGTACATGATCCGCTCCTCGACACGATGAAACTGACTCATTATGCCCCTCGGCACCGGGTCGACGTTGACTGAAATCAACGGGGCGCTGGCGGCGGTCAAGGGCGTGCGGATCCGGCGTTGACCGGCCGGGTGGCGCATCGTAGATTGGGCCGGATGTCCTCGCCTGCCACCGCCCTGCGCGCGCCGCCCGTTGCCGACCTGCCCGCGGCGACCGCCGAAGCGACGTGCTATCACTGCGGCAGCCCGAATCCGGAGCCTCAACGGTGGCGCGCGACGCTGCACGGCGCGCCGCGGAGCTTCTGCTGCGGCGGGTGCCTCGCCGTCGCGCAGACGATCGACGCTGCCGGGCTCGACGCGTTCTACGACCGGCGCACCGCGGCTGCCGGCCGGCCGGGCCCGGAGACTGCGCACGGCGACGAATGGACGGCGTGGGACGACGCCGCGGCACAGGTGGGTCTCGTCCGCGACGCCGACGGCGGCCGACGCGAAATCTCGCTGCTGCTGGAGGGCCTGCATTGCGGCGCCTGCGTGTGGCTGACCGAATCGTGGCTCGCGCGGCAGCCCGGCGTCGCCGCGTTCTCCGTCAATTTTGCAACGCGTCGCGCGCGCCTGGTCTGGGATCCCGCCGCGACGCGGCTGTCCGACGTGCTGCGCGCGGTCGTTGCGATCGGCTACCGCGCGTATCCGTACGATCCGGCGCGGCGCGAGGCGCTGGTCGCGCACGAGTCGCGGACGATGCTGCTGCGGATGGCGGTCGCGCTGTTGGCCATGATGCAGGTGATGATGTTCGCGGTGCCGACCTACGTCACCGTCGACGGCGTCGAGCCTGCGCACCGGCGCCTTCTCGAATGGGCCAGCCTGACGCTGACGATGCCGGCGCTCCTGTATTCGGCGGCGCCGTTCTTCCGCGGCGCATGGCGCGACTTCCGGATGCTGCGCCCCGGCATGGACGTGCCGGTGGCGCTCGGCATTGCCGCCGCGTTTGCGGCAAGCGCGTGGGCGACGTTTGGCGGAGACGGTGCCGTCTACTACGACTCGGTGACGATGTTCATCGCGCTCCTGCTCGTCGCGCGATACGTCGAGCTGGTTGCGCGGCGGCGCGCCGGTGACGCGATCGAGGTGGTCGCGCGGGCGCGCCCGGCGACGGCGGAGCGGCTCGCTTTGTGGCCTGCGCGCGATGTCGAGACGGTCGGCGCTGCCACGCTTGCCGCCGGCGATCTCGTGCTGGTGCGGCCCGGTGCGACGATTCCGGCCGACGGCGTCGTCGTCGAGGGCTGCGCGAACGTCGAGGAGGCGATCCTGACCGGCGAGTCGCGACCGGTGGCGAAGATGCCGGATGCCGCGGTGCTCGCCGGAAGCGTCGTCACCGACGATGCGCTGGTCGTCCGGGTCACCGCGGCAGGCGAGGCGACGCGGCTCGCCGCCGTCCTGCGGCTGTCCGAGCGCGCGGCGTCGGAACGCCCGCGCGTCGCGCGCGTGGCGGACCGCGTCGCTGCATGCTTCGTCGGCGCGTTGCTGGCGCTGGCCGCGTTGACCGCGGCGCTGTGGTGGCATTTCGAGCCGGCGCGCGCGCTCGCCGTCACCTTCGCCGTCCTCGTCGTGTCGTGCCCCTGCGCGCTGTCGCTGGCCACGCCCGCCGCGCTCGCCGCTGCCGTCGGCGCGCTCGGACGGCGCCACGTCATCGTCGCCCGCGCCGATGCACTGGAGACGCTGGCACGTGTCACCCACGTCGTCTTCGACAAGACGGGGACGCTGACCGCCGGGCAGGCGACGCTCGAACGGACGATTCCGCAGGGCGGCGAAACGGCGGAGGGCGTGCTCGCGCTGGCAGCGGGACTCGAGGCGCAATCGGAGCACCCGCTCGGCCGCGCGCTGCGGGCCGCGGCGGGGGCCATGCCGCCCGCCCATGCGGACGCGTTGCGCACGGTGCCGGGGCAGGGCGTCGAAGGCACGGTGGCCGGCCGGCGGCTTCGGCTCGGCCGGCCGGCGTTCGCCGCCGCGCTGTCCGGCGCAGACGTGCCGTCCGACGCTGCCGATGCGTCGTTGGCGTCGACGCTGGTGGCGTTGGGCGACGAGCGCGGCATCGTCGCGCTGTTCGCGCTGGGCGACGCGCTGCGTCCGGGTGCGGCGGCGCTGGTGCGCTCGCTGGCCGCGATGGGGATCGTCCCCGTGCTCTTGTCCGGCGACCGTGCGCCGGCGGTCGCGGCGGTGGCCGGCGCCGTCGGCATCGCCGATGCACGCGCCGATGCGTTGCCCGAGGACAAGCGCGCGGCGATCGCTGCGCTGCAGGCGGGCGGCGCCATCGTGGCGATGGTCGGCGACGGCGTCAACGACGCGCCGTCGCTGGCGCAGGCGCAGGTGTCGATCAGCCTCGGCAGCGCGACGCCGCTGGCGCAGTGGGCCGCCGACGTCGTCGTGCTGTCCGATGCACTGCCGCGGATCGCCGATGCGATCGGTCATGCCCGACGCACGCTCGCCGTCGTGCGCCAGAATCTCGCGTGGGCGTTCGCCTACAATGCGATCGCGATTCCGGCGGCCGCGTTCGGCTTCGTCACGCCGCTCGTCGCCGCGCTCGGCATGTCGGTGTCCTCGCTCGTCGTCGTCGGCAACGCGGTGCGCGTCGCGCGGATTCGCGTGCCGCGGCCGGCTGCGGCGATCGGCCGCGCCGGCGCGGCGTACGATGCCGAACGCTCGTAACGGCCACCCGATGGACATCCTGCTGCTGCTCATTCCACTGTCGGTCGTGCTGGCGCTGCTGATCGGCGCCGGTTTCTGGTGGTCGGTGAGAAGCGGCCAGTTCGACGATCTCGAAGGCCCGGCGCACCGGATCCTCGCCGACGACGACACGCCCGTCGCGGACAAGCAGAAAACGCCGCCGGCCGCATTGATTTCGGTCAACTCCCCGGATTCCGTGAACCGGTAGCATCGTGCGCTGCACAATGGGAGTGTTGCAGGCCGCGACAGGCCCGCAAGCTGCCGGCACCGGGCGACGGGTGCGGGGACAGACGTAACCGCGGGCTCCGCGGCAGCGGGGCGAAACGAATGGGGGCGACGACAATGGGTGCCGAAACGAGGACCGCCGGCAGCGCAGCGGCAACGTTCAATTACGCGGTGGTGCGCCAGTTCGCGCTGATGACCGTCGTCTGGGGTGTGGTCGGGATGCTGGTCGGCGTGATCATCGCCGCGCAGCTGCTGCTGCCCGACTTCTTCCTCTGGGACGGCGTTTCGTGGCTGTCGTACGGACGGCTGCGGCCGCTGCACACCAACGCGGTGATCTTCGCGTTCGGCGGCTGCGCGCTG
>JBDTVU010000159.1:0-7124 GCA_040007035.1 Betaproteobacteria bacterium | reverse complement strand
TTCAGGAGCTCCATGTTGAGGTGCGACGAGCTGCCGTTGCCGACCGACGCGTAGTTGAGCTTGCCCGGATTGGCCTTCGCGTACGCGACGAGCTCCTTCAGGTCCTTCACCGGCAGTTGCGCGTTCACCGCGAGCACGTTCGGCTGGCTGGTGGTGATGATCACCGGTGCGAGGTCCTTCTGCACGTCGTACGGCAGCTTCTGCAGCAGCGGCGAGAACGACAGCGGGCCGTTGTAGCCCAGCACCATCGTGTAGCCGTCGGGCGCTGACTTCGCGACCTCGGCGACGGCGACGGTGCCCCCGGCCGCCGGCTTGTTCTCGACGACGACTGCCTGACCGAGGCGGTCCTTCAGCTTGTCGCCGATCACGCGTGCGAGCGTGTCGAGCGAACTGCCCGGCCCGGCGGAGACGACGAACCTGATCGGCTTTTCGGGCCACGCCTGCGCGAACGCGGGCGCGGACACCGTGGCGAGCGCGGCAATGGCGACGCCGAGTGCGCAGTGTTGGATGTGACGAAGGTTCATCGACAGGCTCCGGGACGGATGCTCGCGCGGCGTCACGCCGGCGCGTGGCACACCGCCTCGACGTTGTGGCCGTCCGGATCGAGCACGAACGAACCGTAGTAGTTCGGATGGTAATGCGGCCGCAGTCCCGGCGCGCCGTTGTCGCGACCGCCGGCGGCCAGCGCAGCACGATGGAACGCGTCGACCTCGTCGCGGGTCACCGCGCGGAATGCGACGTGGACACGCGGCTCGTTCGGCTGCCCCTTCCCGATCCAGAAGTCCGGCTTCGGGGGAACGCCGAAGCCCGCGTGCTGCTCCCATTCCATCAGCAGTGCGTAGCCGAGCGGGGCCAGCGCGGCACGGTAGAACGCGATGCTCTTCGTCAGGTCGGAGACGGTGACGCCGGTGTGGTCGATCATCGGGCGCTCCTAAGGGGTGACCCGGCCGCAGACGAGGTACTCGAGCAGTGCCTTCTGCGCGTGCAGCCGGTTCTCGGCCTCGTCCCAGACCACGCTCTGCGGACCGTCGATCACCTCTGCGGCGATCTCCTCGCCGCGGTGCGCCGGCAGGCAGTGCATGAACAGCGCGTCGGGCTTCGCCGCCGCCATCATCGGCGCGTCGACCATCCACTGCGCGAAATCGCGCTTGCGCGTTTCGTTCTCGGCCTCGAAGCCCATGCTCGTCCACACGTCGGTGGTCACGAGGTCGGCGCCGCGGCACGCCGCCGCCGGGTCGGCGAACGCCTCCCAGTGCCCCGCCGCTTCGGCGCCGGCGCGTCCCGCGTCGACGTCGTAACCGGGCGGCGCCGACACGTTGACCTTGAAGCCGAGCAGCGCGGCCGCCTGCAGCCACGTGTAGCACATGTTGTTGGCGTCGCCGATCCACGCCACCGTCCGGCCGCGGATCGTGCCGCGGTGCTCGACGTACGTGTAGAGGTCGGCGAGGATCTGACAGGGGTGGTACTCGTTGGTGAGCCCGTTGATCACCGGCACCCGCGAGTGCGCGGCGAAGCGCTCGATGATCGACTGCTCAAACGTGCGGATCATCACCACGTCGACCATCCGCGAGATCACCCGCGCGACGTCCTCGATCGGCTCGCCGCGCGAGAGTTGCGTGTCGCCGCGGTTGAGGTTGATCGCGATGCCGCCGAGCTGGTTCATCCCGGCCTCGAACGAAACGCGGGTGCGCGTCGACGCCTTCTCGAACACCATCGCCAGCGTCCGGTCGCGCAGCGGCTGGTAGAGCTCGTAACGCTTGAACCGGTCCTTGATCCAGCGCGTCCGAGCGAACAGGTGGTCGTACTCGTCACGCGAGAAATCGCGAAACTGGAGGAAATGCTTCGGGGCGGGGGGCATCGCGGCGCGGGCGTCGGGCGCGACGTCGCCGTGCGGGGCGGCGGAATGGCGCCAACATCATTTAAAACAGCATTTTAGCACGCGGGTTCGGCGCCGCGCCGGGCGCTGCCGGGGTTGACCGGCGTCAAGGCTGCGGCGGGTCGTCGCAGGTACGCTTCGCACGTGGTTCGCGCCGCCGTCTGCGGTGCGGACGCCGACGCATGCCCGCCGCCATGGACGATCCCCACTCCGCGCAACCCGCGCTGCCGCCGCTCGTCATCCGCGGCCGTCGCGTGCTGCCGATCGTGCAGGGCGGCATGGGCGTGGGCGTTTCCGCACACAAGCTCGCCGGCGCCGTCGCCGCGATGGGCGCCGTCGGCACGATCGCGAGCGTCGACCTGCGCCGGCATCATCCCGACCTGATGGCGACGAGCGCGCGCGGCGACCGGGCCACCGTCGACGCGGCGAACATGACCGCGCTCGATCGCGAAATCCGCGGCGCGAAGGCGATTGCCGCCGGCCGCGGGATGGTCGCGGTCAACGTGATGCGCGCCGTCACCGAGTACGCCGGCTACGTCCGGCAGTCGTGCGAGTCCGGCGCCGATGCGCTGGTCGTCGGCGCCGGACTCCCGCTCGACCTGCCGGACCTCGTCGCGCCGTGGCCGCACGTCGCGCTGATCCCGATCCTGTCGGATTCGCGGGGCATCGCGCTGGTGGTGAAGAAGTGGGCGCGCAAGGGGCGACTGCCCGACGCGATCGTCATCGAGCACCCGCGTTATGCCGGCGGACACCTCGGCGCGGCAAAGGTCGAGGACCTCGCCGATCCGCGATTCGATTTCGAGCGCGTGCTGCCGGAGGTGCTGGCGTTCTTCCGCGCCGAGGGCATCGACGACGGCGCGATCCCGCTGATCCCGGCCGGCGGCATCAACAACCACGAGCGCATCCGCGAGCTGATCGCGATGGGCGCGTCGGCGGTGCAGCTCGGCACCGCGTTCGCCGTCACCGAGGAGAGCGACGCCGACATCGCGTTCAAGCACGTGCTGGCCGGCGCCGGGCCGGAGGACATCGTCGAATTCATGAGCGTGGCCGGGCTGCCGGCGCGCGCGGTGCGAACGCCGTGGCTCGAGAACTATCTCAAGTATCTGCCGAAACTGCAGGCAGTCGCGCACAAGCGGCAGCGCTGCACGCTGAAATTCGATTGCCTCTTCCAGTGCGGGCTGCGCGACGGCGTGGCGAAGATCGGCCAGTTCTGCATCGACCAGAAGCTGGCCGAGGGATTGCGCGGCGACGTCGGCAAGGGGCTCTTCTTCCGCGGGGCCGCTGCGCTGCCGTTCGGCGCCGAGATCCGTTCGGTGCGCGAGCTCCTCGGCTACCTGCTCACTGGCGAACGTCCGGTGCCGGCCGGCGCGTGAGCTTGCGCCTGCTCGTTCTTTCGCGGCGCGCATGATGGCGCACGAAGCCGTACGGCAGGGCACGCTCGGTCGGCTGGCCGCGGTCCCGCATCGCTTCTTCTTTCTTGCCGGCGTCGTGCAGCTCGCGATCGTATCGCTGTGGTGGGCGTGGACGATCGGCGCGCGCACGTTGCCGGCGTTGCCGGCGCTGCCCTCGGCGGTGCCGGACACCGTGCTGCACGCGTTGCTGATGCTGACCGGCTTCTGTCCGCTGTTCATGTTCGGATTCCTGTTCACCGCCGGCCCGCGCTGGCTCGGCGTCGACGCGCCGCCGCCCGCCGTGTGGCTGCCGCCGGGTCTGCTGGCCGTGACGGCGGTGCTGGCGATCGTGCCGCTGCAGCTCGCCGGTCCCGGCGCTGCGGGTGCGGTCCGCGTCGCGGCCGCCGGCTACGCCGCCGGCTGGGTGTGGCTGGCGCTGCGCTTCCTGCTGCTGCTCCGTGCGAGCGCGGCGACGGACAAGGTGCACGCGACGCTGGTGCTGGTCGCGCTCGCCGCCGGCGCCGGCGCCGTGGCGGCGTTCGCGGTCGCGGGGCCGTCCGCGTTCGCATGGATGAAGACCGTCGCGCTCTGGGGTTTCCTGTTGCCGGCGTTCGTCGTCGTCTGCCACCGGATGATCCCGTTCTTCACCGCGAGCGCGATCCCGTTCGTCAGCGCGTTCCGGCCGTGGTGGCTGCTCGCCGCGATGTTTGGCGCGCCGGTGGCGCACGGCGTGCTCGACGCCGCCGGGCTCGCCCGCTGGACGTGGTGGGTCGACCTGCCGGCCGGCGCGCTGATGCTGTGGCTCACCGTCCGCTGGGGCCTCGCGCAGAGCCTGAAGAACCGCCTGCTGACGATGCTGCACATCGGTTTCCTCTGGTACGGGATCGGATTCGCGCTGTCCGGCGTCGACGCGCTGATGATGCAAGCCGGCGGCAGCGGGATCGCGCCGGCGCCGTTGCACGCGCTGACGATCGGCTTCGCGTCGTCGCTGCTGATGGCGATGGTGACCCGCGTGTCCTGCGGCCATTCGGGGCGCACGCTTGCCGCCGATGCGTTGACCTGGCGACTGTTCCAGCTTCTGCAGCTGGTCGCGGTGCTGCGCGTCGCGGCGGTTGTGCTGCCGGGGAACGTCGGCCTTGCCGCTGCGGCACTGCTTTGGGCCGCCGTGTGGGTGCCGTGGGTGGCCAGGTACGCACCGCTCTACTGGCGCGCACGCGCCGACGGCCGGCCCGGCTGAACGCCCGGCGGCGTCCCGCCTCCGTTACGCGGCGTTGTCGGCGACGACGGTGAGCGACGGCTCCGTGACGGCGCCGGGCAGGACCTGGAGGTCGACGATTCCGTCGCGCCACGCCTGTTCCAGATCACGGTCGAGCATCGCCAGCGCTTCGTCGTCGCTGCGGCGGAGGCTGCGAATCCCGTAGGCGCGGTTGCGGCCGTGCAGCTTCGCCATGTAGAGCGCCATGTCGGCCAGCGAGATCGCCCGCTCCCACGTCAGCGCCACGCCGTCCGGCGGCAGGCGGAGCGGCGTGAACCCGACAGACGCCGTGATCCTGATCGCGCGGCCTTGGTATGCGATCGGCTCAGTGCCGAGCGCGTGCATCACCCGCGACACGATTTCCTCGAGCTGGCCGGCTGGCGCCGCCGGGACGAAGACGAGGAATTCCTCGCCGCCCCAGCGGACGATCATGTCGGTCTCGCGCAGCGCCTCGCGCAGCCGGCGGGCGACGACGACGAGCACCGCGTCGCCAGCGGCGTGTCCCTGGCGGTCGTTGATCAGCTTGAAATGGTCGATGTCGATCAGCAGCAGCGCCCGCACGGCATCGGCGGGCGTCGTCCGGCGCCGCTCGTCGGAGCTACCGGCCTCGTCGATGAAATCCTGGAAGTAGCGGCGGTTGTACAGCATTGTCAGCGGATCGCGGCTGCTCTGGAAGCTCAGCTCGAGGTTCTTCTGCCCCAGCAGCCGGTTGGTGACCCGGAGCTTCCGGTAGAGGACAGCGACGACGGCGAACGAAACGGCGAACCCGAGCGCCAGCAGCCACCACACGCTCTGTTGGAGCTGGCGGTTCTTGAGCTCCACCGATTTCAGCTCGTTGTCGCGATTGAGGAGCTCCATCTCGCGCGCGTGCTTCTCCGCCTCGTACTTGCTCTGCAGCTCCAGCAGCGTCTTGTCGTGGGTAGCCAGCGAGATCTCTTCGTTGAGCTTGCGCTGGCGGTGCAGCAGCGCAAGCGCCGCCTTGTAGTCGCCGGAGGCTTCGAGGTACTGGCCGTACTCGCCGAGGACGCCGGCAATGTCCGCGGTGCGACCGGTGCGCTCGTAATCGGCGAGCGCCTCGTCGGCGAGCCGCTTGCCGGCGTCGGTGCGGCCGAGACCGATCAGCGCGAAGCCCATGTTCGCCTTGCTGGTCGCCATCAGCGAGCTGTCGTCGAACTCCTTCGCCAGCTCCAGCGAGCGTCGCGACAGGTCGACCACGGTCCGGAATTCCTTGCGCCGCAGGTAGATGTCGGCGAGGTTCGCCAGCGCGAGGCTCTCGGTGGCGCCGGAGCCGGCCATGCGGGCGATCGCCAGCGCTTCCCGCAGCGCCGCGAGCTCCTGCGTCGGCTTGTTCAGCAACTCGAGCGCCGCGGACTCGGCCATCTTCGCCTTGGCCATCGCCCAGGCACTCTTCGCCAGCGACGCTTGCGCGAACGCTTCCGACGCCGCGGCGAGCGACCTTTCCGGCTGCTTCAGCGCGAGGTTCAGCACCGAGAGCTGGTAGAGCGCGATCGCCCGCCGGTACGGGTTCTGCGCGCGGTCGGCCAGCGCCAGCGCTTCCTGGAAGCTGCCGAGCGCTTCCTCGAACCGGCCGCGCTGGCGCGCCGGGATGCCGACGGCCATCGCTGCCCAGTGACGGATGAAGAGGTCGTCGGAGGTCTTGGCCCGCTCCCGTGCCTCGATCGCCAGCGCGTTGGCCTTCTTCGAGTCGCCGGCCCATTGCTGGACGCCGCCGCGGAGAAGGAGGGCGGCGGCGACCGTCGCGTCGTCATGACGATTCGTGCCGTCGCGCTCGAGCACGTCGGCGAGCCGCAGCGCATCGGCCGCCTTTCCCGCACTCACCATCGCCGCGCCCTGCAGCGCGTCCACGTAGCGCCGGTCGGCGTCGGATGCGCCGCCGCTGCGCTGCGACAGCACGGCGAGCTCGTTCAGCGCGCGCTTCGGCAACGCCGGCAGCCAGGGCTCGATCTCGCGCGCGCGCTGGACAAGTTCGCTGTCCGCCGCCGATGCCGCGGGCGCGAACAGCGCGACGGCGAGAGCGACGGTGACGATGACGACGGCGGTGCCCATCACCCCGGCGGCCAGCCCGGCGAGCACGAGCTGCTGCCCCGCGGTGAGTTGCGGGCGCCAGAATTCGCGGCAGGTGAGGGTGAGCGATCGGGACATTCTGGTGTATTGCCGGTGAACGGTGTTCGTCGGTCGAACCGCCGGGCGGACGGCACCGGGATTCTACGGCCCCCGGACGGCGTTCGCGCGTGCGCGCGCGGCCACCGCGGCGAACGGACTCGACCGGTGAAGCCTGTGCAATTTCCGTGCCGCGGTCGAGAGCGTCGCGTGTCGGGCGTCGTGGCACGTTCGCGGCGATCGCCCCGACCGGCGTTTCGCGCGGATCGGCAGTCGCTGACGTGCCTCGGCAGTCACCGCGCCTTAGCGCAGGGCGGGTCGAACGAGCCGCGCGAGCCGAACGAACCGGTGTGAGGCCGCCGTGGCGGCACGATGCACGATGGGTGCGACCCAAAGAAAAGAGCGCCCGCAGGCGCTCTTTCACGACATCGGTGCGGCGTCAGTTCGGCGTCAGTTCGGCGTCAGTTCGGCGTCAGTTCGG
>JBDTVU010000158.1:0-7132 GCA_040007035.1 Betaproteobacteria bacterium | reverse complement strand
GGTTGATCTGCTCATCGGATACGACAATGCCTTCGGCCTTTCCGTCGTCGATGTATTTGCAGGCGGCCTTCGCGGCGAGACGACCTTCGGTGAACGAGCCGGATGAGAAGGCGTGCGGCGTGCCGCCGACCGCGTCACCGGCGCCGAACAGACCTTCGATCGTCGTCATGCGGTTGTAGCCCCAGAAATACTCGGGAGGGGAGACGTCCTCGGGACCCGAGCACCAGGCACCCGAGCCAGTCGCGTGGGAGCCCATTACGTAGGGCTCGGATGTGGTCAGCTCGGGATTCTCGTGCTTGGGATCCACATCGGTCGAGGCCCACAGAACCGCCTGGCCGACGGTCATGCCGAGGAAGTTCTCCCAGCCGACCTCTTCCAGATGGGGATCCTGGAAGGCGCGCATGGTCACCATGTGAATGGGGCCGCGGCCGGCATTTACTTCGCTGATCATTGCATGGTTACGCAAACAGGTCGGGATTGGCCGATGGGTCAAGTGCGAAGCTTCCGGATCGAGATATTCCTTGCCGACCATTTTCTGCAGTTCGGGGAACCACTTGGATTCGTACTCTTCGCCCAGACCGTTTTGCGTATAGGTCTTCAAATGCAAGAAGTAGGCGCCGACCGGGCCATAACCGTCCTTGAAGCGCGCCAGCACGATGCGGTTTTCCATCTGCGTCATTTTGGCGCCGGCGTCGATCATGAGCCCATAGGCAGACGCGGACGACCAGGGCGCATACCAGGTGCGGCCGGAACCTTCGCCCACCGAACGCGGCTTGAAGATGTTGGAGGCGCCGCCCGCGCCGCAGATCACGGTCTTGGACTTGAAGACGTGGTAGTTGCCAGTGCGGACGTTGAAGCCAACGGCACCGGCAATCCGGTTCTCCTTGCTATCGTCCATCAGCAGGTGGGTGACGCAGATGCGGTTGAAGACCTTGTCCGCCGATTTCTTGGCGGCCTCGGCCACGATGGGCTTGTAGGACTCACCGTGAATCATGATCTGCCATCGCCCTTCACGCAGATAGCGCCCGGTTTTCGGGTCCTTCATGATGGGCAGGCCCCACTCTTCGAACTGATGCACCGTGGAGTCAACGTGACGGGCCATATCGAACAGCAGGTCTTCCCGCACCATCCCCATCAGGTCGATTCGAGCGTAGCGGACATGGTCCTCCGGCTTGTTTTCGCCCCAGCGGGTGCCCATGTAGCAGTTGATGGCGTACAGACCCTGGGCGACCGCACCGGAACGATCGATATTGGCCTTCTCGGCAATGACGATCTTCTTGTCCTGACCCCAGAATCTGGCCTCCCATGCGGCACCCGTGCCGCCAAGGCCTGCACCGACGACCAGAATATCGATGCCGTCTTCGACAATCGTTTCGTAAGCCATCAGTAATACACCCCTTTCTTCATCTTGAGACCAGCGGACTGAAGCGTATGCAAACCGCCGTCATCCATGCGGATAAATTTCGGCTCGCTGTACAACAGATGTCCGTCGCGCATTTCCTTGCTGGGTCCGGGAACATCCGCGAGCTTGGGGATCGCCGTCCCCCAGGGCTTGGTGGTGATGGGCGACAGGAAGTTCTTTTCCGTACCGTTCCGGAATTTGATCTTCCAGGCGATGGTGCCTTTCTTTTCGTCTCGCTCGACACGAACGCTGTGACCGAGCGGGGCAAAGTCGGCATATCCGCGCACATCGATCGCATTCTGCGGGCAAGCCTTCACGCAGGAGTAGCACTCCCAGCACATGTTGGGCTCGATGTTGTAGGCGCGGCGATAGGTCTTGTCGATGTGCATGATGTCGGACGGACAGATGTCGACGCAATGTCCGCATCCGTCGCACCTTGTCATGTAGACGAAGGTAGGCATTGTTCCGGCTCCTTATCTGGTCCAGCAGAACTTGCGGGCTGCTTCCCAGTTCAATAGTGGCGGGGCGCTTCACGCTTGATGCCGAGCCCCATGTCCATCGGAGCGTCTCGCAACAGTTCCATGGAGTGTTTTTGCTGTTGCTCGGGATCGTCACGGGTCTGCGTCGGCAAATTCTCGGCCGTACCATTGGCCTTGGATACTCTTTTCTCAAAGGCCGCCGCAGGCTTGAAGAACATATGGGCGAACTTGGACCAGGGCACGCCCGCGAACAGCACCGTCGTCGCGAGGATGTACAGGCCGAAAAACACCCCGGCCCCGGCGACGCCCCGCACCTGCAGGTAGGCCCAGACCAGGCCCAGCGTCGCGCTGGCGAGCAGCGAGAGGATGAACAGGTCCGCGCGCACGAGGCGAAACGGCGAGTGGCCCTCGGCGGCGACATCGACGCGGATGAAGAACCAGAACCAGTAGCCGCCGACGCAGATCATCAGGCCGCCGATCCACCACAGCAGCGGCAGGATGCCGGGCGCGGGTGTCGCCGGGGTCGGGTAGCCGAATATCAGGATGGCGGTGGTGACGACGTAGATCACGAATCCGTACATGCCCAGCAGGTGGGCGACGCGGCGCCGCGCGTTGCAGAACTCGCCGGAGGTGAGGACGTCGACCACGCCGGTCTTGACTGCGATCGACACCAGTTCGCCGCCACCGAGCGGCTTGGCGCCCTTGCCGTTCGACTTGCGCCAGTTCTCGAAAAAATACCTGGCGCTTCCCTTGTGCACGACGTCGAACAGCGTCCCCGCCACCACCAGGACGATCATGACGACGACATAGGCCTGCATGACGGCAGGCGGAATGGACGCCGAGAGCTCGGCGAATGGATTGCTGGTGAACATCATTTCCTCCCTGCACCGAGAACGGGGCTCGTGCGCGCGGTCCACATGGCGAAGCTCATCCGGGCTCCTCGCGACCGATTTTACAGGCGGCTGCCGCGCCGCCCGACAAAAAAAAGCTATGGCGCCATAGACTGGGTGAATTCCGCCATGACTCGAAGCAATCGCCCGGGATTCGACGCGTTGCCGGAAGGCATTGCGTGTGGCGCCGCCGAACGAAACGGCGCGCGGCCCGGCCCCCGATCCGTCGAACGGGCTGCGTCGACGCGTCTAGAGTTTCCGGATGTCGAATTGCATCGACTCGAGGTCGCCAAGAATCCACGTCGCGGGCGCCGCCAGCCCTGCCACCGTGCCGGGGTTGACCAGCCAGGTTTTCCCGCCCTTGACGTTCGTGACCTGCTCTATGCCGGCGCAGTGCGAATGGCCGCAGCACACGAGGTCCCATTCGCCGGTGCAGGCCATCGCATAGCCGTAGTCGGGATAGTGCACCAGGAAGATCCTCCGCCCGCCCAATTCGATGCGCGCGTCGGCGCCGTGATACTGGAGCAGTCCGCCGCTATCGCCCGCCAACCTGTGCAGCATGACCGAATCACCCAGGTTGTTGCCGTGAATCACGTGCAGGGGCAACCCCACTTCGAGCAGTGGCCGCAACGTCATCGCGCCGATCACGTCGCCGCAATGGACGATCGCCTGCGCACCTTCGGCCTTGGCCGCCGCCGCGGCCGCTGCGAGCATCGGCGCGCGGTCGTGGCTGTCGGAGACGATGGCGATCTTCATCGATACGGCGAGCCGGGGTCGAGCTGCAGCTCCGCGTCGGCGGGCTCCACCGCAACCGGATGGCCGAAGCGTCGCGCGAGCAACGCGTCGACGAGGGCTAATTCGGCAGACGTGAAATCGGAAATGGGGGCGTTCACGGCATCGTGGGGCGGGCGGTTGGGGAACTGCGCGCCACCGCAGGCTCACCCGGATAGCGCCGGGTCGAAGCGGGACAAGCGGGAATTATCGGCGGCGCGCCGTTCCCGCGCAAGCGAAGCTCGACGGCTGCCGATGCCACCCCCATCCGAGGGATGCCGACCACGCCAAGCTGGCTATTGACGCGCGGCCCGGGTCTTGCGTAACTGCTACGCGCGGGCATGGCGTCCGCGCCGCGGGGGCGCCGGCGTGCCGCCCATTGCACCCGCGGCACCCAGCCCTCAGACTGCGTCCATCCATGGTCCTGATCAACCGCGCCTGCGCACATCCCGGCCGGAGCGGAATCCCGTGGGCGCTGCTCGCCGGGTCGCTCATCCTGCTCGCGGTCTGTGCCGCACCGGCCTTCGCCGCCGGCGGCGCCGAAGCCGAGCCGCCGTGGTGGGTCTGGCCTCTGGCGCTGTTCGTCGTCTCGTTCCTGCTCGGCATCGTCGCGATCCCTGCGGGCGTGGGCGGGGGCACGCTATTCGTTCCGATCGTCGGCGGGTTCTTCCCGTTTCACGTCGACTTCGTCCGCGGCGCGGGGCTTCTCGTCGCGCTCGCCGGCGCGCTGTCGGCCGGGCCGAAGCTGCTGCGCTCGGGCCTCGCCGATCTGCGGCTCGGATTGCCGCTCGCGCTGCTCGCATCGGCGAGCTCGATCGTCGGCGCGCTGGTCGGGCTGGCGCTGCCGGCGGCCGCCGTGCAGATCGCGCTGGGCGTGGCGATCCTCGGCATCGTCGTGCTGATGATCACCGCCGGCAAGTCCGAGCAGCCCGACGTCGCCGCCTCGGACCCGCTGGCGGCGGCGCTGGCCCTCCACGGCGTCTACCGCGACACGGCCACCGGCGAGGACGTCCGTTGGAAGGTCCATCGGACGCCGCTCGGCCTCGCCCTGTTCGCGGGGATCGGCGTGCTCGCCGGCATGTTCGGCATCGGCGCCGGCTGGGCGAACGTGCCGGCGCTCAATCTCGTGATGGGTGCGCCGCTGAAGATCGCGGCCGGGACGTCGAGCTTCATCCTGACGCTCGTCGATTCGTCGGCAGCGTGGGTGTACATCAACAAAGGCGCGGTGCTGGCGGTGATCGCCGTGCCGTCGGTCGTCGGCATGATGCTCGGCGCGCGGATCGGCGTGCGGCTGCTGACGGTGCTGAAGGCATCGGTGCTGCGGCGGATGGTGCTGACGCTGCTGGTGTTCGCCGGCGTGCGGGCGCTGCTCAAGGGACTCGGCGTCTGGCCGTGAGGATGCGATGACCGAACGCGATGCGGCGGCGGGACCGCCGCCGGAGCAACTGCGTTACGCGGCGCTGCTCGATCGGGGCGCGCGTCTCGGGCTGTTCGTCGCCGTCGTGTGCTTCGCCGCCTATGCGGTGGAGATCCTGCCCGCCGGCGTTCCGTTCGCGGACGTGCCCGCGTTGCTGAAATTGCCGCTGGCCGATTACCTCGCGGCCACCGGCCGGCCAACGGGCTGGGGCTGGCTGCGACTCGCCGGCGACGGCGAATTCTCGAGCCTCGTTGGCATTGCGATCCTCGCCGGCTGCTCGCTGCTGCCGCTGGCCGTCGCGATTCCCCTTTATGCGAAACGCGGCAGCCGCGTCCATGCGATCATCTGCGTCGTCGAAATCGGCATCCTGCTGCTGGCGGCGTCGGGTGTCCTGACCGCCGGCCACTGAGACGAATCGTGACCGCACAGTTCCAGCGCCTGCTCCTCGCCACCGAGCACACCGATTTCGACGTCGGCGCCGAACGGGTCGCGTTCGAGCTCGCGCGGCGCCACGGGCTGCCGCTCGCGGTCGTCGTGCCGATGGTCAGCAATCCCGAGTACGAGGCCGCGGCGCCGCAGCTCGTCGCGCGCGCGGAGAGGGACGTCGCTGACCGCGTCGCCGGTCTGCGCGACGCGGCAAAGACGGCCGGCATCGACATCGCCGTCCGCGTTCGCCGCGGCGCCGAGCCCTGGCGCGAAATCGTCGCCGAGGCCACGGCGCGCAACGCCGACCTGATCGTCGTCCGCCGCCGCGGCAAGCGCAGCTTCCTGTCCAACCTGATGCTCGGCGAAATGGTCGGCAACGTCGTGATGCATGCGCCGTGCAGCGTGCTGCTCGTGCCGCGCGCCTGCGAACTGTGGTCGAAACGCGTGCTGGCCGGCGTCGACGGTTCGCCCGGCGCGGCGACGGTGGCCGCCACCGCGGCGGCGATCGCGCAGGGCTGCGGGCTGCCGCTGACGATCGTCGGCGTCGCCGTCCACGACACGGCGGAATCGCGCGCGACCGCGGAGGCATCGGTGGACGCCGCGACGAAGATCGCCGTCGCTGCCGGCGCCGCCGTCGGCGGGCGCGTGGTGACGGGTCGCCCGCACGAGGGGATCGCGGCTGTGGCCGCCGAGGTCGCGGCCGACCTCGTCGTCGTCGGTCGCCGTGGCGAAACCTCGACGCTGAAACGGCTGCTGCTTGGCGGCACCGCGCGCGGCGTCGTCGGGCTGGCGAACTATCCGGTGCTGGTAGTGAAGATCTGAGCCCTCACGTCGCGGCCTCGTTGCGTCGACTCGCCCCGGTCGCATCCCCTCTCGCTGCGCGAGCGGGGCCCCTGCTCCCAGGCTCGCGCCGCTACTTCATCGCAAACAGCTTCACCAGGTCCGCCCGCGAGACGATTCCATGCACGCGGCGCTCGGCGTCGGTGACGACGAGCCGCTTGATCTTGTTGCGGTCCATCATCGCGACGGCGTGCTCGAGCGTGTCGTCCTCGCCGATGACGATCGGTGACGGCGTCATGATGTCGTCGACGATCGTCCCCATGCTCTTCTTCGCGCGGCGCTTGCGCACGACCGTGACCAGGATGTCCGCCACCGTGTCGTCGCGAAGGTTCATCGCCGACAGGAAATCGGCCTCGGTGACGATGCCGACGAGCTTGTCGTCGACGTCGACGACGGGCAGCCCGCTGATCTTCTTCTCGACGATCAGCTCCGCCGCGGCCGGCAACGACGTCCCCTGCCGCACCGTGATCACCGCCTTCGTCATCACGTCCTTCACGTGCAGCGCCCGCGCGTGACGGACGTGCGGCGCGGTCGACACGTCCTTGCCCATGAAGCTCATGTGCGACGGCAACAGCGGCACCTTCGGCAAATGGCCGGGCAGCAGCATGTTCCAGTAGACCCACTTGAACGCCAGCTTGCCCATGTGGTTCATGTAGCTCTCTTCGAGCAGCGAGAAGGGGCCGGCGTACGGCAGCGGGAACGAGCCTTCGAGGGGCTCGATGTCGTAGTTGAAGTCGAGCAGCATCGCCTTGTGGTGACCGGTCTCGACGAAGCAGTTGGCGTGGCCGTCGAAGCTCGGCAGCGGCGCCTTGCCGTCGATTTCGCGCAACAGGTTCTCGACCACCGTCTCGGCCTCGAAGTGCGCGACCGACCCCGCCTTCGACGTCGCGACGTTGGTGTTGTCGCC
>JBDTVU010000157.1:0-7237 GCA_040007035.1 Betaproteobacteria bacterium | reverse complement strand
CGGCGGCGGAGCGGCGGGGGCTGCGGATGATCGCCGGCAAGGTGCTGATGGATCGTCACGCGCCGGCGGCGCTGTCCGACACCGCGAAGTCGGCCTACGATGACTCGAAGGCACTGATCGCGCGCTGGCACGGCCGCGGCCGTCTCGCTTATGCAGTGACGCCGCGCTTCGCTGCCACGTCCACGCCCGAGCAGCTCGCCGCCGCCGGCGCGCTCGTCGGCCTGTACCCCGGCATCTACGTGCAGACGCATCTCGCCGAAACGCAGGAGGAGATCGCGTGGGTGAAGCGCCTTTATCCGGACGCCCGCGACTACCTCGACGTTTACGCGCGTCACGGCCTCGTCGGCCGGCGCAGCATCTTCGGCCACGGCATCCATCTCGCCGACGACGCGTGGCAGCGGTTGTTCGACGCCGGTGCGGCGCTCGCGCACTGCCCGACGTCGAACAACTTCCTCGGCAGCGGCCACTTCCGGATCGGCGACGCGAAGCGCGCGCCGCGGCCGGTGCGCGTCGCGCTCGCCACCGACGTCGGCGGCGGAACGACGCTGTCGATGCTGGCGACGATGAACGAGGCGTACAAGGTCGCGCGGCACACCGGCTTCGCGCTGACGGCGGCGCATGCGCTGTGGCTCGCCACCCGGGGCGCCGCGCAGGCGCTCGACCTCGAGGGCGTCATCGGCGGGCTCGAGCCGGGCCACGACGCCGACGTTGCCGTGCTCGACCTCGCCGCCACGCCGCTCTTGCGCTACCGGCTGCCGTTCTGCGACTCGATCGACGAGGTGCTCGCGGTGCTGATGATGCTGGGCGACGACCGCGCGATCCGCGCGACGTGGGTGGCCGGACGGCTCGCCCACGAGCGAGCGCCGGACTGATCGCACCGCGCTCGCGCGCTCCGGCGTCGCCCCCGGCGCCCTCCGGTAGAATGGGGTTTTGCCCCGCAGCAGACTTCCGTGGCCACGCTGACCCTCGCCCTGTCGAAAGGGCGCATCTTCGACGAAACGCTGCCGCTGCTCGCGGCGGCCGGGATCGTGCCGGCCGAGGATCCCGAGACCTCGCGCAAGCTCATCATCCCGACCAGCCGCGCCGGGATGTCGGTGCTGATCGTTCGTGCCTCCGACGTGCCGACGTACGTCCGGTACGGCGCCGCGGATCTCGGCGTCGCCGGCAAGGACGTGCTGCTGGAACACGGCGGCGAGGGCCTCTACCAGCCGCTCGACCTCGAGATCGGCCGCTGCCGGATGGTGGTGGCGACCCGGCGCGGCTTCGACTGGGCCGGCACGATCCAGCGCGGCGCGCGGATCCGCGTCGCGACCAAGTACGTGAGCACGGCGCGCGAGCATTTCGCCGCCAAGGGGATGCACGTCGACCTGATCAAGCTGTACGGCTCGATGGAGCTGGCGCCGCTGACCGGGCTCGCCGACGTCATCGTCGACCTCGTGTCGACCGGCAACACGCTGAAGGCGAACGATCTGGTCGCCGTCGAGGACATCATGCCGATCAGCTCGCGGATGATCGTCAATCCGGCGGCGCTGAAGTTGAAGCGCGACCTCGTGCAACCGCTGCTCGACGCGGTCGCCGACGCGGTGATCAAGCGCAGGGCCGCCAAGTGAACGCGCCGCCCGCCGCGCTGACGATCCGCCGGCTCGATTCGGCGGCGCCGGGGTTCGACGCCGATCTGGCTGCGCTGATCGCGTTCGAATCGGCGCAGGACCCGGCGGTCGACGTCGCGGTCGCGGGCATCATTGCCGACGTCCGCGCGCGCGGCGACGCGGCGGTGCTCGAATACACGGCGAAGTTCGACCGGCTCGCCGCGCAGTCGGTCGCGGCGCTGGAGATCACCGCGGCCGCGATGGGCGCGGCGTTCGCGGGGCTGCCCGACGCCCAGCGCGCGGCGCTGGAAACTGCGGCGGCACGGGTGCGCGCCTACCACGAGCGGCAGAAGCTCGTGTCGTGGACGTACCGCGACCCGGACGGCAGCGAGTTCGGCCAGCAGGTGACCCCGCTCGACCGCGTCGGCGTCTACGTGCCGGGCGGCAAGGCGGCGTATCCGTCGTCGGTGCTGATGAACGTGATTCCGGCGCACGTCGCCGGCGTGGCCGAGATTGTGATGGTCGTGCCCACGCCCGACGGGGTGCGCAACCCGCTGGTGCTCGCCGCCGCGCACCTGGCCGGGGTCTCGCGCGTGTTCACGATTGGCGGCGCGCAGGCGGTGGCGGCGCTCGCGTACGGCACGGCGACGATTCCCGCCGTCGACAAGATCTGCGGCCCCGGCAACGCGTACGTCGCCGCGGCCAAGCGCCGCGTGTTCGGCGCCGTCGGCATCGACATGGTTGCCGGCGTGTCCGAGATCCTCGTCATCGCCGACGCCACCGCGCACCCGGACTGGGTGGCGATGGACCTGTTCTCGCAGGCCGAGCACGACGAGCTGGCGCAGGCGATCCTGGTCACGCCGGACGCGGCGTTGCTCGACAGCGTCGCCGCGAGCGCGCAGCGGCAGATCGCCGACATGCCGCGACGCGCGATCATCGCCGCGTCCTTCGCCAACCGCGGCGCGCTGATCAAGGTGCGCGACCTGGACGAGGCGGTCGCCGTGTCGAACCGCGTCGCGCCGGAGCACCTCGAGCTCGCCGTCGCCGACCCGGCGGCGCTGCTGCCGAAGATCCGCCATGCCG
The DNA here is from genome assembly GCA_040007035.1 of Betaproteobacteria bacterium. GTDB lineage: Bacteria > Pseudomonadota > Gammaproteobacteria > Burkholderiales > Casimicrobiaceae > CAIWHR01. Next base: position 4,565 of record JBDTVU010000157.1, on the reverse strand, counting down.
GCGCGATCTTCATGGGCCATCACGCGTCCGAGGCGCTCGGTGATTATTGCGCCGGGCCGAACCACGTGCTGCCGACCGGACGCACCGCGCGGTTTTCGTCGCCGCTCGGCGTCTACGATTTCCAGAAACGCTCCAGCGTGCTCAACCTGTCGGCGCAGGCGGCGCAGGCACTGGCTCCCGCGGCGGCGACGCTTGCATACGGCGAAGGGCTGCCGGCGCACGCGAAGAGCGCCGAGTACCGGCTGCAGCGCAAGTGATCGCCGACGGGATCTGAAATGGACGACCGCGCCGCCGCGCCGGCCGCCGCGGCTATCGTCGCCGCCGTCGTGCGGCCCGAGATCCGCGCGCTGACGGCGTACGCGGTGGCGAAGGCGGCGGGCCTGATCAAGCTCGACGCGATGGAGAACCCGTTCCCGCTGCCGGACGCGGTCCGCGCGAAGATCGCCGCTGCGGTAGCTGCGGTGCCGGTCAACCGCTATCCGGACGGCGGCGCCGACGCCGTCAAGTCGGCGCTGCGGCGCTCGCTAGGGCTGCCGGACGCCGCCGGCCTGATCCTCGGCAACGGCTCCGACGAGCTGATCCAGATCGTCACCTCGGCGCTGGCGCGACCGGGCGCGGTGACGCTGGCGCCGGAGCCGTCGTTCGTCATGTACCGGATGAACGCGCTGTACGCCGGCATGCGCTTCGTCGGCGTGCCGCTGGCGCCGGATTTCGCGCTCGACGCCGGCGCGATGCTGGCCGCGATCGCCCTGCACCGCCCCGCGCTCGTCTTCCTCGCGTATCCGAACAACCCGACCGGCAACCTGTTCGCCGCCGGCGACGTCGAGCGGATCCTGCGCGCGGCGCCGGGCCTCGTCATCGTCGACGAGGCGTATTTCGCATTTGCCGACGCGAGCTTCCTGCCGCGGGTGCTGGAGTTTCCGAACCTGCTCGTGCTGCGCACCGTGTCGAAGATCGGGATGGCGGGGCTGCGTCTCGGCTACGCGGTCGCGGCGCCCGAGTGGACGGCCGAACTCGACAAGGTCCGCCAGCCGTATAATCTGAACGCATTGACGCAGGCGGTGGCGCCCGTGCTGCTGGCGGAAGCGGCGCTGCTCGCGGAGCAGGCAGCGACGATCCGGTCGGAGCGGGCGCGGTTGAACGCGGCGCTGGCGGCGATGCCGGGCGTGACGACGTTCGCGACGCAGACCAATTTCGTGCTGGCGCGCTTTGCCGATGCGCCGCGGACGTTCGCGGGACTGCGCGCCGCCGGAATCCTCGTCAAGAACCTGCACGGCTGGCATCCGTTGCTCGAACACTGTTTGCGCATCACGGTGGGGACGCCCACCGAGAACGACGCGTTGCTCGCGGCGCTCGCGCGCCTTCACTGAACCTGCCATGTCCACGCCCCCGAAAACCGCACGCACGGCGAAAGTCGAACGCAACACCGAGGAGACGCAGATCGCCGTCGACGTGGACCTCGACGGCACGGGCCGCGCCGACCTCGCCACCGGCGTCCCGTTCCTCGACCACATGCTCGACCAGCTCGCGCGGCACGGGATGGTCGACCTCGTCGTCCGGGCGAAAGGCGACCTGCACATCGACGCGCATCACACCGTCGAGGACATCGGGATCACGCTCGGGCAGGCGGTGAAGCAGGCGCTGGGCGACAAGAAGGGGCTGACCCGTTACGGCCACGCCTACGTGCCGCTGGACGAGGCGCTGTCGCGTGTGGTCATCGACCTCTCCGGCCGTCCGGGCCTCGAATTCCACGTCCCGTTCACGCGGGCGATGATCGGCACGTTCGACGTCGACCTCACGCACGAGTTCTTCCAGGGCTTCGTCAACCACGCGCTCGTCACGCTGCACATCGACAACCTGCGCGGCCAGAACGCGCACCATCAGGCGGAGACGGTGTTCAAGGCGTTCGCCCGCGCGTTCCGGATGGCGGTGACGCCGGACCCGCGCGCCGAGGGCGTCGTGCCGTCGACCAAAGGGGCGCTGTAGCCGATCGTTCGCGCCGGAACGAACGCCCCGTCGCCGCCGGACGATGCCGTTTCCCGCGGCAAGGCGCACCGGTCCGCGGCGCTGCGCGCTTCCGCAGCCTGACTCCAGATGCCTGCCATCGACATCGCCGTCGTCGACTACGGAATGGGCAACCTGCGTTCGGTGGCGAAGGCGCTTGTCCACGTCGCCCCCGAGCGCACCATCGTGGTGAGCGCCGATCCGGCGACGATCCGCAACGCCGCGCGCGTGGTGCTGCCCGGCCAGAGCGCGATGCCCGACTGCATGCGCTGCCTCGACGCCAGCGGTCTCGCCGACGTCGTGCTGCAGACGGCGGCCGACCGGCCGTTCCTCGGCATCTGCCTCGGGCTGCAGATGCTGTTCGACGAGAGCGAGGAAGGGCCCACTCCCGGCCTCGGCCTGCTGCCCGGCCGCGTCGTCCGCTTCCGCGACGCCGACATGGTAGGGCCGGGCGGGGCGCGGCTCAAGGTGCCGCACATGGGCTGGAGCCCGGTGCGCCAGACGCGGCCGCACCCGCTGTGGACCGGCATCGCCGACGGCACGCGGTTCTACTTCGCACACAGCTTCCATCCGCAGCCGGACGACCCTGCGGTGACCGTGGCTACGACCGACTATCCGGCGGCGTTTACTTGCGCGATTGCCCGGGCTAATATCTTCGCGACCCAATTCCATCCGGAAAAAAGCCACCGCGCCGGCCTGCAGCTGCTGGCCAATTTCGTCGCCTGGGACGGACACGACTGACCGTTCCGCGGTTTCGCGGCTGCGCCGACCGCCGCCGCGTTTCCCGTCCCCGCCCCTGCCTTCCCCCGCCCACCTCCCGCCCGCACCCTCCACGCCTCCCTGCGCCCATGCAGATCATTCCCGCGATCGACATCAAGGACGGTCACTGCGTTCGTCTGAAGCAGGGCGAGATGCATTCGGCGACGGTGTTCTCCGAGGACCCGGCGGCGATGGCGCAGCACTGGCTCGAGCTCGGCGCCGAGCGGCTGCATCTCGTCGACCTCAACGGCGCGGTGGCCGGCGTACCGAAGAACGAGTTCGCGATCCGCGAGATCGTCGCGGTGATCGGCGAGGACATCCCGATCCAGTTGGGCGGCGGCATCCGCGACCTCGACACGATCGAGCGCTACCTCGACGACGGCATCACCTACGTCATCATCGGCACCGCCGCGGTCAAGAACCCGGGCTTCCTGCACGACGCCTGCTCTGCGTTCCCGGGCCACATCATCGTCGGCCTCGACGCGCGCGAGGGCAAGGTCGCCACCGACGGCTGGTCGAAGATGACCGGCCACGACGTCGTCGACCTCGCCCGGAAATTCGAGGATTACGGCGTCGAGGCAATCATCTACACCGACATTGGCCGCGACGGGATGCTGACCGGCGTCAACGTCGAGGCGACGGTGAAGCTCGCGCGCGAGCTGAAGATCCCCGTCATCGCCTCCGGCGGCATCGCCTGCCTCGAGGACATCAGCAAGCTGGTGGCGTACGAGAAGGAAGGCATCATCGGCGCGATCGCCGGCCGCGCGCTGTACGAGGGCAAGCTCGATTTCAAGGCGGCGCTGAAGGCGGCGAAGGGCGGCTGACCGCCGTCCGGGCCGCGCCCCGTCTGCCGGCCGCCGCGCCCGCGCGCGGACGCGATCGCCACCTTCCTCCTGCCATGGGCCTCGCCAAACGCATCATTCCCTGCCTCGACGTCGCCGAGGGCCGCGTCGTCAAAGGGATCAATTTTGTCAACCTGCGCGACGCCGGTGACCCGGTCGAGGTCGCGCGGCGCTACGACGAGCAGGGCGCCGACGAGCTCGCGTTCCTCGACATCCGCGCCAGCATCGAGACGCGCGGGCTGCTGTACCACATGATCGAGGCGGTCGCCGACCAGGTGTTCATTCCGCTGACCGTCGGCGGCGGCGTCAACTCGGTCGACGACATCCGCGCGCTGCTCAACGCCGGCGCCGACAAGGTCAGCATCAACACCGCCGGCGTCAGGAATCCGGGGCTGTTCGAGGAAGCCGCCGGCCGCTACGGGTCGCAGTGCATCGTCGCCGCGATCGACGCCAAGCAATCGGCGCCCGAGGCGTGGGAGGTGTACACGCACGGCGGACGCACGCCGACCGGCCTCGACGCCGTCGACTGGGCCCGCGAGGTCGTAGGCCGCGGCGCCGGCGAGATCCTGCTCACCAGCATGGACCGCGACGGCGCGCGCACCGGCTTCGACCTGGTGCTGACGCGGGCGATCGTCGAGGCCGTCGACGTGCCGGTGATCGCCTCGGGCGGCGTCGGGTCGCTGACCGACCTCGTCGAAGGGATCACCCTCGGCGGCGCCGACGCCGTGCTCGCCGCGTCGATCTTCCACTACGGCGAATACACGGTCGGCCAGGCGAAAGCCGCGCTGGCTGCGGCTGGGTTGGAAATCCGTGTATAGCGGCGGAGCCCAGGCGATGAGCGACTGGCAGGACGCTGTGAAGTGGACGACCGACGGCCTCGTGCCCGCGATCGCGCAGGACGCCGGGACGGGCAAGGTGCTGACACTGGCGTGGATGAATCGCGAGTCGCTCGCGCTGACG
>JBDTVU010000156.1:0-7248 GCA_040007035.1 Betaproteobacteria bacterium | reverse complement strand
CGGAAAATCCAGCGCTGGATCCTGCAGCCGTTCCGCCCGACCGGCTGCGCGAACGAGGACGTTGTCGCCGCAGCGCCGGACGGCGCGACGCTTTCGCGCGATCTCCTCGCGCAGCTCTCCGAACACATCCCGGTCATCGAGATCCGGGCGTAGGCGCCGCGCGCCGCCACCGCCTGCGGGTTGCGCGCCGGGCGCCTCTCCGGCTTAAGCGTCCGTTAAGCTCGGCCCGATATCGTGGTCGCCGTGGTCACCACTCACGGAGCGTTCACGATGCACGACGGAATCTGGGAGCGGCGGCGGGTCTACGACCCTGCGCTGCGTTTCATCCACTGGTGGAACGCGCTGGCGGTCGTCGCGCTGCTCGCGACGGCGTGGTCGTCGGAGCTGTTCGAGCGCGGCCCGTTCGAGAAGGCGCTGTGGCAGGCGCACATCGCCATCGGCTATGCGCTGATCACCGGGCTCGCCGCGCGCATCGCGTGGGGCGTCGTCGGCCCGCGCCATGCCCGCTTCACCGACCTGTGGCACCCGCGGGCGTGGCTCGGCGTCCTCCGGTCGCGGCGACTGAGCGCGTCGCGGCGGTTCGGTCACGACGAGCTCGCGAGCCTCGCCTATCTCGCCGCGTACGCGCTGCTCGCAACGATGGCGATGACCGGCCTTGCTCTGGCGGCGATCGAACACGGTGCCGGCCCGCTTGCCGGCGCGCTCGGCGACATGGCGTGGCTGAAGAAGACGTTCAAGGAGCCGCATGAGGCGATCTCGACGATCGTCGCGGTCTTCGTCGGCCTCCACCTGGCGATGCTGGTCGTCCACACCCGGCGTGACCGCAACCAGATCGCGCGCAGCATGCTGACCGGTGTTCAGTATCGTCGCCGCGACGAGGCCGGCCATGCGTAGCCGCCTCCTGTTCGCCGCGGGACTCTCCGTCGTGATCGGCGGCATCGTCGGCACCGGCGTCGCGCTGGCGGCGACGCCGCAGCAACTGCTCGTCGATTATTCGGTGCTGGCGAAGCGGGAAGCGCCCGCGTTCGCCGGTTTCTCGGTCGCCCGCGGCGCCGATCTCTACGGCCAGCCGCGGATGCGCGCCGACGGCGTGAAGGCGAGCTGCAGCGGCTGTCACACGGCGGACCCGAAGGCGGCTGGCAGGAGCCGGGCCAACAAGGACATCGCACCGCTGGCGCCGGCCGCGAATCCGCGGCGGTTCACGGATGCGGTACAGGTCGAGAAGTGGTTCGCGCGCAACTGTCCCGACGTCCTCGAGCGTGCCTGCACGGCACAGGAGAAGGGCGACTTCATCACGTACCTGCTTTCCGTCAAGTGAGGACCCCGCAATGAAAGGCATCGACCTCTGGCGCGGCGCCGTGCTCGCCGCCACCGTGCTCGGCACCTCGGCGCTGCTCGCCGGGGGGCACGACGGCGACGGCGACAGGCGGCTGCCGCCGGTGACCAACGCGGCGTGGCAGGCCGAGTGCTCGTCGTGTCACGAGCCTTATCATCCCGGGCTGCTTCCGGCGCGGTCGTGGCGGACGTTGATGGGCGACCTCGGCCACCATTTCGGCGACAACGCGGCGCTTGACCCGGTCACCCGCGACGATATCGCACGCTTCCTTGTCGCCAACGCGGCGGACGTCAACGGCAATCGCCGCTCGGCGAAGATCGCGGCGTCGATCCCGGCGTCGACGGCGCCGCTGCGGATCACCGAGACCGGCTACGTCCGCGCGAAGCATGACGAGATTCGCGCCGACGTCTGGCGACGGCCGGCGGTCGGCAGCCGGGCGAACTGCGCGGCGTGCCACCGCACCGCCGGAGAAGGCGACTTCTCCGAGCGCAACGTTGCGATCCCGAAGGCGGGCCCGACGGCGGTTGCCGCCGGCAGAAGGTGAGCGCCGGGGCCGCGGACCGGTAAAATGGTCCGATGCGCCTTCTGGTAGTCGAAGACGACCGGCTGCTCGGCGACGGCATTCGCGCCGGCCTCGCGCAGGCGGGCTTCGCCGTCGACTGGGTCGAGGACGGCCGTGCGGCCGAACTGGCGCTCGACGCCGAACCCTACGCACTCGTCGTGCTCGACCTCGGCTTGCCTCGGCGCTCCGGACTCGAGGTGCTCGCCGGGCTGCGCGCGCGCGGCAACCGGGTCCCGGTGCTGATCCTCACCGCGCGTGACACCGTGACCGACCGCGTCGGCGGCCTCGACGCCGGCGCCGACGACTATCTGGTCAAGCCGTTCGACCTCGCCGAGCTGACGGCGCGCGTCCGGGCGCTCGTCCGCCGCAGCGCGGGCGGCGCCGATCCTGTGCTGCGCGTCGCCGACGTCACGCTCGACCCGGTGGCGCGCGCGGTGACGCGGGCCGGGCGCAGCATCGACCTCGCGCCGCGCGAATTCGCGCTGCTGCACGAACTGATGCGCCACGCCGGGCGCGTGCTGTCGCGGGAGCGGCTCGAGCGCAGCCTCTACCCGTGGGACGAGGAGCCCGGCAGCAACGCGATCGAGGTCCACGTCCATCATCTGCGGCGCAAGCTCGGCGCCGACCTGATCCGCACCCGGCGTGGCGCCGGCTACGTGATCGAGCGCCCGCCGGCCGAGGCGCCGCAGTGAACGCCGCCGGCGCCCGCGGCACCCCCGGCCCGTCGCTGCGCGGACGGCTGGTCGCCCTGCTGCTGGCGGTGACCACGGTCGCGTGGGGCGCCGCGGCGCTGTGGTCGTATTACGATGCGCAGCACGAGATCGGCGAAATGATGGACGCGCAGCTCGCGCAGTCGGCGCAGATCCTGCTCGCACAGGCCGGTCACGAGATCGACGACATGCCGGTGACCGAGATCGCAGCCGTGCACAAGTACGAGCGCCGGGTCGCGTTCCAGATCTGGGACGGCGCCGGCAGCCGGCTGCTGCTGCGCTCCGAGAGTGCGCCGCAGAAACGGCTGTCCCCGCGCGACGAAGGTTTCGCCGACCGTGCGCTGGACGACCAGGCGTGGCGCGTCTACAGCCGCCGCGACACCGAGCGCGACCTGCTCGTGCAGGTGGCCGAACGCCGCGTCGCGCGCGACGAGCTCGCCGCCGCGGTCGCCTTCCACCTGCTCCATCCGATGCTGGTCGCGCTGCCACTGCTCGCGCTGCTGATCTGGCTCGCGATCGGTCGCGGGCTCGCGCCGCTGGACAGGCTTGCGCACGAGGTCGGTGTCCGCGCGCCCGATCAGCTGGCGCCGCTCGACGCTGCGGCCGCGCCGCGCGAGACGCAGCCGCTGGTGTCCGCGCTCAACGCGCTGTTCGCGCGGGTGCGCGCGACGCTGGATCGCGAGCGGCGCTTCACCGCCGACGCCGCGCACGAACTGCGCACGCCGCTCGCCGCCGTCAAGACGCAGGCGCAGGTCGCGCAGGGCGCGCACACGCCGGCGGAGCGCGACCGCGCGCTGGCGCAGGTCGTCGCCGGCGTCGATCGCGCGACGCGTCTGGTCGAGCAATTGCTGACGCTGGCGCGGATCGATCCGCAGGAACGGCTGCCGGCGGTCGCCGACGTCGAGCTCGCCGCGGCGGCGCTGGCGGCGGTGTCCGAGCTGGGCGCGCGGGCGGCAACGAAACAGATCACGATGCGGCTCGACGCGCCGAAGCCAGTCACCGTCCGCGGCGACGCGACGATGATCGAGGTGCTCGTCCGCAATCTCGTCGACAACGCGCTGCGCTACACGCAGGACGGCGGCGCGGTGACGGTGCGCGTCGCGCGCGACGGCGCGACCGCCGTGCTCGCCGTCGCCGACGACGGTCCGGGGATCCCGGCGGCGGAGCGTGGCCGCGTGTTCGAGCGCTTCTACCGCATCGCCGGTACCGGCGAGTCGGGCAGCGGCCTCGGGCTGTCGATCGTCCGCCGGATCGTCGAGCTGCATCACGCTGTCGTCGCGCTCGACGACGGTCCGGGCGGCCACGGTCTCACCGTCGAAGTGCGGTTCGTTCGCTGACCGCTTCGTCGCCGCGCGGGTACCCATCGGCGCCGCACGCCCAGACACCGACCTCAATGGATCTCGCCTACACATTTTCTGGGTTCGTCGTCGGCGCGATCGTCGGCATGACGGGCATGGGCGGCGGCGCGCTGATGACGCCGCTGCTGGTGCTGCTGTTCGGCGTTGCGCCGGCCACCGCGGTCGGCACCGACCTGCTCTATGCGGCGATCACCAAGAGCGGCGGCGCCGTCGTGCACGCGCGCAAGGAGCACGTCCGGTGGCCGGTCGTCGCCGCGCTCAGCGCGGGAAGCCTGCCCGGTGCACTGGCGACGATCGCGTTCCTGCGCGCGTTTCCGGCCGACTACCGGACGGCCGACGCGCTGCTGCGCAACAGCCTCGGCGGGGCGCTGCTGCTGACGGCCACGGCACTGGTGGTGTCGATCGTCCTGAAGCGGCGCGGGCGCGATGACGCGCCGCGCAGCGGATGGCGCGAGCGCCGGATTCTCCCCGCGACGGTGCTCGTCGGCCTCGTGCTCGGCGTGCTGGTGACGCTGACCTCGGTGGGCGCCGGGGCGCTCGGCGTGACGGTCCTGCTGTTCCTCTACCCGTCGCTGCCCGCGGCGCGCATCGTCGGCACCGACATCGCGCACGCGGTGCCGCTGACGCTCGTCGCCGGCCTCGGCCACGCGAGCCTCGGCACCGTGGACTGGGGATTGCTGGTGGCGCTGATCGTCGGCTCGCTGCCGGGCATCTGGCTCGGCAGTTCGCTGTCGGCGCGCGTTCCCGAACGGGTGCTGCGCTCTGGCCTCGCCGTCTTGCTGGCGCTGATCGGGGCGCGACTCCTGTTCTGAGCCGGCGCGGTGGCTCAGCCGCTGCCCGGTCGTGCCGCGACGTGCGCCAGCGCGGCGATCAGCAGCGCCGCCGCCGCGTTGTGCAGCACGGTCAGCGGCAGCGACGGCACGTTGACGATCGCAGCCACGCCCAGCAGCGGCGCGGCCAGCGCGAGCGCGGCAAGGATGAGCGCGCGCCGTCGATCGATCCGCCGCAACGCGTGCGCGAGCACCAGCACGACGACTGCGACGACGATCGCCGTCGCCCGGTGGACGACGAAGGGTGCCGCCGCCCCGGCTGGAGGCACGACGCGCCCGTCGGCTATGATGAGCGGGCGGAACGCATCGAACGCCGCGGTCACGCGAAAATCGTCGAACGGAAAGCCTTCGCACTTGCCGAGGGTCGGGCACGCCGGCAGCGCATACTGTGCGCCGATCATCCCGCCGACGATCGCGTGCGCGAAGGCGACGGCGAGGACGGCGAGCGCGATCCAGCGCAGCGGCGCGGCGGATGCGGTCCACGGCGTTGCCGCGTCGCCGGCGCGGATCGCCGTCGCGGCGAGCGCCGCGAACAGCGCGAGCATCAGGTAGCCGCCGCCGAGGTTGCCGAGCGTGACGGCGGGGAGCTTCGCGCCCGGGGTGAGGATGCCCAGCACCGCGAGTGCCGCCGCGACGACGAACGCGGCGAGCGCGAGCGTGCCCTCGCGCTTCCACGTTGGACGCTGCGTCCACGCGACGAGCAGCATCCCGACGACGAGCGCCAGCACGCTGGTCGCGGCGAGCCGGTGCGCGATCCGCGCGATGCGCACGCCGGTCGACGGCGTGGAGTCGGGCACGTCGGCGGCCATCCGCGCGTAGCACGCGGGCCAGTCGGCGCAGCCGAGTCCCGCCTGCGTGTGCCGCATGAACGCGCTGGCGACGATGACGACGAACGTCAGCGCGGCGGCGGCGATCGCCATTGCGGCGAAGAAGCGTCGCAGTCGCGCGTCGGCGGTCATCGCTTCACGCGGCGGCAGCCCACGGACGCCGCACGACGGCGACGATCACCAATGCGACAAACAGCATTCCGCCGACGATCGCGATCAGCCCACCGAGCCCCATCAGCCCCATCCCGACCGTCTGCTCGATCGAGCGCGCGACCTCGGCGCCGTCGGCGACCTTGCGCTGGACGCCGTAGCCGCCCGACCACATCAACCCGACGATGTGCAGGAGCTGGCCGCCGCCGTAGAGGTATGCCTGCCATGCGGCGAGGCGCGGCGGCGGCGCGGCGAACCCGAGCCGCGGCAGCAGCCAGTAGCCGACGCCCATCAGCGCGATCGTCACGCCGACGATCTCGCCGTGGTAGTGCGCGGGAATGCGGACGTCGGAACCGTGGATCGAGTAGCCGATCAGGCCGCCGGCGCCGAACAGCACGATCGACGTGATCAGCGCGGCGGCAAGCGGTGCGAGTCGCGGCTCCCGCCTGACGCGCTCACTGCCCCTGCGCACGAGCGCCCAGGTGACGGCGACCGCTACCGGCGCGATCGCGAGCCCGCCGCCGAATCGCATCAGCCACGTCTGCAGCCGGTGGTGCTCGACCGAGGCGATGTCGTACGCGTAGTAGATCAGCGGCGTGACGAACACGCAGGCAAGGCCGATGCCGAACAGCACGGCGACCACGCGCGGCGACAGCGGCACGCGCGCGCCGATGGCGTCGGCCAGCAGCAGCCAGGCGACGAGCATGATCAGCGTCCACGCGAACTGCAGCACGTGGCCGCCGCCCCAGAACAGCAACTCGTAGTACGCCTTGCCGTCGAGCGATCGCGGCAGCGCCGCGTAAGACCAGGCGAACGCCAGCAGGGCGACCGCGGCAGCGACGATCGCGCCGTTCAGGCCGAAGCGCAGCGCGCCGGCGCCGTCCAGCCGGATGCCGACCAACGGCGAGGCGAACAGACCGCGCGCGACCAGCAGCGTCATGCCGACGCCGAGCAGCACGAGGCCGCCGAGGAACGCCGGCGACTCGATCACCGGCACGTAGTTGGCCATGATCGGCGTGCCGCCCGCGAACGGCGCGACGGCCATCGTCGCGGCGCCGGCGATCGCGAAACCGAGCGCCGCGCGGCCCGCGGCGAGGAAGCGCGGCGTGCTGTTGAGGCTCCACAGCGTGCCGGCGAAGGCGACGAACCAGACCAGCACCGAGAGGTCCACGTGCGCGACCAGCGCGGCGCGGAAGAAGTCGGCGACCGGGAACAGCCGCGCGAGGCCGGGCGTGCGCGACAGCACCAGCAGCACGGCGAGAATACCCGACGCGGCCAGCGCGGCCACGCCCAGCGCGAGCCAGCCGATCGCGAGCCGCGAACGCGCGTCGCGCGGCACCGCCAGCGTGAAGCGGCCGAACGCGAGGTCGACGGCGAGCCGCGCGGCGGGCGCGGCAGACCGGGCGCCGGCGTCGGCGCGCGGAGACGTGGATTGCCGGGTGTCGGGCGTCATCGCCGCCGATGGTACTGCGAGT
>JBDTVU010000155.1:0-7249 GCA_040007035.1 Betaproteobacteria bacterium | reverse complement strand
CGGCGTCAGTTCGGCGTCAGTTCGGCGTCAGTTCGGCGTCAGTTCGGTTATGCCGCTGCGGTCAGGCGAGCGCCTTGACCGCGGTCGCGAGTCGCGATTTCGTCCGCGACGCCAGGTTCTTGTGCACGATCTTCTTGTCGGCAATGCGGTCGATGACTGCCTGCGACGCCTTGAGCTGTGCCGTCGCGGCTGCCTTGTCGCCGGCGGCGATCGCCTTCTTCACCTTCTTGACGGCGGTGCGAAGCGTCGATTTGAGGCCGGCATTGCGCTGGCGGGTGACTTCCGCTTGACGGGCCCGTTTGCGGGCTTGGGCAGAGTTGGCCATACGAATCCTTATGTGAATCGGCAATTTCCGGCCGCGTTCTGGAGCCGCCGAAAAAGACCAAGCATAATAGCAGCTTACTGCGTCTCGCGCAAGCCTCGTCCGCGCCGTGGACCGGGCGGCGCGCCGCGCGCCCGGCCGCCCGAATGCGATCCACTCCGTCCCCCGATCCAGCGCCCACGACCATGACGATTCCAGTGCCCGCGCGTGGCGCCGCCGTCCGCATCGTGCGGCGGGCTTCGGGCCGGACGGCAGCGCGATGAGCCTGCTGAAGTCGCTTTGGACGGTCAGCGGCATGACGCTGCTGTCGCGGATCACCGGCCTCGCGCGCGAGAGCGTCAAGGCCGCCGCGTTCGGCGCCGGCGTCCAGATGGACGCGTTCGAGGCGGCGTTCCGGCTGCCCAACATGCTGCGCCGGCTGTTCGCCGAGGGCGCGTTCGCGCAGGCGTTCGTCCCGATCTTCGCCGAGTACCGCCGCCGGCGCGGCGAGGACGAGACGCGGGCGCTCGTCGGCCGCGTCGGTACGCTGCTCGCCTTGGTTCTGCTGCTGGTGTCGATCGCCGGCGTGCTCGCGGCGCCGTGGCTGGTCTACGCGCTCGCGTCGGGCTTCGCGCAGACGCCGGGCAAGGTCCTGCTGACCGCGCAGATGATCCGGATCGTGTTCCCGTACCTGCTGTTCGTGTCGCTGGTGTCGCTCGCCGGTGGCATCCTCAACGTTTACCGCCAGTTCGCGATTCCCGCCTTCACGCCGGTGCTGCTCAACCTGTCGATCATCGGCGCCGCGCTGTTCCTTGCGCCGTACTGCGACCCGCCGATCACGGCGCTGGCGTGGGGGGTGTTCATCGGCGGTGTCGCGCAGCTCGCGCTGCAGATCCGACCGCTGGCGAAGCTCGGAATGCTGCCGCGGCCGCGCATCGACTGGCGGGACGAGGGCGTGCGCCGGGTACTGCTCGCGATGGGGCCGGCGGTGCTCGGCGTGTCTGCGGCGCAGATCTCGGTGCTGATCAACACGCAGCTCGCGGCGGCACTCGGCGACGGGAGGGTCTCGTGGATCACGTACGCCGACCGGCTGATGGAGTTCCCGACGGCGCTGCTCGGCGTGGCGCTCGGCACCGTGCTGCTGCCGTCGCTGGCGAAGCACCACGCCGACGCGAATCCGCAGGAATACTCGGCGCTGCTCGACTGGGGACTGCGGCTCGCGTTCCTGCTGGCGCTGCCGGCGGCGGTCGCGCTGTGGGTGCTCGCGACGCCGCTGATTTCGACGCTCTATCAGTACGGCCGGTTCACGCCGGGCGATGTCATCCAGACGCGCGAAGCGCTGCTGGGCTACAGCGTCGGGCTGCTCGGCCTCATCCTGGTGAAGATCCTCGCGCCGGGGTTCTACGCCCGGCAGGACATGAGGACGCCGGTGAAGATCGCGTTCGCGACAGTGCTCGTCGCGCAGACGCTGGCGGTGATCCTGATGTACCGGATCGGCCACGCCGGGTTGACGCTGGCGACTTCCATCGGCGCGTGCCTCAACGCGACGCTGCTGTTCTGGTTCCTGAAGCGGCACCGGATTTACGCGCCGCGGCCGGGGTGGCTGCTGTTCGTCTCGAAAGAGGTCGTCGCGCTGTTCGTGCTCGCCGCGCTGCTCGCTGCAATCGCCGGACCGGCGTCGTTCTGGCTCGGTGCGTCGCTGTGGGAAAAGGTGCTGCGCCTCGCGTGGGTCTGCGCGGCGGGCGCGGCCGCCTATTTCGCCGCGCTGTGGCTGCTCGGGTTCCGGCTCGCGGATTTCGCCCGCGCCGACGCCGAGGCGACGGCGTCCGGCTGATCCGGCGGCGGCAGGTCAGTTGGCGCCGCCCCGGCGATGCGGGCAGCGCGGCTTCACGCACTCGGCGTACAGGTAGAGCGCGTGTTCGCGGATCTCGAAGCCGCGGTCCTTCGCGATCTTCATCTGCCGTTTCTCGATTTCCGGATCGTAGAACTCCTCGACCCGGCCGCATTGCATGCAGACGAGGTGGTCGTGGTGATTGCCCTCGTTCAGCTCGAACACCGCCTTGCCGGACTCGAAGTGGTGGCGGACGAGCAGCCCCGCCTGCTCGAACTGCGTCAGCACCCGGTAGACGGTGGCGAGCCCGATGTCGAGGCCCTCGGACAACAGCTGCTTGTAGACGTCCTCGGCCGTCATGTGCCGAAGCTTCGTCGTCTCGAACAGGTTGATGATCTTCAGGCGCGGCGCAGTCGCCTTGAGTCCGGCGCTCTTGAGGTCTTCGGGCGATGTCATGGTGGCAGAAGTTCCGGAGAGGGCAGGAAGAGGAGGGCGGACCGGTCCGCTGCGGGGCCGGCGAACAGCGCCCAGCTATAATAGCCATTCCCTCCGCAAATGCACAGGCACGAGGCCGCCTTGACCCTGCCTTCCCGTCCGCCCCACCGCCGCTCGCCGTGTCCGCTCCGGCGACGCGCGGGCGCCGCCGCGCTGGCGCTTGCGGCGTCGCTCGTCGGCGGCTGCCAGACGCTGGACAGCACGATGCCGTCGTGGCGCTCGTTCGGCGTCTACAAGCTCGACATCAACCAGGGCAACTTCCTGTCGCAGGACCAGGTCGACAAGCTCAAGGTCGGCCAGACGAAGCAGCAGGTTCGGCTCGTCCTCGGTACGCCGCTTGTCACCAGCGCCTTCCGTGACAACCGCTGGGATTACGTCTACGAATTCACCCGCCAGGGCAAGGTGCTGGAGCAGAGGAAGCTCACCGTCTGGTTCGCCGACGAGAAGCTCGCCCGCTGGGAGGGCGACGAGATGCCGGCCTCGGCGGCGGCGCTCAACCGCGAGGCGGCGGCGCGCACTTCCGGCCAGGCGAAGTGGTCGGACACCCGGTCGTGGTGGGACAGCATGATCGACACGTTCGGCTGGTAGCGATGGCGACGAGGCTCGCGATCGCCGGCGCCGGCGGTCGGATGGGGCAGGCGCTGATCGAGGCTGCGCTCGGCGCGCCGGGCCTGTCGCTGGCAGCAGCGTTCGATGTCGCCGGCAACGCCGTGCAGGGGCGAGACGCCGGCGAGCGCTTCGGCCGCGCGACCGGCGTCGTCGTCGGCAGCGACCTCGATGCGGCGCTGGCCGTCGCCGACGTACTCGTCGATTTCACCCGGCCCGAGGGCACGCTCGCGCATCTGGTGGCCTGCGAGCGGTTTGGCGTGGCCGCCGTCGTCGGCACCACGGGGCTCTCCGCCGCGCAGCAGGCCGAACTCGCCGCGCGGGCGCGGACGGTGCCGATCGTCTTCGCGGCGAACATGAGCGTCGGCGTCAACGTGCTGCTGTCGCTGGTCGAGACGGCGGCACGGCAGCTCGGGCCGTCCTACGACATCGAGATCGTCGAGATGCACCACCGGCACAAGGTCGACGCTCCGTCCGGCACTGCACTGAAGCTCGGCGAAGCGGCGGCTGCGGGCGCCGGGCGCGCGCTGGCCGATTGCGCCGTCTACGCGCGCGAAGGGGTGACCGGCGAGAGGCCAGCAGGTGCGATCGGTTTCGCGACGCTGCGCGGTGGCGACGTCGTCGGCGAGCACACGGTGGTGTTCGCCGGCACCGGCGAGCGAATCGAGATCGCGCACCGCGCGACGTCGCGCGGGAACTTTGCCGGCGGCGCGCTGCGTGCCGCCGAATTCGTCGCGGCAAAGCGCGCGGCCGGGCAGCCTGGCCTCTTCGACATGCGCGACGTGCTTGGGCTCGGCTAGCGCCGCGCGTATACGACGATGGCGGCCGCACATCCGTTCGACCTCGGCGGCCGTGTAGCGCTCGTCACCGGCGGCGGCTCCGGCTTGGGTCTCGCCATCGCCCACGGGCTGGCGCAGGCCGGCGCCCGCGTCGTCGTCAACGGGCGCGATTCCGCGAAGCTCGACGCCGCGGTGGCGGGGCTCGTCGCCGCCGGCTACGCCGCGAGCGCCTGCGCGTGCGACGTCACCGACGAGGCCGCCGTCGCCGCGGGCGTGGCGCAGATCGTCGCGGCGCACGGGGCGATCGACATCCTCGTCAACAACGCCGGCGTCAACGTCAGGAAACCGCTCGACGAGTACACGGTGGCCGAGTGGCGCAGCCTGCAGGCGTCCAACGTCGACGGCCCGTTCCTCGTCACCCGCGCCGTATTGCCGTCGATGAAGGCGCGCCGGCGCGGCAAGATCGTCAACATCTGTTCGCTGGCCTCCGACCTCGGCCGGCCGAACATCGTCCCCTACGCGACGAGCAAGGGCGCGCTGAAGATGATGACGCGCGCGCTCGCCGTCGAGGTCGCGCCGTTCAACGTGCAGGTCAACGGCATTGCCCCCGGATTCTTCCGGACCGAGATGAACGCGCCGCTGGTCGCCGACGCGGAATTCTCGGCGTGGGTGGCGAGGCGCACGCCCGCGGGACGCTGGGCCGAGCCGCCGGAGATCGCCGGCGCCGCGGTGTTCCTCGCCTCGGCCGCCGCCGACTACGTGACCGGCCATCTGCTCTATGTCGACGGCGGATTCTCGGCGGCCTACTGACGCCGCTCCCGGACGCCCGCGATTGAAGGCGGGTGGCCGATCGGGGTATAATCCGCAGGATTCAAAGCGGGGAAGGGTCGCCTTCCCCGTTTGTACGTCCGCCGTCCGTCCACCGAAGGTGCGTCCGAGGCGGGCGCCACCGTGCGACGCACCCGGGGCCCTCCGATCGAGTTCGTGATGAACGCGCCTCACCCGACGACCGCCGCACCCGCCCCGCTGTTCGCGCCGGAAGTGCCGGCGATTCTCGCGCTCGCCGACGGCACCGTCTTCCGCGGCCGGGCGATCGGCGCGACCGGCCACGCGATCGGCGAAGTGGTGTTCAACACGGCGATGACGGGCTACCAGGAAATCCTGACCGACCCTTCGTACGCGGGCCAGATCGTCACCCTCACCTATCCGCACATCGGCAACGTCGGCGTGAACCCCGACGACGCCGAATCGCGGCGGCCGTTCGCTGCCGGCCTCGTCATCCGCGACCTGCCGCGGCTGGCGTCGAACTTCCGCTCGACCGGCGATCTGGGCTCGTACCTCGCCGCGAACGGCATCGTCGGCATCGCCGACCTCGACACGCGGAAGCTGACGCGGATCCTGCGCGAGCGCGGCGCCCAGAACGGTTGCCTCGTCGCGGGAACCGGCATCGGCACGCGCGAGGAGGCCGATGCCGTGGCACGGGCCAAGTCGGCGCCGTCGATGGCGGGGCAGGACCTCGCGAAAGTGGTGAGTTGCGCGGCGCCGTACGAATGGAGCGGCGGGACGTGGGCGCTGGGCAGCGGCTACGGCGCGCCGGCGGCGCCGCGGTTCCACGTCGTCGCCTACGACTTCGGAGTCAAGCACAACATCCTGCGGCTGCTCGCTGCGCGCGGCTGCCGGGTTACCGTCGTCCCGGCGCAGACGCCCGCCGCCGCGGTGCTGGCGCTGGCGCCCGACGGCGTGTTCCTGTCGAACGGCCCCGGTGACCCGGAACCGTGCGACTACGCGGTCGCGGCAATCCGGGAAATCGTCGCCGCCGACCTGCCGGTGTTCGGCATCTGCCTCGGCCACCAGTTGCTCGGTCTGGCGGCCGGCGGCCGCACGCTCAAGATGAAGTTCGGCCATCACGGCGCCAACCATCCGGTGCTCGACCGCGACACCGGGCAGGTGCTCATCACCAGCCAGAACCACGGCTTCGACGTCGACCCCGCCTCGCTGCCCGGAAACGTGCGCGTGACCCACGTGTCGCTGTTCGACGGCAGCCTGCAGGGCCTCGCGTGGACCGACAAGCCGGTGTTCTGCTTCCAGGGCCATCCGGAAGCGAGCCCGGGCCCGCACGACATCGGGTATCTATTCGACCGTTTCGTGAAGCTGATGGAAAAGAAAGTATGAACGACCCCCACGCTCACTACGTTCGCTGCCCCCCGAGGGGGCCGAGTGCCGCGGCTCCATGCCGGCCTGCGCCGGCATGGACGGCGCGAGGAGGCGTTGCGTCTCGCAACGCCGCGGCCTGCAAGGCCGCAGTGCCCTTCGGGCGGCCGGGCGGGCGGATGAACGACCCCCACGCTCACTACGTTCGCTGCCCCCCGAGGGGGCGCGCAGTGCCCTTCGGGCGGCCGGGCGGGCACTGATGCCCAAGCGCACCGACATCGAGAGCATCCTGATCATCGGCGCCGGCCCGATCGTCATCGGCCAGGCGTGCGAGTTCGACTACTCCGGGGCACAGGCGTGCAAGGCGCTGCGCGAGGAGGGCTACAAGGTCATCCTCGTCAACTCGAATCCGGCGACGATCATGACCGACCCGGAGATGGCCGACGTCACCTACATCGAGCCGATCACCTGGCAGATGGTGGCCAGGATCATCGAGCGCGAGCGCCCCGACGCGCTGCTGCCGACGATGGGCGGGCAGACCGCGCTCAACTGCGCGCTCGATCTCGCCCGCGAAGGCGTTCTCAACAAGTTCGACGTCGAGCTGATCGGGGCGACGAAGAAGGCCATCGACAAGGCCGAGGACCGCGAGAAGTTCAAGGCGGCGATGACCCGCATCGGGCTCGGCTCGGCGCGCTCCGGCATCGCCCACAACCTCGAGCAGGCGCTGGAGGTGCAGGCGACGATCGGCTTCCCGGCGGTGCTGCGCCCCTCGTTCACGCTCGGCGGTACCGGCGGCGGCATCGCCTACAACAAGGACGAGTTCGTCGAGATGGTCAAGCGCGGCCTCGACGTGTCGCCGACGCGGGAGATCCTGATCGAGGAGTCGCTGCTGGGCTGGAAAGAGTTCGAGATGGAGGTCGTCCGCGACAAGAAGGACAACTGCATCATCGTCTGCTCGATCGAGAACCTCGACCCGATGGGCGTGCATACCGGCGACTCGATCACCGTCGCGCCGGCGCAGACGCTGACCGACAAGGAATACCAGATCATGCGCGACGCGTCGATCGCGGTGCTGCGCGAGATCGG
>JBDTVU010000154.1:0-7266 GCA_040007035.1 Betaproteobacteria bacterium | reverse complement strand
CGGCGGCGATGCGCGAGCTCGCCGCGGCGTGGCAGCCGTGGCGGTCGGTCGCCACCTGGTACCTGTGGCGTTCGCTCGACCCGGTGCCGGTCGAGTACTGACGCCGCCGCACCGGCCGCAGTTGCAGCCGACGCCACACGCCACCCCCGAGAGGTACTCGCCCCCGGAACGTAGAATGGGTGGATGACGACCGCCGCCCCGCCCCCCTACGCCGGCCTCACCCCGGATTGCGTCCTCGACGCGCTCGACAGTGTCGGCGTGCGCGGCGACGGACGGCTGCTGGCGCTCGGGAGCTACGAGAACCGCGTCTACCAGGCCTGGCGCGACGAAGGGCCGCCGGTCGTCGTCAAATTCTACCGGCCGGCGCGGTGGAGCGACGCGCAGATTCAGGAGGAGCACGCGTTCGTCGCCGAGCTCGCGGAGCGCGAAATACCGGCGGTCCCCGCGCTTGCGTTCGGCGGCGCGACGCTGCAGACGTTTGCCGGCTTCCGTTTCGCCGTCTATCCGAGGTGCAGCGGCCGCGCGCCCGAGCTTTCCGACCGCGCGACGCTGGAATGGATGGGCCGGTTCCTCGGCCGCATCCACGCGGTCGGCGCGCTGGCGCCATTCGTCCACCGGCCGGCGCTCGGCGTCGACACCTTCGGGACGATCCCGCGCGACTGGCTGCTCGCGCACGGCGCCGTGCCCGCCGACCTCCTGCCGGCGTGGGAGAGCGTGTCGGCGCAGGCGCTCGCGGGGGTGCGCCGCTGCTTTGATCGCGCCGGCGACGTGGCGACGCTGCGGCTGCACGGCGATTGCCACGCCGGCAACGTGCTGTGGGCAGACGACGGCCCGCATTTCGTCGACTTCGACGACGCGCGCACCGGCCCGGCCGTGCAGGACCTGTGGATGCTGCTGTCCGGTGAGCGTGCCGACATGACGCGCCAGCTCGCGGATGTGCTCGCCGGCTACGAGGACTTTCACTCGTTCGACCCGCGCGAACTGCACTTGGTCGAGGCGCTGCGAACGCTGCGCCTGCTGCACTACTCGGCGTGGCTCGCGCAGCGCTGGGACGACCCCGCGTTTCCCGCGGCGTTCCCGTGGTTCGGCAGCCAGCGCTACTGGCAGGACCGCATCCTCGAGTTGCGCGAGCAGGTTGCGCTGATGGACGAGCCGCCGCTGGTAATGGGGTAATGGGGTCAGGTTAAATTATCGATTTTGATATTTTAACCCGACCCCATTACCGACCCCATTACCAGCACCCCGTCGACGAGATGCAGCGTCCGGTCGGTCCGCGCCGCGAGTTCCGGGTCGTGGGTGACGATGACGAGGCTCGTCCCGACGGCACGATTCAACTCCAGCATCAGGTCGAACACCTGGCCCGCGGTGCGGCGGTCAAGGTTGCCCGTCGGCTCGTCGGCGAGCACGCAGCGAGGCGCGGTGACGAGGGCCCGGGCGAGCGCAACCCGCTGCCGCTCGCCGCCGGAGAGCTCGCCGGGGAGGTGCCGCAGGCGGTGACCGAGCCCGACGCGCTCCAGCGTTTCGACTGCCGCGGCCCTCGCCGCTGCCGGTTCCTGACGCCGGATGACCAGCGGCATCGCGACGTTTTCCAGCGCCGTGAACTCCGGCAGCAAGTGATGGAACTGGTAGATGAAGCCCAGCGCGCGGTTGCGCACGCGGCCGCGCTCGGCCTCCGACAGCGAAGCGACGTCGACGCCGTCGACACTCACCGTGCCCCCGGTTGGCGCGTCGAGCCCGCCGAGCAGGTGCAACAGCGTGCTCTTGCCGGAGCCGGAGACGCCGACGATCGCCAGCCGCTCGCCCGGCTGCACGTCGAGGTCGATGCCGAGCAGCACCGGCACCTCCAGCGGGCCGCTGGAGTAGGTTTTCGCCAGACCGCGACAGGCGAGCACCGGCCGGGCGTCATTCATAGCGCAGCGCCTCGGCCGGGTTGACGCGCGACGCCCGCCACGCCGGGTAGATCGTCGCGACCAGCGCCAGCGCCAGCGCGATCGCCGCGATGGTGACCACGTCGCCGCGCTGAAGGTCCGACGGCAGCTCGCTGATGTAGTAGACCGACCGGTCGAGGAACTGGGTGCCGAGCGCGCGCTCGATCGCCGGCACGACGACGTCGATGTTGAGCGCGAGCAGCACGCCGCCGGCGACGCCGATCAGCGTACCGATGACGCCGATCAGCGCGCCCTGGATGATGAAGATCGCGAGGATCGACGCCGGCGACGCGCCGATCGTGCGCAGGATCGCGATGTCGGCCTGCTTGTCGGTGACGGTCATCACCTGCGCCGACACGATGTTGAATGCGGCCACCGCGATGATCAGCGTCAGGATGATGAACATCACCCGCTTCTCGATCGCGACGGCGCGAAAGAAGTTGGCGTGGCTGCGCGTCCAGTCGCGCACCTCGACGTCGACCGGGAGCGTGACGGCCAGCTCGCGGGCGACCGCCGGCGCGGCGAACAGGTCGTCGAGTTTCAGCCGCACGCCGGAGACGCCGTCGAGCCGGTACAGCCGCTTCGCGTCGTCGATGTCGATCAGCGCGAGGCCGCTGTCGAACTCGTACATGCCGACCTCGAACACGCCGACGACATGGAAGCTCTTCAGCCGCGGCAGCGTCCCCGCCGGCGTCAGCGTGCCCTGCGGGACGATGACGACGACCGGATCGCCGAGGCGCACGCCGAGCGCACGCGCGAGCTCGCCGCCGAGCACGATCCCGAACTCGCCCGGCTTCAGCGCTTCGAGTGTGCCGGCGCGCATCGACTTGCCGATGTCGGCGACGCCGGCCTCGGCTCGCGGCTCGATGCCGCGGACGATCGCGCCGCGGTTGACCTCGCCCACCGACAGCATCGCCTGGCCGAGCACGTACGGCGCCGCCGCCTTCACCCGCGGGTTCGCGAGCGCCGCCTTCGCCACCGCCGTGTCGTCGGCGAGCACCGGCAGGCCGCGGATCTCGATGTGCGACGCGACGGCGAGGATCCGCGTGCGCAGCTCCTCCTGGAAGCCGTTCATCACCGACAGCACGACGATCAGGGCGGCGACGCCGAGCGCGATACCGGCCATCGACGTCAGCGCGATGAACGAGATGAACGAGTTGCGGCCCGAGCCGCGACGCGCCCGCGTGTACCTCAGGCCGACGGTGATTTCGTAGGGAGTCAAGCGTGTTGCCGCAGGCGGTGGCCCATCGGCTCGGGCGCGACGTTCAAGCTGCGCGCGTGCGCGGCCTTCTGCGAGGGTTCCCGGACTTTCCGGACGACGACGTGCTTCGGCATGCGGGACCTTCGCGCGCGATTCGACGAGCAGCGGCATTATCGCATGCTAGGCTTTGCGAGACGGGCGCCGCGCCTCGATCGCCATGCATCTCGTCCTCACCCTCCCAGGCCTGCTCGCGCCCGGCACCGGTTCCGCGCCGGGGCTCGCGCGCCTGGTTGCCGCGGCCGGCCCGCCGGCTCGCGAGCCCGATGGCATCGACGCGGTGCTGGCGGCGCGATTCGGCATCGCCCGCCAGAGCGACTGGCCGCTGGCGTCGATCCGCGCCGCCGCGCTCGGCGTCGACCCGGGTTCCGCTTACTGGCTTGCTGCCGATCCGGTGACGCTCGTCGCCGGGCGCGACGACGTGCGGCTCACCGGCGCCGTCGCCGACCTGACGGCAGACGATGCCGATGCGCTCGTCGCGATGCTGAACGCGCACTTCTCCGCCGACGGCGTTGCGTTCGTCGCGCCGCGACCCGACGCATGGTTCGTCCGCGCGCCCGCGCCGCAGCGGCTCGCGACGCGCCCGATCGCCGCGGCGATCGGCCGATCGCTCCGCGCGCTGATGCCGGCCGGCGACGACGCGCGCACGTGGCGGCGGTGGCAGCAGGAAATCCAGATGCTGTTCCACGAGCACCCGGTCAACGCGCAGCGGGAGCGCGCCGGCGCCGCGTCGGTCAGCGGTGTCTGGTTCTCGCAGGGCGGCACGCTGGCGCCGCCAACTGCGACCACGAAGATCGACACCTTCGCCGACGACGGGTTCGCCGCGGCACTCGCCCGCCACGTCGGCAATCCGGCGCAGCCATTGCCGGAGAGCCTCGACCCGGTGCTCGCTGCAGCGTGCGATGCGGAATTGCTCGTCGTCGCGACGGGCCCGGCGCACGACCTCGCTGCGCTGGACGCCGCGTGGATGGCGCCGGCGTGGGCCGCGCTCGGCCGCCGCACGCTCGAATCGGTGACGTTGGTCGCCGACGGCGCCGGCGACGCAGCCGTGTGGACCGCGCGCCCGCGTCGCGGCTGGCAGCGGATCGCCGATCGCTTCTCCTCGCCGGATCTCGACGCGCTGCTCGCCGCCGCCCGGAGCGACGACTGATGGAGCTCGTCCGCCGTCCGGTGCCCGCCTCCGCGAAGGCGCTCGCTGCGGCGGGCGTGCCACCCGTGCTGGCGCGCGTGTACGCGGCGCGCGGCATCGTCTCCTCCGACGAACTCGACACCGGTCTCGCCGGCCTGCCGCCGTTCGCGTTGCTGAAAGGCATCGACGCCGCCGCGACGCGGCTCGCCGACGCCGTCCTCCAACGCGAGCGTATCCTCATCGTCGCCGACTACGACGCCGACGGTGCAACCGCGTGCGCCGTCGGCGTCCGCGGTCTCGCGGCCATGGGCGCCGACGTCGATTTCCTGGTGCCGAACCGATTCGAATACGGTTACGGCCTGACGCCGGAGATCGTCCTGCAGGCCGCCACCCGCGCGCCACGGCTCATCGTCACCGTCGACAACGGCATCGCCAGCCACGACGGCGTCGCCGCCGCGGCGGCCCTCGGCATCGAGGTGATCGTCACCGACCATCACCTGCCGGCGGCGACGCTGCCGGCGCCGGCGCTGATCGTGAATCCGAACCAGCCGGGCTGCGCGTTTCCGTCGAAGCACATCGCGGGCGTCGGCGTGATGTTCTACGTGCTGCTCGCGACCCGCGCGGCGTTGCGCGAGCGCGGCGCGTTCGCCGGGTGCGCGGAGCCGAACCTCGGCACGCTGCTCGACCTGGTTGCGCTCGGCACCGTCGCCGACGTCGTCCGCCTCGACCGTGTCAACCGGACGCTGGTCGCGCAGGGCCTCGCCCGCATCCGCGCCGGCCGCGCGCAGCCCGGCGTCGTCGCGCTGTTCGTCGCCGCCGACCGCGACGCCCGCCGCGCGACGACGTACGACCTCGGCTTCGTCGCCGGACCGAGGCTCAACGCCGCCGGCCGGCTGGCCGACATGACGATCGGCATCCGCTGCCTGCTGGCCGACACGGCGGTCGCGGCGCGGCCGCTGGCAACACAGCTCGACCGGCTGAACCGCGAGCGGCGCGAAGTCGAGGCGACGATGCAGGAGGAAGCGCTGGCGGAACTCGCGGCGCGCGCGGTCGACGTCCCCGACGCCGACGCGTACACGCTTTGCCTCTACCGCCCCGAGTGGCATCAGGGTGTGGTCGGCATCGTCGCGTCGCGGCTGAAGGACCGCTTCCACCGCCCGACCGTCGTCTTCGCCCGCGGCGCCAGCGGCGAGCTCAAGGGATCCGGCCGCTCGATCGCAGGATTCCATCTGCGCGACGCGCTCGACGTCGTCGCCAAGCGCGCGCCCGGTCTCGTGCCGAAGTTCGGCGGTCACGCATTCGCCGCCGGGCTGTCGCTCGCGGAGGCGGACCTGCCGCAGTTCGCGGCGCTGTTCGAGGCGGTCGCGCGCGAGCAGCTCTCGCCCGCCGAGCTGGCGCGGACGCTCCCGAGCGACGGCCCGCTCGACGCCGCCCTGCTCGGCCTCGAGCTCGCCGATGCGCTGCGCGGCGGCGTCTGGGGCCAGGGCTTCCCGGCGCCGCTGTTCGACGACACGTTCGCCGTCGTCGAACAGAAGGTCGTCGGCGAGCGCCACCGCAAGCTCGTGCTCGGCCGCGACGGCGCCACGTTCGACGCGATCCGGTTCAACGAGCCGGATCCGCTGCCGCCGACGATCCACGCCGCGTATCGTCTCGACGTCAACGAATGGAACGGTCGGGCAAGGCTGCAGCTAGTCGTCGAATGGTGGCGGCCCGTCGAGCCGCCCGTCCGTTCGGTCGACTTGAGCGCGGCACCGTTACCAGAGTAGCATCCGTGATTCGTTCCGCCGCGGGTTCCGCCATGCTCCGACTGCTCCGCCTTTCCGTTGCCGCGTTCGTGCTGGCCGCCGTCCTCCCCGCCGCGCCTGCCGCGGCGCAGGGCGCCAATTTCGTCCCGAAGCCCGACACTTACCTCTGCCCGAACGCCACCGGAACCGGCGCCGTCGACTGCTTCCTCAACGCCGTCGAGCACCTCTACACGATGTGCCGGCAGATCAAGAGCATCGAGATCATCGAGTTCGGCTACGAGAAGGCCGAGGAAGGCGTCAACGGCGCGAAGACCGAGTACTGCGTCGACAAGCACAAGCTGTCGATGACGCGCCCGTACCAGTCGGCGCTGCGCGAGGCCACCGGCAGCCGCACCGCGGTCGACGGGCTGCGCGCGCTGCACGACCTGTGGCTCCGGGCGCTCGTCGAACTCAAGTGGAAGCCCGGCGAATCCGACGACGAATACAAGACGCGCGTCACCGCGCCGTACGGCACGTTCCGCGACCGCGCCGATTCCGTGCGGGCCGATCTCTCGGCGGCGAAGACGAAGGTCGCGGCGCCCGCCGGCGCGAAAGCCAAGGCGGCCGTCGCCGCGGCGCGGAAGGCCGCGAACTGAGCGCCGACGCGCGCCACGCGCCGCCCGCCGCGGACGTCGACACCGCCGACGTCGACACGGCCGCCGTCCCGAGCGCGGAGTTGGCATCGATCTTCGGCGAAGGCGGTCGCCTCGCCCGCGCGCTCGGCGGTTTCCGTTTCCGTCCGCAGCAACTGGCGATGGCCGACGCCGTGGCACGCGCCATCGCCGCGCGCGGCGCGCTGATCGCCGAGGCCGGCACCGGCACCGGCAAGACGTTCGCCTATCTGGTGCCGGCGCTGCTGTACGGCGGCAAGGTGATCGTCTCCACCGGCACCAAGACGCTGCAGGACCAGCTCTTCCAGCGCGACCTGCCGCTCGTCCGCGACGCGCTCGCACTGCCGGCCACGCTGGCGCTGCTGAAGGGCCGCGCGAACTACGTCTGCCACCACCACCTCGAGCGCGCCGCCGCCGAGGGCCGGCTGCCGTCGCGCGAGGATGCGCGCCACCTGCCGAAGATCATCGCGTTCGCCCGCGCGAGCGCGACCGGCGACCGCGGCGAGCTGGCCGACGTGCCGGAGAACGCGACGATCTGGCCGCTCGTCACGTCGAC